>JBBRSO010000156.1:0-6393 GCA_038245405.1 Bacteroidales bacterium
TGGCAATATGCTTTTAACAAACTTTCTGCTGGTGACATTCTCTATGTACGTGGAGGCACCTACAGTCCTTCAGGGACGTTGAGCGGAGGAGCATATGTTGGTGTAAGGATCGCCTATAAGAACGGTACTTCAGCAAATCAAATTACGATCAGTGCCTTTGGTACTGAAGTTCCTGTCCTTGATTGTTCAAATATTAAACAAGCGGGTTGGAAAGTTGGCATTTTGGTTGATGGGTGCAGTTACATACGCTTCAAAGGATTAACAGTTCAGAACGTAAACGAGCATGGTTATGGTGACAGGCCTGCAGATGGCTGGGTAGGTGGAGCTTCAAATCATATTACATTAGAACAATGTGCACTTACCCGCTGCGGAGGAGGATTCTCATTCGGAGGTGAGTGCGACTATATTTATTTTACAAACTGTGATTCTTATAATAATTGCGATATCCTTTTTGGAGCTGTTTCAAGTGGTAGTGCAGGAGGATATTGCAATGGATTTAGTCAGAATGGCAACGCCGGAACTCATGTGTTTTATGAGGGATGCAGAGCATGGAATAACTCCGACGACGGTTATGATAATATGGGAGGTGCCGGATATATCACATATAACAATTGCTGGGCATTTGAAAATGGACATACAGCCGGTGACTGGACAGATATTGTAGGTGACGGTGATGGATTTAAACTTGGCTTAACTCCATTGCCAAAGGAAACAGGAACTCAAAGGATATGTACAAATTGTGTAGCCTGGAACAATGACCTTGGTGGATTTGATGAATCGCAGGATAACGGCCCCGTGAGTGATATGACATTATACAATTGTACCGCTTATAATAATAAAAGATCGGGATTTGGGTTCTATTCGACTGCAGGAGATTATTCGGGCATTGCAACAATAAAGAACTGTATATCATACAAAAATGATGTAAACGGTGGTGGCCGACAAAACAATTACCTTCGTAATAATTGTGTGCTATCAAATAACAGTTGGCAATCTGGCACATTAACTGATGCCGATTTTGTAACACTTACAGCAACTGCTGCAAAAGGGCTGAGAAAAGCCGATGGTACTTTGCCTGATATAAGTTTCATGCATCTTGCACCCGGATCGCGGTTAATAGACGCCGGGGTAAATGCAGGACTTCCATATAATGGCAACGCCCCGGATCTTGGAGCATTCGAGACTGCCGGAACTGTAACAGTCATAATACCGGTTTATGTTTCTTCATTCATTGGAAGCTCTACGCCAACGATAGTTGACATGACATATAATTCAACTCTTGCAAATATTGTTCCGGTTACCTCTGCTTTCTCCGTTCAGGTGAATTCTATAGTGCGGGTTGTAAGCAAAATAGCAATATCGGGCTCCAAGGTTCTGCTGACACTTCAAAGTCCTGTAAAATTTGGTGAGCTAGTTACTGTATCATACACGAAACCATCTGCTAACATATTACAGACAGGTACTGGGGGGCAAGCAATAAATATAAGTCTCAAACCAGTTACAAATAATTTGAAGAACGATAATCAATCCACCTCGCCACCTGTCATTACACTGAAGACCCTGTCTGAGGTATATTCAGGATTTATTTATGAAATAGAACCTTCTGTAAGCTATGATTTAACTAAAGAAGTGATAACTTATAAATGGACTGCATCAAACAATGTCGCTGTTTTATCTTCCACCAGTTCTAAGATACAGTTCCTTGCGCCTCCTGTAAATTCATTACAGACTATCCAATTTCAATTTGACGTGAGTGTGGGAACAACAGTTGTATCAAAAACAATTCCAATAAACATTTTGCCATATAAACGGGAACTGGAAATGGCAAGAATGAAAAAAATCAGAGCAAGCTCTTCTTTGATACCTGGTGCCCCCTTAAATGTTACAGACGGGAACACTTTAACTAATTGGACAGCTAATGGTGATAACCAATGGCTCAATTTTACCCTCGCGCAACCATTCAAAATAAGTCATTTAGAGATAACCTTTTTGCCGGGTCAGAAATCCAGTTTTTTCTTTGATATCTATGCTTCAAAGGATAGTATTACCTGGCGGCCAATTCTGATAAATTCAACTTCCTGTAATTTTTCTGGTAATAACCAGGTCTTTCTTTTTCCCGAATCGGAAACCGCTAAAGAATACTCATATCTGAAATATATTGGACATGGCAATTCACTGAACAGTTCGAATATTGTATCAGAACTTAAAGTTTTTGGCTCATCCGTGGCAACAAATACTAAAAAAAATTCAGAGGTGGTTATTTACCCTAACCCGGTTAGGAATTTGTTAAACATCTCAATGAAACAACCAACATTTAAACCTGATATGGTCAGGATTATAGACTATTCAGGAAAAATCATGTTAGAGAAAATTTTTGATCCTGAGATTAAAAATCTGCAGTTACCCATAAGCCTTAAATCTGGCCTTTACATTGTAGAATTAGGTGCGAACAATATCTTTCAATTTGCCCAGAGCCTGATAGTCTCCGACTAGGAAGCCATCAATTACTGGTTTCTTTGAGTCTGGGATATAAAATTATTGTAACCTAAGAATCAGAATAATGAACACTTACTTTTCTCTAAACAGTTTGTTGATATTATATTTATCAGGAGTAAAATAATAGTAGAATGGGAAAATTCCATAACAGAAAAAGGCGTCTTTTAATAGCTGGTTTCATTTTGCTTTTTGGATTTGTTTTCTGGTATATATTACTTTTGCCGGCATTCAACTATCTCTCAGGCTATCTTTCAAAATCAGATCATGTAAATGCAAATATTCTGATTGTAGAAGGCTGGTTGCCTGATTACGCACTTGAGTTGGCTGTAAAGGAATTTAAGCAAAATCCATATGATTTAATTGTTACAACAGGTCTTAAAACTTCAAATGCATACCGGAGAGTGTCAGCTAATGGATACGTTATATTCCATACGTTGGAAAACAAGGCGGAGCCGTCTAAAATCAGATTGCACTCAATTGACATTGCAGCCTACAGTGAAGAGGCGGGCGATAACCGTGCTCATTTTAATTTTTATATGAATGATTCCCTTACCGCCGATTTTTTAGCTGTCAGAAGAAAGAAAATTTATAATGTCAAATGGAGAGGAAATATTAACAGGATCGATTCAATTATGCTTCAATTCGATAATGACCGGTGGGGAGAACTGGGGGATAGGAATTTATTTATCAAAGAAATTACTATAGATAAAAAGGTAACAATCCCTAATCTGACTAATTCAAAATACATTGTAACAGATATTGATGGCAGAAAGACTTTTGATACTTATTATTCAAACGCTGAGTATGCCAGACAACAATTAAGCCTATTAGGTGTCGACATTTCATCGATAACAGCTTGCATAGGCGAAAAGGTAGAAGTAAACCGTACACTGACAAGTGCTCTTGCATTTCGCGACTGGTTACAAAAGTCGCATAAAGAGGTGACAGGAATAAATATTATTAGCCTTGGAGCACATGCAAGACGTACATGGATGATTTATAATAAAATTTTAAATGAAAAGTATTCTATCGGTATCATTTCCATACCTGATTATTACTATTCAAATTCAAGATCATACAGGTTTATTAAAAATTTACGCGAAGTACTTGGAATAATTTACTACTGGTTCATTTTAATCCCGTATCATAAATAGTAAGAACTAAGAAGCTTTCGAATCAGAGCATTAATTTATTATTATAAAGTCTATCCGCCTATTTAATTTCCGGTCCTTCTCGAGGAAGTTTGAAGCAATCGGTTTGCTGCCTCCAAATCCCGTCGCCATCAGTCTTTTTGCATTAATTCCTCTGTTAACCAGATAAGAGACAAGAAGCTGTGAACGCAATTGAGACAGAGCAAGATTTGATTCTGCAGCACCTGTATTATCTGAATGCACAGCAATTTCGAGTTTAATTGATGGGTACTTATTCATCAGTTTCACGATCTGATCAAGCATGATATAAGCATTTGAAGTCAGCCTGTTTGATGCATCAAAATACGAATCGGCAAATGCTCCATTAATCTTGATCAGATTATGAAGCTCTTTTTCAGATGGATCTGTCAGAACGTATGTTCGTATTTTGACATTTTTAAATCCGAGGGAATAGAGCTCACTATATGCAGGATAAGTGGCCATAAGTGTCATCTGCTGATCAACAATGTATGAGTAAGTACTATCATCAGGAACATATTTCTCACTTACAGTATACTTTTTTGGTACACTTCTGAAGGCTGCATTATTAGTGATTTTAGTTTTTGTTGACACCAGTTCTACACTATAAACAACGTCCTTCTTAGACTCATCTTCAGCGGAAAATTGGGTCTTTATTTCAAAATTTTCACTTTTCGCCTGTAATTTGGCAGAAACTGAACCTGTACTGGATATATAGTTATCCCTATCTCTTTTATTCTCAAAAACCATTACTTTTTTAGAAACACCTGTTTTGCGATCTTCTCCAGTAAGGATTGACTTTAAAACAAGTTCCAGATTAACAAGATATTCCCCGCTCGTCTTAAAGGTATGTATTACTTTTTCACCCAAAGCGTTAGTTCCATCTCTGAAATTCCAACGATAACTTAAAATTTTATACCCTGGAAGGTTTGACCGAGTACCATCAAACTTTAAAGTATCCCCCTTGATTACAAAATCGGTTGATTTTATAAATGGCTGTTTAAAATCCTGAATTTCTATTCTGTATATCCCTTTAGTAAAAAATAACTTTCCGGTCTTCTTATCCACAAGATCCTGTCTGACAAGAAATTTTCCGGCTCCAGGATAGCAATGTTTAACTCTTTGACCAGACTCACTGACTCCATCCCCAAAATTCCAGACGAACCGGAGATTTACGGTATCAATTACCATTGAGCCACTGTCGGCAACCTGGAAGCAATATTGGTTTGCTCTTTGGATTTGATTGTAAAGTACCTGAGGTGTATTTGTGTGGAAATAGTAAATATCAATCGATTTATCCCTGTTTGACGAAAAGTATCCCTGATGGGTCAATGGATCAGTTAGAATCCCGAAATCATCGTGCGGTGAATTAATTGGAGGATCGAGACGAACAGGTTCAATCCAGGTAGTATCCGAAATCATTGAAAAGTAGATATCTTTCCCACCGTAACCCGGATGGCCATCGGAGGAAAAAAACAGTTCACCAACTGCATTCACGAAAGGATATGACTCATTTCCTTTTGTATTGATAACTGGTCCCAGATTAACAGGATCTTCCCATCTATCACCTTTCCAGACACTGTAATAAAGATCAGAGCCTCCAAAACCTCCTGGCTTATCCGATGCGAAATATAATTTCTTTCCATCCGGAGACAGACACGGAGTTGTAATATTATACCATTCATTGTTCATTCGCAGATCCCTCACTTTTATCCATTCTCCTTCAACCAGAACCGCTGAAAAGATCCCAAGCTTATTCCTTGTGCTTGAGATATCACTCAATTTACTTGTTACATCCTGATTCCTCGAGAAATAGACAGTATCTCTTTTCCTGTTGAAGGTAACCGGACCGTCATTTAATATTGAGGTCAGATTTTTTGAAAACAGTTTTGCGCTTTCCCAATCCCGTTTCCCGGTCGAATCTGTATAATAGATTTTAAAAAGGCCTTTGTTATCAGCCGTTGATCGATTTGAAAATCCAAGATTCCGGTTTGTACAAAAGACTATTCCATTGGTATAGAAGACCGGAGAGAACTCATCATATTTATCAGAACTGAAATATGCTTTTTTGACTGTATAGGTTTCTGATTGAGCTAATAAAAGTTGCGAAAGAGAAACTATCAGAACGACTATAACAAATTTTCTTACCATGATAAGAATTACCTTATATTTTTCCTAATGTAAATATTGCAAACTTTTGTCAGTATATCGACAACTTCTTTAACTTCCTTTCCAAAAACATTAAAAGTTCAATGGACTTACCGCGTCAACCTTATAGCGAAACTCGTACCTTAGCATAATCTCATGCGAACCATTACTATAATGACCTAATTTTCCCAAATCGAAATCATAAGCATAGGCAATTTTAATCTGGTTGTTTACTGCGAATTGGAATAGTGCACCAACTGATCGTTTGGTCCGATAGGAAACTCCCGCCCATATGCGATCGTTAAAGCCTACATAGCCATTTAAATCGACAAGTACCTTTTCTCCTGGCGAGATTGTCACCAGTGTTGATGGGAATAACTTCACCTTGTCGTTTAAACTATAAACATAACCAGTATTAAGCAAATAATTATATTGATCGGGTTTAAACAGGAGAGTGTACTTATTTTTGTCGTAATTAAATTTATAACCAAGTAGTTTAGGTACTGAGAAACCTACAAAAAAACTCTGATCAGTATAATAAACACCGAAACTGAAATCTGGTACAATAAATACTCTTGAA
>JBBRSO010000157.1:0-6364 GCA_038245405.1 Bacteroidales bacterium
GACAAAGGCAGAACATGGATAAAATATACAGGTAATCCTGTTCTTAAAAATCCCGGGATCCGCGATTTCAGAGACCCGAAAATGTTCTGGAATGAAGAAACAGATAAGTGGGATTTGATTATGGCAGTCTTTGACAGAGTTCAAATTTATTCTTCACCCGACACAAAAAACTGGACATTTGAAAGTGAATTTGGAAAAGGCGTTGGCGCTCATGGAGGTGTTTGGGAATGTCCTGATCTGTTTCCTTTGAAAGTGGAAGGAACAGACAAGACCAAATGGGTAATGCTTGTGAGTATAAATCCCGGTGGTCCTAATGGTGGTTCAGCAACACAATATTTTACAGGCGATTTCGACGGACATAAATTTATTCCTGATGCAACATCAGTGAGTTGGCTCGACTGGGGACGGGATAATTATGCAGGTGTAACATGGTCAAATATACCTCCTGAGGATGGAAGAAGGATCTTCATCGGCTGGATGAGTAACTGGGATTATGCCACCGTGGTTCCGACCGTTGTTTGGAGAAGCGCCACGACAATCCCACGCGAATTATCGGTTGCCCGGGAAAACAACCATTACTTTGTTACATCAAAACCAGTGAGTGAGATTGCTGCTCTCCGCAGTAGATCTGACACCGCTTCGATAACACAAATAAGTTTTTCAGGTGAAAAAGAAATCTTCTCCGGGAGGAGATCATTAATGCAGTGCGAGTTATTTCTTGGTTTTAATCTTACAGCTAATAAAGCTGATTCGCTTGGGATTATTCTTGAGAATGATCTTAAAGAACAATTTTTAATTGGCTATTCGGTTAATAATAAACAGATTTATATTGACAGGCGTTACTCGGGTAATTCAGCCTTTTCAAATAGATTTGCCGGTATTTCTAAGGCTCCCTATACAGCAGGGCCCAGCTTGAAGCTACATATATTCATTGATGCCGGTTCAACTGAATTATTTGTTGATGATGGAAGACTTGTTATGACAAGCATTGTTTTCCCAACGGAAAAGTTTAACAAGATTAAATTGTTTTCAAAAGGTGGCGACGGGCTATTGAACAAGGCGTTGTATTATGGTCTTCAAGGAATATGGCCGTCAGCAAATAACTAAAATAGATCAGATCTTCAGTCTTATTTTAAGCCGGGCGAGCAAGGCGGTTAAGCCGACCATGAGTAGTGCCCATACTAATGATCCTGCTATAACTATTAATGGCTCCTGTGATTGTTTATAAATCAGTATTTGGAAGCCGGTACTCCAGATAAGGTAGTAAAGGATATCAGGGGCCAGATATGTGGTGAGAGAGTTTTCGCCTGCAGGCCTTAAAAATTCTGCCCATTTTATTTTCTTCCTGATGTCGGCCACCCAGTATAGAAGGATAAATACCAGCATGCTGATTCCCGAACATATCATTCCCCAGCTTGGAGTAGCCTGGATTTTTGAGATGATAAACCATTTTCTAAGGATAAATCCTGAAATAAGATATACGATACCCAATCCTGTAAAAACAAGGATAACCTTTTTGTATTCTTTTGATGGAATATTTTTTATAATAAGTCCTGCTATCAGTCCGGTGAGAACTATCAGAGGATTGTTCCCATCCAGGATGATCCCAAATATTGGTTTTACCGGGTTGAGAAATTCAAGCAGATTAAGGGAAGACAGAATGTTGAGTATAAGAAATAGAGACGCTACTAATGAAGTTTTGATAATTGAATCGCGGCACAGGACGTATGAAAAGGCCGACACAAGATATGCCCAGCCTATGAGACCCAATATTCCCCACCAGCCCGTTATAAGAGAACCATTGTTTTCAGGTTGTCCTGACTTGAATTTAAATATCAGGAATATGAATATTGCCAGGGCAAGGATCTTGAGACCGGCAACAGTGAAAAAATTATTCTCTTTATCGGGATAATCATTCCAGAAAAGGAAAACTGCGATATACATTAATATTGCCCACAGGTTTTCACTGATACCGGTTAACTCTGCATTTACCCTGCCGCTGTTAAGCATCAAAACACCGATTATAATCAGTACCAGCGATCTTGTAAAGATATGGCGGCTGATGTCGTAAACTGACTGTCCGGATGAAAATCTTTTTGAAAGCGCTGAAGGTATCGCCATCCCTACGATAAAAAGAAACCCGGGAAAAACCCAGTCAGCCAGTCCCATACCGTCGAACTGTGCTGCACGGTGACCGAGCCAGGAAGGCGCAACATGCATGTTGAGATCATTTACAAAGAGCATCAGTACCAGGGTAAGCCCCCTCATGATATCGATTGATGATATCCGGTTATAATTTGTCATCCGGCAAGAGAATATTTATTCGTAAAGGTTACAAAAAACCCGGTAGGATGATACCGGGCGTTAAAATTCGCAATGTCTTTTATTTGGCAGTAGTAATTATGATATTCCTGTACTCGATTGTGCCATGATCGCCCTGTAATAAAATCGGTCCGGGTTCTGCTTCATTACTGTCGATTGCTCCGCCGGTTATACCAGGGATGATAGCATCACAGATTACAGTTTTTCCATTTGCAACAATAGTAACCCGTCTGCCAATTAGTGTTATGTCGTACGATTGCCATTCTCCGGGTGCCTTTGCGACCATTTCATTAGGCGTAAGGTATCCATAGATTCCGGCAAACAACACTGAGGAAGGTTCCTCACCTTTACTGTCGATAATTTGCAGTTCATACCTGCCACGTAAATAAACTCCGCTATTGCTATTGGCAGGAAAACGGAACTCGATATGCAGTTTGAAATCATTGAATTTTTCTTTGGTAATCAGGTTGGATCCTGGTCTTGGGCTTGTAAGAATACCATTTATAGCTACCCACTGGTTGTCAGCTTTCTGTGATACCCAGCCATCAAGGTTAGTTCCATTGAAAAGCTTAACCGGTTTATTCCATACAGGAGCTTTTTCTCTTACAAGGCTGGGAGCTCTTTCTCCGGTAAATGAATGTTTCTGACCGTCAGGGGTGGTTATGTTTCCTGATAATTTATTATTATCAAGGGTTCCATCAAAATAGAGGTCATTTGAACCTGTCTCCCATTGTGGAGGAATGTTGAAAGTAACTTTTTGTCCATCGACTGTCACTTTTGATATTGGTCTTGCGCTTCCTGCATCGGCTACGAAATATCCGACAAGTGTTTTAGTTCCTGATAATTTCACCTCCATCCACGAAGGAGCCGTTTGGTTGTTACCCATGTCAACTGTAAGATCCCAATGCCCGATAATGGGTTGTTTCCCTACCTGGGCATAAAGACCGGTAAAAAATACCGGCAATAGAAATAAAGCGGGCATAACTAGTATTCTCCTTATGTTTTTCATTTTTTAATTATTTTAGAATGGGTATCAAATATAAGCATTTTTGTAATGCCATTTTAAGCGCAATACAGCATTAACTCATGCACATATTTTTATTTATGAAATTTGAGCGTAAATTCTGATCCCTTGTCGGGAGAAGAGTTCACCGATATTGTCCCATCATGATTCTGCATTATCTGTCGTGACAAGCTTAATCCTATTCCTGAACCGCTTTTTTTGGTTGTATAAAATGGCACAAAAATATCTTCTATAATTTCATGTGGTATTCCAGGTCCATTATCTTCAACCATTATCACAATGCTATCATCGGTGTTGAATGCTTTCAAATGTATTGTTCCATTCTTCCTTCCTGATAATGCTTCTACTGAGTTTTTTATCAGATTAATAAGAATCTGTTCCACCTGGGCAAAATCTGCTTCTAATGCCAGATCTCCTGGCACAACACTTTCAGTTATTTCAATATTATCTGAAATAATTGACTCCATGAGGAGTTTGCATTTCACGAACAGGCTGTTAACAGAGAACGGGTATAAATTTGGTTTAGGTAATGATGTAAGACTTCTGTATTTTTCAACAAAATCCAATAATCCCTTCCCTGTTTCCTCAATAGTACTTAAGCCCGAAAGTGTTTTGGTAACAATTATTTGATCAATCTTTTCCATTGGCAGCGGGATGTCATTTGCATTGTTTTTAAAGTATCCTGAAATCACTCCGGTGAGAGAGGTGATCGGACTTATTGAATTCATTATTTCATGTGTTAAAACTCTGATCAGTCTTTGCCAGGATTCCAGTTCTTTTTTATCAAGTTCATTTGTAATATCCTGAAAAGAGACAAGTTTAATTGTATTGTTTTCAAATTTCAGTTCAGCGGCTTTCAAAAGAACACTTTGTAAATGATTGTCTGCCTTAATCTTATGCAATATCTCCTGTCCTGGTATTATAGTATTTATTATTTTAAACAAATCCTCATTCCTGGTTTTTAATGATGAAAGGGAGGAAGGTGTTTGAACATGTAAATACTTTTTTGCCGCGTTGTTATAAATTCCAATCCGGCCATTCATATCAAAAGATAATAGTCCGATGTCAACATGGTCAACTACGCTTTGCAGAAACTGGTTTATTCTCTCATTTTCAATTTTAACATTATGAATAAATGTATTTACAGTATTCATCTTGTCATGCAATTTTCTAAATGAGTCGTCTTTTGTGTTCACAGGAAAACGAATAGATGAATCATGATCCTGAACTGCTGATAAGAATTTTTCCAGATCTGTATTTGTTTTATTAACCTGTTGCAGAAGCAAAATTGTCTGAAGCAGAATAAGAAAAATAATTCCTGCAAGAGTATAATAGTATCCATGGTTGAGATGTTGCAGAACAACTCCAAACACCACTCCGGATAATGTGATCAGAGCCACCCTGACCAGCACATTGATAAAAAATCTGTTTAGTACCATGGCGACAGGCTTTTATAGGTTATACTTTTGTATTTTGTTGTACATGGTTTGCCGTGCCAGACCCAGTTCTTTTGATGCTTTCATAACATTTCCATTATTGTTACTCATGGCGTTTTGTACAGCCTGTTTTTCTATTTCGTCGAATGTCAATGGTTTTTGTTGTAGAATCTGATGTTGCATTTGATGTGAGATGTGAAAATCTTCCGGCATCAATACATCCGATTCACACAGAATTACAGCTTTTTCGATGGTATGTCGTAATTCCCTTACATTTCCGGGCCAGTTGTATTTCATGAGCTTGTCGAGTGTTTTGCTACTAAATTTCAAATGGAATTTCTCATACTTACCGGCATACTCCTTTAAGAAGTGCTCAGAGAGCAAAACGATGTCTTCACCACGTTCGCGCAATGGTGGTATTTCAATCACAATTGTGTTGATCCGGTAATACAGGTCTTCACGAAAAAGATTTTTGGAGACCATTTCTCCGATGTTTTTATTTGTAGCACACACTAGTCGTATATCAAACGGGATGGGCGTTTTTGATCCTACCCTGTAGATAACCCTGTTTTGAATGGCTGCAAGCAGTTTTGACTGCATATTATATGAAAGATTGCCGATTTCATCGAGGAACAAAGTGCCGTCTGAAGCAGTCTCAAACCACCCGGGTTTATCTTCTTTTGCATCAGTAAAAGCACCTTTGACATGACCGAACATCTCACTCTCGAATAATGTCTCAGTTATAGTGCTTAGGTCAATGCTGATAAAAACTTCATCGGTCCGGCGCGAATTATTATGGATTTCTCTGACAATTAATTCTTTTCCCGAACCATTTTCTCCGATTACTAAAATATTGGCATCTGTTCTGGCAACCTTATTTATCACCTTCAACACGTTCTCCATTGGCTCCGATTTTCCAATGAGAAGTGTATATTGTTTACAGTTTCCTTTGTTTATTTGTTTCTGTCTCTCCCGAAGCTTTTTATTTTCGATTTTTGATTGTCTGAGTTTAAAAGCTGTATGCATGGTTGCAATAAGCTTATTATTGTCCCATGGCTTTACAACGAAGTCTGTTGCGCCTTCTTTTATAGCTCTAACGGCCAGGTTAACATCTGAATAGGCTGTTATCATAACAACCGCGGCTAATGGATCTGATTTCAGTATACAATTGAGCCAGTATAATCCTTCATTACCGGTGTTTACACCTGCTGAAAAGTTCATGTCGAGAAGGATTACATCAAACTCCTCTTTTTTTATTAAACTGATTATCTGATTGGGATTTGAAATTCCTGTAATGCATTCAAATTCCGTTTCGAGCAATTGGATTAGTGCTTTCAGAACCTGTTTGTGATCGTCGACGATTAACAATCTGCCTTTCATGCTATCTATTTAATTACCAATGCTATCGAAATATAAAACTCTAATATTCAACCCTTTCAGGGTTGAGAAGAACGGGGTATTGCCTACCGTGGGTGAAACCCACGGTTATTCGGATTAAGCCACTTCATGGCTTGTTTACAGAAAGTTTCACGCACTGTCATTATTAAGCCATGCAATGATTTCTAACTCCGAAGGAGTTAAA
>JBBRSO010000158.1:0-6286 GCA_038245405.1 Bacteroidales bacterium
GATTCACTGACGCCCCAGCGAAGAGAGATATATAATCTGAAAAGCAGGGAAGGACTTACCTGTGAGGAGATCGCTGAGAAGCTTCATCTCTCGGTAAGGACAGTTGAAAACCAGATTTACAGAGTCAACAATGTTCTCAAAAAAAAATTCAGGCGTGAATTATTATCCTGACCGAATTCATCAGATCTGTTTCATTATAAAGATTTTTTTTGTATTACAGTGAGTGTTTCTATCTCCTGAGATGTATTAATATTAAAATAGCCTTCTATGAAGAACCTGAACCTCCTTGAAGATTTACTGAACAAGTATCTTCAAAGGAAGCTGACATTAAATGAAAGTCGTCAGTTTAATGATTTGATCACCGACGATCAGAATGAGGAAGCTTTTAAAGAAATAATCTATAAACACATAACTGAATTTCACGAAGGGAATTCTGTTTATGACACGAGTGTTGATTTCGATGAAGTATACGCCAATATACTATCGCAACTTAAAACAAAACATGTTATCATAAGAAAGCATTCCCTTTCAAAAATAATTCTTTATGTTTCATCTGCAGCAGCCATATTGACGGGGGTATTTCTGCTAGGAAAGGTCTTTCCTTTTTCACGAACAGAGAATAAGGTACTTAGTCAGCCTGCTTACACTGAAATTAATTCACCTTACGGATCAAAAGCAGAGATAAAGCTTCCTGACGGCACATCAGTAATTTTGAATGCAGGGAGCTCCCTAAAATACCGTAACGATTTCAATATCAGCAATAGAGATCTTACTCTAACAGGTGAGGCATATTTTAAAGTTGCTAAAAATACCGAAATCCCGATGATAGTAAGTGCGGGTTCTATTAATGTTATTGCAGTCGGGACGGAATTCAATATTAAAGCATACCCTGATGAGAACACCATTGAAACAACACTGATCAATGGAAAGGTTGAAATTTTAAATTCTTCATCAGAGGGCCGTGAGAAAGAAGAATTAATTGATTTGAATCCTAATCAGAAAGCAATTTTCTACAAAGATGCAGATAGATACCTGCTTGAGAAAACAGATGAGGAGATCGTAAAACCTGAGAAGCTAAAAACTCATTTTGAAAATGTACTTATTTCACCTAAAGCAGATGTTGAAAAAACGGTTGCATGGACAAAGGGAAAACTTATTTTCCGTGGTGAAAGCCTTGGGAACCTCAGTATCGATCTTCAGAGAAAGTATGATGTGAATTTCGTTTTCGTTAACGAGGATCTGAAAAAATTCAGGTTCACGGGCGTTCTGATGGATGAAACTCTAGAACAAGTGCTGAATGTAATTAAACTGACAGCATCAATCAATTTTTCTCTTGAAGGAAAGACAGTTTATCTGTTTACAGATGTCAGGCAGCTTGAAAAATTTCTGGAATAAGTGAAGAGAAAAGGACTTAATAATTATAAAAAACAAATTACTATCCTAAACCCATTTGCCTATGAATATAGCGAAAGATTAAAAAAAGGGAGACAGTTTGCGACTGTACTCCCAGATATTAAGTCATAGCTACAACTATTATGGCCGGTTTTCGAAGGCAGGTCATAATCATGTTCAAATAACCTAACACATTTCAAAATTATGAAAAAATTATTGTTTTATGACCCTCCACAAAGGAGTTTTCACAAATTCATGCTTATTATGAAACTGACAATCATCCTGGCTCTGGTTTTTGCTCTGGATCTTTCAGCAACGGGATACGGGCAAATCTCATTTGTAGCTAAAGATAAATCGATAAGGGAAGTCTTTGGAATCCTGGAAAAGGAGACGAATTATCGTTTCTTTTACAATGATGATCTTATATCTGTTAATAAACTGGTAGATATAGATGCGACAAACCTTGGTATTGATCAAATACTTTCAGGACTTTTTGAGTCTACCGAATTAGGTTACAAGATCCTTGAAAATAATCTAATTGTGGTGACTACTAAGAATGACCCGTTGCAGCTTTCTGTAACCGGTAGGGTAACAGACGCTTCAACGAAAGAGGGATTGCCCGGAGTAAGCGTTGTGATAAAAGGATCTTCTGTTGGAGTAAATACCGATTTAAATGGAAATTATTCCATTAATTCTAATATGGCTGATGCAATCCTCACGTTTTCCTTTATCGGATATATAACACAGGAGGTTGCTGTCGCCGGCAGGACGAAGATCGATGTCAGCCTGTCTGTTGATGTTACCGCACTTGACGAAGTTGTAGTGGTTGGTTACGGTACGCAGAAGAAAAGTGATATTACCGGATCAGTTGCTTCTGTACCAAAGGACAGGCTGGAAAATGCACCGAACCAGAATATTGCGCAGGCCATACAGGGAGCGATCCCAGGGGTAATGATCCAGACTTCTCCCGCAGGGGCCTCCCCTGATGAAGTGATTATGATAAGGGGCCGTAATTCCATTCTGGCAGATAATTCTCCACTGATTGTTGTTGATGGTATACCTTACAACGGCTCAATCTCTGATCTGAATCCAAATGACATGCAGTCAATTGAAATCCTGAAGGATGCATCATCTGCTGCAATTTATGGATCAAGAGGATCAAACGGGATAATTCTAATTACCACAAAGAATGGAGTTGCAGGTAAAACAACTATATCGTACGATGGTTATTATTCAGTCCAAAAATTTGCTAAGTTACTTGATGTTATGACTGGACCTGAGTTCTACAAGTTTAAGCATGATCGTCTTCCAAGCCAAATAACTCTATCAGAACAAGCGGCATATGATGCTGGAGAAGGAGTAAGATGGCTTGATCTTGGCTTACGTACTGGTGCAAGTCAACAGCATAATCTTTCTGCTTCAGGTGGGTCTAACAATACTAAGTTTTAGATTGCCGGAAGTATGCTTAACGTTAGAGGCCTTGCATTGAATGATAATTACCGTCGTATTTCCAGTAGGGTTAATGTTGAAACAAAAGTTTCCAATTGGCTTACTCTGGGCACTCGTACCCAATTTTCTTATGATGATATGAGTGGCGATAGTCCTTCTATGTCTGAACTATATTGGACGAATCCTCTTACAACACCTTTTGATGCAAATGGCAAATTGACAATTTATCCCTGGCCAGAAGACCAGACTGTTTACAACCCTCTAGCAGGAACTTTATATGATAATACTGATAAGTCTTATCAAATAGTTACCAACAATTTTGGCATTATCGATTTTCCTTTTGTCAAAGGTTTAAGCTATAGAATTAATTTAGGAATACGATATAGATTTACGAATTCGAGCAACTATATGGGAAGAAACACTGGAGAAGGTTTAGGAACTCTTGGAACTGCAGATACTAAACGTTCCCTTTTTAATAATCAAGTACTTGAGAATATCTTTTCATATAACAGAGAATTTGGATTTCATAATATTTTCGCAACTTTTTTGTATAGTTACGAAGAAAACAATGGCAGTTCTGATATTTTTCATGCTGAAGGATTCGCTCATGATTTTCTTACTTTCTATTCGGCAGCGCAAGCTACTTTAAGGGAACCAGATTATACGTATGATGATACAAAACTTATTTCCCAGATGATGCGTGTGAATTACTCTTACAGAGGTCGCTATCTTTTAACATTGACAGGAAGACGTGATGGTTTTTCAGGATTTGGGACTAATAATAAATGGGGGTTTTTCCCTTCTATGGCAGTTGGTTGGAACCTTGGTCAGGAAGATTTCTTCCCCTTAAAAGGTCTATTCAATCTATTGAAGGTAAGAGCCTCTTACGGGTGTTGAGGGTGTTTCAAAATCCTTATATCCTATAATGACTGACCTCGAAACTTTTTCGGTCATCAGACGGAATACTATTAAAAAGAACTGGTGGACACCTGATAATCCTACCAATGATTTTGTTATGAATAATTTAAGCGCAGAGTTTATGGCTGGAATAAGAGGAACTATGTACCAGCCTGCAGATTTTATTCGCTTAAAAGACTTAACACTGTCTTATGACTTTCCACTTACATTGATTCAGAAGATAGGCTTCTCCAGTTTTAGGCTTTATGCAACTGGCAGAAACCTCCTGACTTTTACAAAGTGGCGCGGTCTTGATCCAGAACTAGACACTCAGGATGGTACTCCACTGCAAAAAGAATATGTATTTGGACTTAGTCTGGGC
Organism: Bacteroidales bacterium; assembly: GCA_038245405.1. Taxonomy (GTDB): domain Bacteria; phylum Bacteroidota; class Bacteroidia; order Bacteroidales; family VadinHA17; genus LD21. The sequence goes on from JBBRSO010000158.1 coordinate 4,121, forward strand.
TTTTAATGAAACGCTATTAAGCTTTTTTAAAAATTAAACATTATGAAGAATAAATCATTTAATCGAATAGCAGCTATAGTTCTCACAATAATTATGTTAGGAATAGTTAGCTGTATGAAAGATACACTTAATGAAAAACCACCCCAGCTTATTACCACTGGAACCTTATATACAAGTTACAACGGTTTTCAAACTGGGTTAAATGGTCTTTACGCACTTGTCAGAATGGAAAGAGAGGGAGGCAATGGCTGCAGAATGGAGATTTTTATGAATGGTACGGATAATTTATGCGCTAATTCGGATGTTGCTGACCCCCCCGGTTTTGGACAAATTATGAGATTTTGGGGTGCAAGGCTTAACGCTCAGGATTATGCAGTTAAAATACATTTTGCATGGCTTTATTCTGTAGTTAATGCTGCAAACACTATCATTACTCAGGCACAAGAAAGGCAGGATGTGGATTGGGCAGGAGGAAGCGGTACGGCAGAAGAAAACAAGAACTTAGTTATGGCTGAAGCAAGGGCACTTAGAGCTTGGGCGTATCGCCATCTATCCGGAACCTGGGGTGATGTTCCGCTTACTTTGACTGAGTCAAAAGGCTCTACAATCAAAACTGATTGGGTGCGTACTCCAGTTGATGAAGTCAGGAGACAAATTATTAAGGACCTGCTATTTGCTGAAAAGTACGTGCCCATTGAACCAACCTTGCGAGGAAGGCTTACGAAAGGTGCAGTTCAGCATTATCTTGCTGAAATGTACCTTTATTTCAATAAACCTGACAGCACACTCTATTGGGCTGATAAGGTAATTAATACTCCTCAGTATAAACTTATAACTGAGAGATATGGTGTTAGAAAAAGCCAACCGGGGGTGGCTGTTCAGGACATGTGGTACGAAGGAAATGAAAACAGAGATCAGGGAAATACCGAAGCCTTGTGGGTATTTCAATTTGCATATCAAACTACTGGTGGTGGAGACCCTGATGGAGGATGGAGATGTATTCATGAAAGCAGGTTTGCAAATATTGTCGTTAAAGGAGTAAGACCATTGATTGATACGTATGAGAGAGGAGGACATGGTGCTACGCGAATGTCATTAACAAACTGGGCAATAAATCTATACGAACCACAAGATGACCGTGCTTCTCCATTTGCCATGAGGAAATACTTTATTCTTAATGATGCGACAAAAAATGCTCCTTATGCTGCAGATCGGTTGCCGAATGGTTATAACTATGGAGACACGATCTGGTGTGACTGGGGTAAAGCAGTTGGCGTAAACGAAATTTCACCAACTAATAGAATTAATGTCCGCAGACCATTTATGAGAAAATGTGAAGGATGCAATCCAATTAATCCTGCTTCTGATTGGGATCAGCATAATGATCAGCCGTATCTCAGATTGGCTGAAACATATCTTTTGAAGGCTGAAGCAGAATTTCGTCTTGGATCTCCTGCAAATGCTGCCAACACCCTTAATATTTTAAGAAGAAGATCTCATGCCAGTGATATAACTTCCGATCAGGTAAATATTGACTTTATTTTGGATGAGAGATCACGTGAACTGGTAGCAGAAGAGCATCGGAGATATACATTAATCAGGTGTGGAAAATGGCTGGAGAGAACAAAAAAATATAACTTTAATGGTGGTCAATTTATCACAGAGAGAGACCAACTCTATCCAATTCCGCAGGAAGTAATTGACGCTAATCTAACTGGTGAAATGCCTCAGAATCCTGGATATTAATTGTGATAAAATAATAGACTTCTAAAAACGAGATTTGTACATTCTATGAAATAATTATTCACCCATCTCTCCAGAATCTTTTTGGAGAGGTGGGTTTTTAATAGGAACAAAGAAAATGGGATCATCCAAAGAACTTTATATTTATTGATAATATTTCCAGATATTGTTAATAAAAAATTCATAATTTAACAAATATTTAAACTACATCATGCGAATATTAATTTATCTATTTCCGGTACTCATATTATTGACTGCCAGTCCTGCCGGCGCCCAGGATAAAAAAACTCAAGCCACGGAGTCTTCTTATCAAAACCTCTCATATTATGATGTTCCCACTTTCCGTCAAAAGTTCAGTCGTAAGAAGCCAAAGAATGTGATCCTGATGATTGGCGACGGAATGGGTGTGGCACAGGTTTATGC
>JBBRSO010000159.1:0-6270 GCA_038245405.1 Bacteroidales bacterium
TAATAGTGGAACTAGATGGGAATATTCATGGTGAATATTACATGATAGAAAAAGATACGATAAGAGATCAATATTTTGAAAACCTGGGTTTTACTATTTTGAGATTTGAAAATCGGCTAGTATTTCAACATCCTGAATATGTGTCTGGTGAAATTAAAAAGAGTTTCATAGTTCACAACGGAACTAAAAACCACCCCGGCCCGGGATAAACTATTTCATTTCATTCGAAGCATTTCGCATCCGGGCCACCCCTCCTTTGAAAGGAGGGGAAATTTATATGTTTGAATATCAATTTAATATGATTTTTTATTTTCCTTAGGTTGACGGCTATGCCCTTCACCCTGCCTTATTTCTTCTTCAGCGTTCTGACAACAATTGTTTCTGCAATCTTGTCGTGAAGGGTCATCCTGTTCGGATTCCAGAAAGCCTGGAAAAATCCCATACCCAATTCAAGGGCTGATAGAACAGAGCCAAGGCTGCGTTCGAGAGAATGCCATATCCCTATCCTTTGATGATGGAGAGAGACAATTCTGATGCCTAATATTCTTTTTCCGATAGTTAGCCCATTTGTAAAATATGTTATCAGGGTGAAATAAATTATTGGAACAAATCCTATAAATATTTTAAGGATTTTAAATCTCTTTTCTGACATTTCATCAGGCTTTATTTCCATATGACGAAGATTCATCAGCTCGATATGTTCAATTTTGAAATTGAACCATTTTAGTACAATAAAAATAAAATAGTATATCAGCATTATTATGCCAAGATCTATCATTAATGCAACGAACCTTGCAGAAATTGTTGCTAGGGTTGGTTCAATACCCAAAAAAAGTTCCTTTCGTCTTTTATATCTCATAATGATATCGCTTCGCTTAATGCAGATATCTGCACTTTGCGAAGCTCATTCTAGTTATTGATTTTAAACTGCAAAACTGTCAAGATAGTTAATCGGTCTTCAAACACAGAACTGTTTAATCAAAAATACATCTTTTTTATATGCCGGGGTGCTTATTTTATTATTTCTTCCTTCCCATTATCGTATATAGCTTGTCTATCGATTTCAGATCATCTGCCATAACATATATTTTATCACCGGCATTCAGATGTGTAGAACCATCTGAAATAAAATATTTGTTATTCCTTTCCACCATTGCAATAATGATACTGGCTGGCAATCCCAGTTCTACAATAGATTTGCCTATACAGTTAAAACCGGACTCAACAGGTACAACATTGTAAACAGATTTAGATTTCCATCCGAGCTCCAGATCGAGAACAGATTTCTTCCTGATATTAACTGGCACTGCTAAGTTTAACAATTTAGCAACGAATGGTAATGTCGAACCCTGGATGAGCACCGAGGTAACTGATATGAAGAAAACAAGATTGAAAATAATATTCGACTTTTCAACACCGGCAGTCAAGGGAAATATAGCAAGGATAATCGGAACAGCTCCTCTGAGACCGACCCATGAAATAAACAGCTTTTTCCTGAAATCCAGTTTGAAAAATGCCAGCGATATAAAAATACTTAACGGACGTGCAACGAAAATCAGAAGAGCTGAAATCAAAATACCCAGTCCAAAGAATGGCAATATCTGCTTTGGAAAAACCACCAATCCGAGCATTATAAACATTACAATCTGCATCATCCACGCCTGGCCGTCAAAATGCTTGGTAAGACTTTTCTTATGAATGAAATCCCTGTTCCCGAGGATACATGCTGAGATATACACCGACAAAAATGCATTGCCTCCTATCACATTTGAAAATGAAAATGTGAATAGCACTAGGGTTATAAGCAACACAGAGTAAAGGCCTTCATAATCGAGCTTTATCCAGTTTATTATTCTCTGCATCGCCAATCCCATTAATATCCCGACGCCTGCACCAAGTATCATTTGTTTAAAAAACATGAGAACTATAGCCGCAAAACCCGTTTCCGGCTTCGTAAGAATCACTGTAAAGATGATGGTAAGGACAAACGCCATAGGATCGTTGCTGCCGCTCTCAAGCTCCAGGAGAGGCCTCAGATTGCCTTTTAGTCCGATACTTTTTGATCGTAAGATGGAAAATACTGCAGCTCCATCGGTGGATGAAACAATTGATCCCATCAGGAAGCCTTCGATTAGGGTAAAATCGGTAAGCAGATAAACCAGAACGCCAATGATCGCAGCTGTAAAAATTATACCAAACGTTGATAAGGTAACTCCCTGCCAGAAAACCGGTTTTATGTCGTGCCATTTCGTTTCCAGACCACCGGAAAACAAAATAAAGCATAGTGCTATTGAGCCAATGAACTTTGTAACTGCCGGATTATAAAAACTGATGCCGCCAGGTCCGTCTGACCCGGCAAGCATTCCTACAACTAAAAAAAACAATAACGTGGGGATACCATACCTGGTTGTAGTGCTGGCAACCAGACCAATAAAGAGAAGAATAGATCCTGTAAGAAGTATGTTATCTATTGTAAGCTTCATCCTGATACTTCATTTTAGCAATTAATCCTGAAACAATGCTGAGCCACTGAATAATCCTGAATTTTAATTTCAAATTATAAAATTACTTTACCCCAATATGTACTTTTTCCTGTCCCTGGATCTTGTGATTGCCGGCATATGCTAATCCTGCTTTTGTCATCAGTTCCTTAAAATCCCTGGTGCTGTAGATTTTTACATGAGCAGGTTCAAGGATTTTAATTATCTTATCGGCAAGCTTAATAGCCAGGTTATCGGCTGTAGGGTCAAGTATATATATCTTTCCGCATGGTTTGAGAAGACGGTATATTTCTTCCATGGCCTTATCAGGATGCAGATAATGATGAAATGAGTTTGTGCAGATTATGATGTCGAAAAAATCATCATCAAGAGGTATTGATTCAGCGTTAGCCACTATAAAATAAAAATTATTCTGACCTGAAAAATTCATCTTAGCTTTTTCAATCATGCCCAATGACAAATCGACACCATAAAATGAACCATTATAACCCATAGTTTTTGCAGCCTGGCCAAGTGCCCAGCCGGTTCCACAGCCAATATCAAGAATATTAAGATTTTCCTTAATATCAGCTAATGCGATAAGACTCATCTGGGCCTTTCTGAGATAATCATACATCTTACCTTTTCCATCAGCAGCCTCAGCCCATTTGTCCCACTTCTTCCTGTTTACTTCTATATGTTTTGATTCATTATACATCAGATTGTTTCATGAACTGCTAAGATAATAAAACGGTTTCTACATAATAATGTTAATTCTTATGCAATATAAAAAATTATCAAATGATTTGAAGATTAACCAGCCGCTTCCTCATAATTGCCTGCATATCGGCCAGACAGTGACAGTCATAAAGGATTGCGATGCACAAAGAATCAAAGCGTTTACCTCGTATCTGGTATACTAAAACAGAATATCGATCCTATTCCTGCTTCAGAAGAAAACCAGATCTGTCCGCCAAGCAGTTCAATATATGCCTTGGCGATGGATAAACCAAGCCCTGTGCCATCATATCTCTGGGTGCTGCTGCTTTCAGCCTGATAAAACGGATTAAAAATGTGTGGCTTATGTTCTTTGCCGATGCCTATACCTGTATCACAAACAAAAAACTGGATCTTTTCATCTTTAACGTGAAAGCCAAATTCAACCGATCCTTCTTTGGTAAATTTTACAGCATTGCCAACCAGGTTTGTCAGTGATTGAAAGAGTTTATAACCGTCTGTTATGATTATAACCTGTTCGTCTTTCATTAAATCCTCATACTTCAGTTCTATGTTTTTCTCAGCTGCCGCATCCCTGAAACGATTATAAACCCTCTGAACCATTTCATTAAGATTTGTTTCCTTGCAGATGAGCCTTACAATCTTTGTTTCTATTTTTGAAATCTCAACAATATCGTCGACAATTTCGAGAAGATGGTCAGAACTATGAGTTATGATTTCCATAAAGTCCATCTTGTTTTTATTCTCTGAACCCGGCTCGCCCAGAAGAGTCGTAAAGCCAACAATGGCATTTAATGGTGTTCTTATCTCATGCGACAAATTATTAAGAAAGGCTGTCTTCAGACGATCACTCTCTGTTGCCCTCTCTCTTGCAGTTTTCAGTTGTCTCAAAATATTTCTTTGTTTGCTTATATCGAACATAATTCCCGACAAGCCAATTACTTTTCCTGTTTTGTTATCAAAAATCGCTATAGATGTATCTTTTATCCATTTTTTGCTGCCATCAGAAGTTTTAACAAGGATTTCTGCCTTGTACCGGCTGATCTTACCTTCTTTTATCTGATGACGCCATTCTTCTTTGTCTGCCGGAATACCTTCAGTTAATGGAAAAATCTCCTGAATCATTTGGTGAAAATACTGTTCTGTTAATTCTTTTGGATTAATTCCTAATAAATACTTTATCCCCTCACCCACATTCTGAAAATATCCCTCTCCAATCTCCTTTCCAAATATAAGCTGATACGGTACGCCATCGGCATTTTCGATCGTCTGGAATAGATAGCCTGAAGAATTATTGATTTGTTCTTCTACCTCTTTTGGAAAGTGGTAACTAAGAATTTCGGGAGTAGTTGATGTTCCCATAATTATTTTATTTTTATTTATCTTCTTCACTTTTACATTTTCAGTAAAACAGGAAACAGCCTTGTTAATCTCTTTTTCAGAAAATTAGCAAAGCCTTCATTATTAACCCCTTAGCTTATACAGCTAGTATTTTTGGGATTAAATCATATGTTTAATCGGGATAGGTGCATATTTGTTACCTTGTTAAGCAAAAAATCAAACATGATTTGTTTATTAAAAAATTGCTATATTTGACTTGCCTAGTAATGATCCTGCAAAAATTTATCATTTACTGTGAAAGAGTACACTGATAATGAAATCATCGAATGTCTGAGAAACCGTCAGAGTTATGTTGTTCATTACCTGTCCGACAGGTATATGACAATGATAAGACTAATGGTGGCTAAGACCGGAGGCTCAGCAGAGGATGCACGTGATATTTTTCAGGATGGGCTTATTATCATGCTTGAAAAGCTTGATGATAAACAATTTGCTCTCACCTGTAAGTTCAAAACATTTTTATATTGTGTTTGTGAGCATCTCTGGAAAACACTTCTAGAAAAACGTATTGTTGCCAGTAAATATCTTACATATCCATCGGAACCCGAATTCGAAAAAGATTTTACAGAAGTAATGGATCATCAGATGTATGAAAAAATTCTCAAGGAAGTTTTTATTACACTTGACCCTATTAGCAGAAAGATCCTCAAGCTATACTGGGAGGATAAAACACCACAGGAGATAGCTGTTAAACTGGGATACACAAATGGTTATGTCAGGAAGAAAAAATGTGAAGCACAGAGTGAACTTATCGAAAAGGTAAAAAATCATCCTACATATAAGGCAATAAAAAGTACCGAACTGGCTGTAAAAGAAGTGATACGTTAAAAAATTGTATCATAAAGATGAAACATAATAAAGAATCGGGCGTAAAAGGATAAAAATACAAAGCGTTTTATTCGCTTGAAAAGAATAGAAAAATGAGTAATAAGATCAGGTATATCAAAAAACCAAACCAAAACATGGAAAGCAAAAGCATGGGATTTGATGATGATTTTACAAACGGTGATGATCGTGAGCTTTTTAAATCTATAGGTGAACACATGAAAGGTCACACTGATCTCGAGGACGTCAAAAATGATCCTGCACTGATGGATATGAATGATGCCGTAAAATCGATGGTATCAGGATACAACAGAAACAGAAACGGTAATGCGGAAAATGAGAGATTTATAAAGGAAGGATTCAAAAATATAAATCAGGTGGACGTGAAACCTGAAATAAGATATGTCAAACAGGAAATAAATAGTAATAATCTTAACGATATCACAGCTGAATGGGTAAGGGAATGGCATGAGAAAAAACAAAATCCCGGTGCTGTATATTCTAAGGCTGAAGAAAAAAGCGATTTTGTTAAAGGCCCAATCAATAGCATGGATACCACTGCTGAACCGGCCACGGCATATGAACCGACTGTAATCGAAGCAGCTCTGAAACCCAAAACATTAAGGTCGAGCTTAATCCGGTATACTTCATTAGCTGCAGCCGCTCTTATTGGAGTTTTCCTGCTTATCCGCACTCTGCTCCCATCATCAAATTCTGAAAATCTGTTCGATACCTACTTTAAACCATATAATGCAATCTCATCTGTAACCCGAAGCGGGAACAATACAGCTTCTGATAACTATTCTGCAGCAATTGAGAGCTATAA
>JBBRSO010000160.1:0-6215 GCA_038245405.1 Bacteroidales bacterium
TGACCACCAATACCGGCTTTTCGGGCGGCTTCCACCATTTCGCTTCCCGGAATAGAGCAATAAAGCAGGCTTTCCCCTTTTGGAGTCTTAAATTCCGGCCGCTTCAATACCCTTGCCAAAGTCCAGGTCACCTCGCCTGAACCGCCACCACCAGGATTGTCGCCCATATCGCTGATTAAGAAAGGTCTTTTTTTACTGGCAACAGCCAGATCAATGCATTTTTCGAGGGGATACCCTGGCGCTTCTAAACTGAATTGCCGGCGCACATCCCAGAATCTCTGAGCAAGCTTTTTTGCACCGCTTTCCACCTGACCTTCATCATCACCTACTACCATAACCACACCCTGATTACGTCTCTCGTCTCCCCATACATAGCCTATCCAAATACCAGCATCCACCACACCAGGCAACGACTCCACTTCAGGAACCATTGCGTAGAGTGATTTGGCAGGTTCAACTCGGGTACTTGTCCACTCTCCGGAGAGAAGTACAGGGACTGCCACCCAGGCTTTATAAGCCGGACGTCCCTTTCCGGACGATAATCGCTCAAGCAGATTAACCACGCCACGACGATGTGATTCAACCGCATCATCATGAGGAGCTTTACGATATGTGGTAATAAGGTCAGAGTAGAGAGCCACACGCCAGGAGACGTTTCCGTGGAGGTCCATAGTTGTTGTAACAAGGGCGTCGTTACCTATTACAGCCCTCACTCTCTCCATAAATTCCCCCTCAGGATCATCAACACCATCAACACTACAAGCCCCATGATTGTAAAACCAGAATGCATCGTAAGGCACGTTACTCCGGATAATCTCAAGCGCACTATTAACAAAAGCTTCAAATGATTCTTTGGTTACCGGCCCTCGTCCGCTGCCTCCACCAATTAAAGAAGGAAGCCAGATTGCAGACTGACCCATAACGGAATCCTTACTAAGATAGGCTGGCAAAGAAGGCGTTCTCCCTGTTATAGCCTGTCGGTTGGGCATAAAAACGCTGTTTTCAATCTGTATTCCGGCAATTCCAATACGTGGTTTCTTTTGCTGCGCAGAGGCATCGGTAATAAACAACACTGCCAACAGACAGAAATTCAGGGTCAATAAATTGATCTTCATTTTTTTGATTTGTTTGTTTTATGGAATTTCATTTATAGTAAAAACGAATATAAAGAGGATTACCTTCATCAAAAACCCATCAACAGTAACCGCATAAATGCGTTTCGGCAATCTGTAATCCTATATTTAAAATCCGCTCCCATAATTCCAAAATATTGAATTTATAAAAATCGAATGTCGTTATGTAAAGTAATCAACATATTTTAATTTAAGCAATTACTTAAAACAATTTTTTAGCTTTTGCTCATGAGGCCTCATCAATTGGATGTTTTTGAATAAATGACTTTTAATTTCATCTCCCACTCCGATCAGCCCGGGGAATTCAAAATTTTCTTCGTAAATCACGCATTAAATAGAATCTTTTCTGAGCGAAAGCTTTCCCGGAACCAGATTTTAAGTATTTCTCAACATAATGCTGAATGAGGCACGACGCAATTGATCATTTGTGACTCGATCAAATTTACCTGAATGAAGCACGTTCGTAATTTGTTTACAAAGGTTCTTGGACTTTTGGCAAACATTCAATTTCTGAAAATCGAACATCGATAGAATAGGTTGAACTGGTATGATAAATAATTAGAACAGCGAGATCAAAAGCTAAAATACAAAAAATGTGTGAGTGTGAGAGTGAGTATTGAGAAAAAAGAATGAGAGTGTTCGCTTATACAGAAAATTTGTGATAGGGATAGTTGTTTTGAGAAGTGTGAGTGTGAGAGTGAGTATTGAGAAAAAAGAGTGAGAGTGTTCGCTTATACAGAAAATTTGTGATAGGGATAGTTGTTTTGAGAGGTGTGAGTGTGAGAGTGAGTATTGAGAAAAAAGAGTGAGAGTGTTCGCTTATACAGAAAATTTGTGATAGGGAGAGTTGTTTTGAGAAGTGTGAGTGTGAGAGTGAGTATTGAGAAAAAAGAGTGAGAGTGTTCGCTCTCGCTCTCACTCTCACTCTTTTTTATGTGGGCCCAGCTGGGCTCGTACCGATAACTATCGGTACAGCGACCCCCTGATTATGAGTGAAGTCATCTGGGATTCTGACATTTACACTGGTTTGTACTGGTTTGTATTACTTTGAATTAAGGATTTTGTTTGTATAAAATTGTTCACTGTTTGTCACCGGTTTTCCTAAATACTGGCACCAACACTGGCACCAAATTTTAAATTAGGTATTTGCTATTTTATTTAACGGCGTCGTTACAAGTTAATCTTTTCATTTTTCCACTAATTACGGAATCTATTACCAACTTGATATTTTTGTTAATTTGACTGTCTGGGCTCGTCTCGATAGCCTTTTGAATAAATTCACTTGCTTCAGTATCCCGATGTGCAATTAATAGATTCATGGCATGATTACCAAGTAATGTAATATCGTTTGGTCTTAATTTTAACGATTCTGATGAGTAAAATAAAGCTTTGTCTATGTTATCAAGATGTAAGCTAGTCAGAGATGCTTCTCTTAATACATCAATATTTTTTTTCTCAATTGAAAACGCAGATTCAAACAAAGACAATGCAGTATCAAACTTTCCGAGCCTCTGATAATTTTTACCAAGTAAAAACATACTTGGCCAATGATTTGGATTCTGTTTTAGACATCTGTTAAAATCAATATTCGATCTTAAAATCTGAAAGCGTTGAAATATAGTTAGTTTCAAATTATTCTTTCGGTATCCATCAATAAAAACCAAATGATGAACTCTATCAAGTGCTCTTTTATATATTTTATTAAATGTAATTGTATCCATTTTTATTGAACGGTTAGGCAAATGGCCGTGTCCATATTTGGTTTGTTCGTTATCTATTATTTTAATCCAATTAATTCTATGACTTCACAATCAGCCGTAATTTTTAGCCCCTTCATAAAATAACCTTTAATACCAATTTCAATCCGTTTTTTGTGATACTCTATGAATTTAGGATTTATAATCCACATAAGGGCTTTTCCTGATTCTGGAACGGCAACCTTTTCTATTATTACATTATTATCCTTATCAATAAATTCAGGATGAATCATAAAAATCCCATCTTTCTTTGGATTATCACCGAAATACATAAAATCAGACCGTATTCCCTGAGTTGGTAATCCTGTCTGCCTGCCTCCTTCTTCTTTTGTCAAGAATCTGTACTTAACTATAAAGTCACAAGGTCGGTTTCTGATCTTTTCATATGGTACATGTTTTTCCATTTAGCCTGAGAAAGTTGTCTTTGTATTCATTTATGAATTCAATAATAATAGTCATTGTTAGCGCCTCGATTTTCTCTTAATCAAGTCCAAATTCAATTGCGATCAAAGTTCTGCTAGAAGTGTTCACTATAAATCCACTCAGAAAGAATTCAAATACTGTCCAGTCATGAAAAAAGTCATCAGTCAGATCTTGGATGATGAAATAATCTGAGTTTAAGTTAAAGAGACCATCAATATATGTCTCAATCTCCGATAGTTTAGGGTCAAGCCCTATCTTTGATACAATGTAGTTCTTAATACACTCTGTGAATTCTTGAAATCCAATTTCTTTAAAGTGTTCGGGCTTAAGTTTTTTAATGTCATAAAGTCCGTGAAAGTTCCAATCTACGATCTTCGGTTCGTTGTCAATGCTAACTTTAACTTCGTTTCTGTATTCTTCATTCCAGCAAAAATAAGGGGTTCTCATGAAGTCAGTTATAGGATTTGGAGAGTATTTATCGTAGTGAAATTCACGAACAAGGAAGTAACTCGCTGACTCAGGTCGAATGATATGTTCTGATGTCTTGGTAAAGTTCATTTTTTATATGCAGACTACGGAATGTTTGACCGCCACCTTGTTGTCTATATTTCGTTTATTCGTATCAACTCTTAATCACTTTCAGTCTTGATGAATTCTTTATTCTATAATCAATGATTCCTAAAATGGCAGGTCTGTCCAATTTACCTGTTCTTGTTCTTTAGGTTTAATAATTCGGGTTTCAATTGATTCAATATACTTGATTGTATTCGAAACATTGCTAAAAATCAAAATACTCTCATTATAGTTTAAGATTGGATTGTCGTGTGCAAAACTCCTATTGTTTCTTATGTCATTGAACGCTTCAATTATATTGATTGAATATCTTAAAATTTTCACAGCCATTGGGGATTCAATGTATTTATTGTCAATAAGTAGCTTGACATACTTTCCAAACACTGCATTTAAAGAATCAGATTTATTAAATTCAACTGAATGTTTTTCACAAAGTTCTCTAATATAGCGAAATGTGAAAGTGTGAAGCCTGTCTAATGCTGCTTCAGGTTCGTTCTTTTCAATACTTTCTCTTTTCGATTTTGCAAGCAGTTTAAAGTCTCGGTCGTCTGTATTTGGTTGAATTGCGTCAATATGTTCAACAATACTTTTTTGTTTTAGTCTGTCTGATATTTTGATACATTCCTTGTATAAATTTTCGTCATCAAGAGGGTCAATTTCTCCTGTATGAACTTTTGATAGCCAATAGTCGCAAAATGCCGAAAGGAGATTACCAAATGTATAATTCGATTCTATTTTGATAAACTGTCTTAGTCTGTTCGCTTTTGAGTTAGAAGCATAATGATATTTTTCATCGTCAATGTCGAAACCTATTGCTCCTCCAACGAACTTATGAAAAGTTCTATCGGAAAAGTCCATGACATAACCACTTTTCATTCCTAAGAATTTTTCAATGTTTGCTCGTTCTATATATGTTAGATCTGCCATTTATTCTTTGATTTCTTATCTTAGGCCTCAGATGTTAAATGTATTGCATACTCAGATAAAATTACAAAATGGTATAGAAAGAACCAAATTTTAAAGCAGATGATTATTGATCTCAAAGATTTCATCTACATCAAGGCTTCCGAAATAGTGCCCCGTGACAATTGAGTTTGAATGTCCGAGAGCCTCTCCAATCTTATTCTTAGACACACCATTTCTTTTCAAAACCATGGCGTAAGAATCCCTTGCGGTTTTTAACTGAAGAGGGAGAGGAAGTTCTAATTTCTTACTGATGATAGTCAGGTTCCTGTTTATCTTTTGTCTCTGCCTATGACTTAGGTTCTCAAATGTCTGTTCTGTATATCCTTCCTTCAGTAATCCCAATACGAATGGGCTGTCCTTATCCCCAATCCTGTCTATTAAATCCTTTAACTGTGGAATGACTGTATATATTAATTGAAAAGTATACCACCTTCTCGTTGAAAAGTATACCACTTTAAAAGTTTAACCAGTTGCTTTGTAAAAGAAAAGTAACACAAAACAGATGATAAAGATGGATACCAAACAAGAAATCTTGAGAAGGTATTTTCGGGAATGTGACAGTGAACGAAAAATTGCAAGGGACTTACAGATAAACCGCAATACGGTAAAAAAGTATCTGGAAGATTACCTTAAGGCCAAAGAAAAGTCTGAAGAAGAAGGAACAAAAGAAAGTCTTCAGGATTATAGTACCGCCTGATTATGTCGGGTAGAACAAAGCGTAAGCTAACACTGGATATATCAGCTTTGATCCGCGGGCAGGTCGAGGAGAATGAACTTAAGAGGCGCACAGGCTTGCGCAAGCAGATAAAGCGAAAGATAGATATACATGAGTATCTTCTTTCACAAGGGTATAAGATTGGATACACAACAGTATGCAATCACATTCGCAGCATGGGGATATCTGATCGTGAAGCATATATCAGGCAGGTTTATCTTCCGGGTGAAGAGTGTGAATTTGACTGGGGCGAGACAAAAAGCTTAAGATCGGCGGCATCCAGCGGAGGTTTTTTCTCGCAGTGTTCACATCCTCCTATGGCAATTACCGTTATGCCAGGCTTTATGTTCGTCAGGACACTCTTGCCTTCATGGAATCGCATAATGATTTTTTTGATCATGTAGGTGGGTATATCATGAGATGGTTTATGATAATATGAGGGTAGCCATTGCTGAATTTGCCGGACGCAACGAAAAGCATCCCACCACTGCCCTTACCAACCTGGCAGGATTATGCTATTAATGTCGTTACAGAAACTACTGGAGGAAAAGAATTCATTAAAACCTACGCTGCTGATGGGACAATGATATCGGCAACAGATAATGGTGGAACAATAAATTATAGTTATTATCCTGATGGTAAATTAAA
>JBBRSO010000161.1:0-6109 GCA_038245405.1 Bacteroidales bacterium
AAAATGAATTCACGCCTGAGCATCTCTTCGGTTGAGAAATCTCTTGTTCCTTTCGGGATAGATGGTTTGGAAGACATAAGAAAAAGATAAAAGAAAAAGATAAAAGACAAAGTTAAAAGTAAAGACAAACGTAAAGACAAAAGTATATAAAAAAAGGCTGTAAAGGCTATAAAGGCGGTAAAGGCGGTAGAGAGGTAAAGGTTGTAAATGTTATTGAGTTGCAGGCATACAGCTTTTACTTACAACTCCCTTTATTGCATTTAAAGCCTATATTGCCTCTAATGCCTTCCTTAATATTTTTCCGGTACAAACGTTTGCTCGTTGACCGGTGGTCTGACGTAAGCCAGATCGTGTTTAAGCGCTGGGAGCTTTAATGGTTTTGAAGTAAGATCTTCATAAGGTATAAGGGTCAGCAGGTGACTTATACAGTTTAATCTTGCTCTTTTCTTGTCGTCGGCGCGCACGACATACCAGGGTGATTGTTTTGTGTCGGTATATGAGAACATCTTATCCTTTGCCATCGAATATTCAACCCATTTATCACGCGATTCTATATCCATCGGGCTGATCTTCCAACGTTTTGTCGGGTCTTTAATCCTATCCTGGAAACGTTTTTCCTGTTCCTGATCGCTAACAGAAAACCAGTACTTAATCACAATTGTGCCTGACCGTATCAGCATCCTTTCAAACTCAGGACATGACCTTAAAAACTCCTCATATTCTTCACTGGTACAATATCCCATAACTTGCTCTACACCAGCTCTGTTATACCAGCTCCTGTCGAGAAGAGCAATCTCTCCACCTGCTGGCAACACCGAAACATATCTCTGAAAATACCATTGTGACTTTTCCTTTTCCGTAGGGATTCCAAGTGCAACGATCCGGCATATCCTGGGATTAAGACAACCAGCAATAGTTTTTATTACTCCGCCCTTCCCTGCTGCATCCCTGCCCTCGAATACAACTACTACTTTGAGTTTTTTTGCCTTAACCCACTCCTGAAGCTTTACCAGTTCGATCTCCTGATCGCGAAGCAATGACTCATATTCATGGTCCTCCAGCTTTTTCTTTTTCTCCTGTTTAATATCATGGTAAAGATCTTCCTTACCGTTAAGTTTAATCTCTGCTAAAACTTTTGTTTTATTTGCCATTACACATAATATTAATTGATTGTTTTGAAGACAACAAGGGGAGTCTTAACGTGTTGAAATTAGAGACAGGCTGAACCATCTTATTG
Source organism: Bacteroidales bacterium (assembly GCA_038245405.1). Taxonomy (GTDB): domain Bacteria; phylum Bacteroidota; class Bacteroidia; order Bacteroidales; family VadinHA17; genus LD21. The sequence goes on from JBBRSO010000161.1 coordinate 1,238, forward strand.
TATAAAGGGTATCACCAACGGGTATTTGAAAAGTTCTCCTTTTGGCGCTTTAATACTGGCAATAATCACGCACACTACGTTAAGAACTACAAGTGCGAAAATAATAGGAAATCCCAGTATGATAAAACATAAAGGTATTGCAAGCACAATATACAGCAATATAGAGAGCTGAAAATTCAGAGATGCCTTCCCATTTAAATTAACCCATGAAGATTCATCTCTTCTGGTAAGCCAGCATATCAGCGGTCCGAATACTCCCCCAAACGGGAAAAAGAAACAGGCAAAGGCTGACAGATGACATAACATTGACCAGTTTCTTTCTGTTTCTGATAATACTCTATTCTCGTCCATGATGGTAAATATTTATTTAAAGACGGCATTACTCGTCGGATGTTGCATATTTTTTTTCAAGTCGTTTCAGGTCTTCCGGTAATAATCCATTGGGATTAGCTTTATCAACCAGGTGGAGATTATAATAATACAATTCAGCGTCGGCAATGCCAAGGAGCATTATAAAGCAATAGCCTGTTTTTCTATCACCCAAAGGACCAACTTTGTGAACAAGAATTGTATTCGGAGTTTTCTTATCAATAGCATCCATAAGCTCATCATCGGATACAATCTTAATACCACCAGTATACATGGCTTTTATTTTCGCAATAGTCGAAATTCCCGGAGTAAGGTCATCACTGGTAACAAGTATTGTTTTTTCTTTAATATCATGTATATTTTTTTTGTAAAACTTTAGATATTTACTCAGCGTCATTGTAGGATCGAGTAAAATCATCCTGGCATGATTCTGCATAAATGCCAGAATTGGTCCAAGTTTATAACTGTAGACAAAATCATTCACTCCGGCAATTGAAAGTGGTACTGCGCTAATTTCCGGCATCTCACTCAGCAAATTTACATTCTTGCCCTGAAGAAGATTAATGAAATTATACAAACCATGAGACTTGTCCTTATCAAAATTTGTTTGTGTAAGCACTATAAAAGAATATCCCGGATTTGATCTTCTGACATTAAAATCTTTTACAGTAATAAATTCAAAGGGAGTGATCTTCCATGCCTCAGTTACTGCTTGTTTTATGTATTCATTATAGGAAGAGAATGGGTCGTCCTCAAGGACAACACATGTCCTTGACGCCTTAAATTGTTTAATTTCATTGCCATCGGGGAAAGGTGCCTGACCCAATAAAATTACGGGCAGAAAAAGCAGCATAAAAATAAGTTTGCTCATAAAGCCAAATTTATTGGGTGGCAATTGGTATATATAAAGGATTCTTTTCGTTAAACTTCCTGATATACACAAACATAAGGTCTTTCTTTTTTTTGCGTGACAGTTGGACATATTCCTCATAAAGCGCGTTATCCTTCATCAGGAGAAGCTCAGTGTTAGCTACATCAAACTCGAGTATCTTTCCGCTTTCAAAATCGATTATATACTGTTTTAGCTCACTTCTTCCCATATTAGATCTGTAGGGTGAATAATACGGACTATAGTACGGATTGTAATAACTGCCATAACTATAAGGTGAGTAGTATGGATCGTAATAACCATAAGGTGAGCCATATGAGCGTGAATCATAAGATGTTATATCGGCTACAAAATGACAAATATTTCCGACGAAGGTGATCCTGTTAAAGTTTTCCTGGATCTGCACATAAAGTACACCATTCCTGGCATATCCCCAGATACTGTTTCTGCCTATTTCCTGCCTCACTCCCATATTATCATAAAAATAGATCTTATCACCTTCCAGAATTTTCTTGAAGAATTCACGGTCGTTGTAATCAACGGAGGTTAAGAGTTTTGCCTTTGGAATAGGTTTATTGAATTTAACCTGGTCGAATGTCAGGTAAATACCATCAGTAAACCTGAAATCGGGAGTATATTTTACCATTTCTTCTTTGTCCTGTCCATTTGAAACAGAAATGAAGGATGAGAATAAACTAATCAAAAAAACTGTCCTAAGTACTTTCCACATGGCATTCAAAGTTTTTTATTTTTCAGTTCAAAAATCGTGCAGAAAATACAAATTTAACAATTCCCATCGAAGGTTGTTAATTTCGCTTAATGTATATTTACTACTTATTTTGTGTAAATTTACATAACCTCAAAATAGCGATTTATGGTCAGTGAAACTGAAAATATCCCCGGAACTAATAATTTAAATAAACCACATGAGGATATTACCGATAATAAAAAGAAGAATATTGAGACTTTATCCATTGTTGCTCTTCTCATTCTTATTTCTGCAGTTTTATTAATCTCATTTGACCTTAGACTCCTCGCCGGATGTATGGTAATCGCGGGCACCAGTCTTGGCATCATAATTATCAGAAAAGCGTCAGAACTTAATAAAGGCTTCAAAGATTCCCTGAATGAGTTTTCGTCTATGAGCGAGAGAAAAGATGATGTTATAACTGACTTTTCACATCAAATAAGAGAACCTCTGAATAACCTTGTTATTATCTCCGACATGCTTATGGAGTCGGGTCTTCAGAAAAAACAAAAGGAATTACTTGAAACATTTATAGCGTCTACAAACAATATGGTAACAACTGTCAACGAGCTTACCATGCAGTCGGCAGGAAACCTGAGCTATGAACACAGGAAAGCAATAAGATTCAATCTTTATGCTACTATACAGAATACCATCGAGCTCTACGGCTTAAAAGATAATGCTAATATCGATTTCATACTTAACAAAAAGGAATTCAGTGACTTTGAATGCTTTGGCGATCCGATAATCCTTAAACAGATTTTTCTTGACCTGTTCAATACAATAGAAAACAGCTCATCAGACAGAGTAACAAAAGTTGCAATAAACCTGAAAAAGACGAAGGAATCAGGAACTGAAAGTACAATATCTTTAAGGATCCAGACCGACAATCCGATTATGCTGATAAACAATAGCACAACTGAAAAGAGTCTAGCTGCAAAATTCATTTCAACGGGTAAAGGTACCTTCACTCAGGAAATCGGAACAAATTCCACAGTTCTTAACATATTTCTCCCTTATTCTAATCCCGTAGCTGAAACCAGGCCTACAGCAGCATCACAGAAAATTGAGGAGCTATCACAGAAAGAAAGAATACATAAGGATCTTAAGGACCTGAAAATTCTTTTAGTGGAAGATAACCTTATTAACCAGAAAATAACTCTTCTTACACTCAAGCCTCTTGTTCAGAGTATAGAGACTGCTTCAAACGGAAAAGAAGCCCTCGACAGGTTCGGAACCCAAAGTTTCGATCTGATACTTATGGATATCCAGATGCCGGTAATGAGTGGTTTGGTTGCCGCAGAAAAAATAAGAGCTCTTGAATCGACAACGAACTCGCATGTTCCTATTATCGCAATAACTGCTAACGCGATGCTCGGTGATAAAGAAAAGTGCCTCTCAGTTGGTATCGACGACTATATCAGTAAGCCTTTCCAGCCTGCTGCTCTAATCGATAAAATTAAAAAGATTATATAACTTCCTTTTTAAACGGTCTGAAACCAATAACCATTATATCATCGACCTGTTCATTTAAACCCATCCAGTTTTTAATATTCTCGTCAAGAATCGCTTTCTGATCGTTTACCGGGAAGTTATGTATTGTTAGCAACAGGTAACGGAATCGCCTGTACATAAATTTTTTATTTTCATCACCCCCAAACTGATCTACATAACCATCGGAGAAGATATAGAAAATATCTCCTTCAAGGAGATCCAGTTCATGGTCTCTGTAAGGAAGGCCCTCCCGATTCATTCCAATAATAATCTTATCGGCACTCGTTTCAATAAGAATGCCCTCGCGAATCAGGTAAAGTGGCAAAAAAGCTCCCGCATATCTGATTTTTTTTCGCTTCCTGTCGATTACGCACAAACCTAGATCCATCCCGTCCCTGATGATTGTTCCGATATTCTTTTCCCTGCTGAAGGTCTTTTCAAGTGCTTTATTCATTACCGCCAGAATTTCCGATGGTATTTCAATATTATCTTCATTGATGGTCTTTTCGATTATCTCAAGACCTATCATCGACATCAGAGCGCCAGGAACACCGTGCCCGGTGCAATCCGCTGCCACAATAAATATTTTATCGTTCTTTTCACCAATCCAGTAAAAGTCACCACTGACAATATTTTTTGGTTTAAATAAAATGAAAGAATCGGCAAAATGATTTCTGAAGTAAGTCTCAGAAGGTAATAACGCTTCCTGAATTCTTTGAGCGTAAATAAGACTGTCTGTAAGATCTTTATCTTTCAGTTCAAGTTCAGCTTTTTGCTTTTCAATTAGCCTGATAGCATCTTCCTTTTCCTTCAGCAGTTTCTTGGTTTTAACAAGCGTGCGTGTCTGGGTAAGTATCAGCATCACTATAATCAGAAAGAGTATGATACTATACAGCAGGAATTGATAAGATGCTGTTGGGTTTATAATCAAACCACTGCATAAAATAATAAATTGATTAATATAAATTAATTGTATCTCTCCCATCAGATGAGACAAAAATAGATGAATTATTGGTACCTCAGTAGAAAAAATTAATATTTTGATGAACTGCTATTCAATCAGAATTTCGGCGCTACCTTTCCTGTTTAGTCTTGAATATCTGATCGATGGGGATTCTATAAAAGATCCGATAGCTAATGAATGCCACTTCTCATCTACCGCAGAAATGGTTTCGGTTGCTGAAAGAACAACATTAGGCCATTTTCTTGAAAATCCACCTTTTCTGAATGCTTTTACCGTCCCATCCAGTAAGAGTAATTCAGGAGTAATAAACCTGTGATCGCGACGGGGATCAGTATTACCTAATATTTGCCAGGCAACCATGAATAAATCGTTTACATCTACTTTATGATCAACAATTAAGACTATTCT
>JBBRSO010000162.1:0-6019 GCA_038245405.1 Bacteroidales bacterium
AGAAAAAGATACGATAAGAGATCAATATTTTGAAAACCTGGGTTTTACTATTTTGAGATTTGAAAATCGGCTCGTATTTCAACATCCTGAATATGTGTTAGATGAAATTAAAAAGAGTTTCATAGTTCACAACGGAACTAATAACCACCCCGGCCCGGGTTAAACTATTTCATTTCATTCGAAGCATTTCGGTCCGGGCCACCCCTCCTTTGAAAGGAGGGGAAATGTATATGTTTGAATATCTATTCAATATGATTTTTTATTTCCTTAGGTTGACGGCTATGGGGACGGGGGTGAGTTTGTGGAGCGATAAGATAAATTTCGCTTCAAATGAGATGTGTTTAAAGTGTAGTTCAAAAAAGGAGGGGATATTTATCCTATTAAATTAAGGATACTGTCTTTAAATTTTTATTTACTTCGCAGGGGGAAACCTGTCGAACAATTAACCAATGAAAAGGCGTAAGTTCCGGTCACTAACATTGCTGGCTGATATCATCATCCTGACGATATCATTCCTTGCCTTGATATGGACAAAACCGGCCAGCCTGAGATCCTATCTTCCCTCACACACACCATTCTTCCTTGGTCTGGCTGTAATGTGGATCATCGTATCGCTTGTAAATGGAAAGATGAACCGCAGTAAAATCTTAAATTTTACCACTCTTTTCACCAGGGTTCTTACCAGCAATTTCATCGCCATATCAATAACATCCCTTGTAATGTATACCATGAGGGCTTATGCCTATTCACGTACTGTTGTGCTGGGGACAGCTTTGATGGCAACTGTGCTTGAACTGGTGCTGGGATCGGTTTATCTGGCCTTCAAAAAGGCAGTAGTTCAGGATAATGCTGAATTTGATAAGTACATAATTGAAAAGAAACCCAGCGAACATGAGCTGGTGAATAGTCTCAACGGAAATGGAAAACACAATGACGAACACGCTGAGGTGAACCCTGTAATAGCGCTGGCAATCGAAAAGGAATGCGGTTCTGAGATGGCGCTTGCGATAATGAAGATGACATCCAGTAATTTTACCGACCGTATGGCTGTCCTCTCTACTACAACTATTTTCAATATTACAAGTCTGATAAAGGAAAGATATGAATATATCATTAATCTTCATAAGATGAATGATATAAAAAAACTCGATAGTTTTCTTGATGCAGTAAATGGAAAACTGGAAACGCGAGGATACTTTTTCTGTTGCGTCGAGACAAAAGACCAGAGGAAGAAGAGAATACTTCGCAAATATCCGCCTATTCTGAACTACATCTATTATACTGGCGATTTCATTGTAAAAAGAATACTTCCAAAACTTAGGTATACACGCGGTCTTTATCGCTTTCTCACTCACGGGGAGAATACTGTTTTGTCGCGTGCCGAGGCGCTGGGACGTATATCGAGAGCCGGTTTCAAAATAAAACAGGAGTCATTCATAGGAAACCTGCTCTGTATCGAAGCAAGAAAATTTAATGATCCTGTTCCGGTTAATGAGCGTTTTTACGGTCCGCTCATAGCATTATCGAGGGTTGGAAGATCGGGTAATATTATTAAAGTCTATAAGCTCCGGACGATGCATCCATATTCGGAGTTCATACAGAGCTATGTTTATAAGATGCATGATCTTCAGGATGGAGGTAAGTTTAAGAATGATTTTCGCATAACATCCTGGGGAGCAATCTGCAGGAAGATCTGGCTCGATGAGCTGCCTATGCTTATGAATTTGTTCAGGAGCGATATGAAACTTGTAGGGATAAGACCCCTCAGCCGTCAATATTTTGAGCTCTACAGGAAGGAGGTCCAGGAGAGAAGGATAAAGTATAAACCAGGACTCATCCCACCGTTTTATGTTGACATGCCCAGCGATCTGGATGGCATACAGGCTTCTGAGCTGAAATACCTTGATGCCTACGATAAGAGTCCGTTTTTAACTGATTTTCGATATTTTTGGAAATCTGGTTGGAATATTCTGTTCATGAAGGCGAGAAGTAATTAATAAAAAAACCTTACCTTCGCGGAATATTTAAATTTTAAGAAATGGCTGAGAAAACAAGATATTCAGATGATGAGCTTGAGGAATTCAGACAGATTATCCTGATGAAGCTGGATAAAGCCCGTAAGGACTATGAAATACTTAAGTCAAGCATCACTCACGAAGAGAGTAACGACACTATGGATACATCTCCTACCTTTAAAGTACTGGAGGAAGGGGCTACTACATTATCAAAAGAAGAAGCAGGCCGTCTGGCACAACGACAGGAAAAATTTATACAGCATCTTCAGGCTGCGCTGATACGAATTGAAAACAAGACTTACGGTATATGCCGTGAAACAGGAAAACTCATCTCGAAAGAAAGACTCAGAGCTGTGCCTCATGCTACACTCAGCATGGATGCAAAGATGAAACAGAAATAAATAACGGCACAAAGGCGCAACGGCGCAAAGGCGCAACGGCGATATAGACAGAGCTGCTCAGAAACGGAGCGGCTTTTTTGCTGAAATAGGTTCGACGATTGCAGATTGCTTCGTCATTGCGAGGAGCTTGCTCCGAAGCAACCTGCCAAACATTAATCTAAAATTCAGTAAATTCCTTATTTTTGTTTCAACCAAAAATCCTTAATCTATGTTTTCAGGAATAATCGAAGAAGCCGCACAGGTAGTAAAGCTTGAAAAGGAAAAAGACAATATTCATATTACCATGAAATGCTCATTTACCGATGAGCTGAAGATCGATCAGAGTATATCGCACAGCGGCGTATGTCTGACAGTGGTAAAGAAAAATAGTGACACCTACACCGTCACAGCAATTAAAGAAACACTTGAAAAGACAAACCTCGGGTTGCTGAAACCAGGCGATAAGGTCAACCTCGAACGCAGCACCCGTCTCGACGGACGACTCGACGGACATATGGTTCAGGGACATGTGGACCAGACTGCAGTATGCACAGATGTAAGAGAAGCCGGCGGCAGCTGGTATTATACCTTTGAATATGAACCCACCCAGGACGATTATATCACTGTCGAAAAGGGTTCGGTTTGCGTTAATGGTGTGAGTCTGACCGTTGTGAACTCAAAACCTCGGTCGTTTGAAGTAGCAATCATTCCCTTTACATGGGAAGTAACAAACTTCCATCAGATCAAAAAAGGAACAGTTGTAAATATCGAGTTCGATATTCTGGGGAAGTATATTGCGAAAATAGTAAGGCAGCAACTGGGGAAGTGACCCCCTCGCCCTTCGGGCACTCCCCCTTGGCAGGGGGAGAAAATCCGAATTTACTACTGATTAAACACCCGGGCAGGGGGATGAGGTCAGGGCCAGATCAGTTTCTTTCCGAAACCTAATCTGTTGTCGGTAAGTTTTATGAGAGTGAGCTTTACTACCCACAGATGCGTGTTCATCAGTACTGCGGGTGGAAACTTTATAAGATAAGCACGTTTTGCCTTTGAAAGCAATTGTCCCTCCGGCTCGGAAACAACGCCCTGAAACTGGATGCCGCGGATCTTTCCTATCAGCATTGTCTCAAGCACAACAGATCCTGCAACAACAGGGTTCCTTGAAAATTCTTTACCATGACGCGTATCTGCATCGGTTGTGAAAACCAGGCAGTTCTCTTCTTCAAGGTATACATAAAAACAATTTGCGCACCACGGTTCATCATTAACAGTAGTTGCAATGGTAAGGACATGGTGTTTCCTGAAGAACTGTATGATTTGCTTATCAATCATTGTCCATAAATCTATAACCCTTGCCATTAAACCCTGCAAGGTCGACAATACGATCCACAACAGTAAGCACCAGCTCGTCGATTGTTTTCGGATTACTATAAAATGAAGGTGTCGCCGGACAAATTATTGCTCCTGCCAGCGTCAATGTCTTCATATTGTTAAGATGTATAAGGTTGTAAGGCGTTTCGCGCGGCACGATTATGAGTCTACGCCTTTCTTTCAGCATCACATCGGCAGTACGGCATATCAGATCATCTGAAGTACCGTTTGCTATCCGTCCGATGGTACCCATTGAAGCAGGACAGATTATCATGGAATCATACTTCGAGGAACCCGATGCGAACGGTGCATAATAATTTGAATTTTGGTACTCCTTCGCAGAGCCTTCATCGTAAAAGCCTGATCCTATTTCAGATTCCCAGATCTTTTTACCTGTCTCCGAGAAGATTACAGCAATCTCCTCCACCGGAGCCCGGAGCTCATGCAACCGGTTAAGCAGAGCAAGTGCATATGTTGAACCGCTGGCACCAGTAATTGCAAGGACGATTTTTCGAGGGGGTGATGTTTGATCCATGGGACAAAGATAATTAATTTCAGAAAACCCGGCTGATTGCTTCGTCGCTGCGCTCCTCGCAATGACCTCTACGTTATATGCTTCTGAATTAGCCCTAAACAAAACCACTCACATCCACGTCATTGCGAGGAGCTTGCTCCGAAGCAACCCGCCAATCGTTAAATGAATATTTAATCTAACTTTGTCATACTATGAAAAAGCTCGTCATTTTAACCGGAGCCGGCATGAGCTCTGAAAGCGGAATAAAAACCTTCAGGGATTCGGGTGGATTATGGGAGGAGTATGATGTATCTGAAGTTGCCACACCCGCAGCGTGGAGAAGAAACCAGGAACTGGTACTTCGATTCTATAATGAGAGACGCAGACAGCTGGCTGGCAGCTTACCCAATGATGGTCATCTGGGTCTGGCTGCTCTTGAAAAATACTTTGAGGTTCATATTATTACACAGAATATCGATGATCTTCATGAACGTGCCGGCAGCACACGAATCCTGCACCTTCATGGCGAACTAACAAAAGCAAGGAGCAGCAACGATCCCAGACTCATCTACGATATTGGCTACAAGGATATCATCGACGGCGACCTTTGTGAAAAAGGGAGTCAGCTTCGTCCTCATATCGTTTGGTTTGGAGAAGAAGTGCCAATGCTTGAAGAGGCGGTTAACATCACCGCCACCGCCGATATATTTGTTGTAGCAGGCTCTTCATTGAATGTGTATCCGGCAGCAGGATTGATAAATTATGCACCGGCCAAAGCATCACTCTGGCTTATCGATCCAAAGGAGGTTGTTGTTCCTGTAAATCGCAAAGTGGAGGTGATAAAGGAAAATGCGTCAAAAGGAGTGAAGATATTGACAGAGAGGATTAAAATGCTGAGATGAGATGAAAGGATTTGTATATATTATGACAAATCAAAATAATACGGTGCTTTATACAGGTGTAACAAGCGATCTGAAGGATAGGGTGTTTAAGCATAAGACAAAAAAGTATGCAAATAGCTTTTCTGCAAGATATAATTTAAGCAAGCTTGTGTATTTCGAAGAATTAGATACCATCGGCAATGCTATAAAAAGGGAGAAACAGATTAAGGGTGGTTCAAGGACCAGAAAGATTGAACTCATAAATAGTCTTAATCCTGAATGGGTTGACTTATTTGGGATGGCGGAAACTCAATGAGATTGCTTCGTCATTGCGAGGAGCTCAGCTCCGAAGCAACCCGCCCGGTTTAACTAAAAAAGATTATCTTTGTCAATCTTTTCAAAAAAGCATAATTAACATTAAGTATTTGATACAATGGGGAAACGGTTTCCTGAATATAAAGGTCTTGATCTGTCGAAAGTGAATAAGGAGATTCTCAAAACCTGGGATGAGAATGATACTTTCAACAAAAGTATACGTGAGCTAAACGGGAAAGGTGAATTTGTGTTCTATGAAGGACCTCCGTCAGCAAACGGCATACCCGGTATTCACCATGTAATGGCCCGAACGATCAAAGATGCTATCTGCCGTTTCAAGACACAGTGTGGTTATGAGGTGAAACGTAAAGCAGGCTGGGATACCCATGGCCTGCCGGTTGAGCTTGGCGTTGAGACAGCCCTCGGGATAACAAAAGATGATATAGGGAATAAAGCCTCCCCTAAATATATTTCAGTAGAGGATTATAACAAGGAATGCCGGACTGCGGTTATGAAATATACCGATCTGTGGGAAGACCTTAC
>JBBRSO010000163.1:0-6008 GCA_038245405.1 Bacteroidales bacterium
CATATCCCGATAAGCATATCCATCTTGCTGATGAGCGGTTTACCTCACAGATGGCACTAAGGACAATGATTGACGGAGGTGTAAAAAAAAAAGACAGGCAGGATAAGTCAATGGTTGATAAGATAAGTGCTTCAATAATCCTGCAGTCGTTCCTCGATACAAGATCTAATACAAAGAAAATATAACAGAATAATGATTTACCCAATCGTCGTAATCGGCCATCCGGTTTTAAGAAAAGTTGCAGTTGAAATCGACAGTGAATATCCCGGACTCAACAAGCTTATTGAAGATCTTTTTGAAACAATGTATTACTCTGACGGGTTGGGTCTTGCTGCTCCTCAGATCGGAAAATCTATCAGGATCTTTGTAATCGACGGCAAACCGCTGGGAGAAGATGAACCGTCGCTGACTGATTTTAAAAAAGTCTTTATAAACGCCCGTGTATCAGAAAGATGCGGTGAATTCCAGCCTATGAATGAAGGATGTCTTAGCATTCCTAATCTGAGAGAGGAAGTAATGAGGGAATCTCATATCCGAATCAAATATTATGATGAAAACTGGGTACAACATGACGAGGTTTATGAAGGGTATAAAGCAAGAATAATCCAACACGAATACGATCATCTCGATGGCATTCTTTTCACAGATAAAATAAGTCCGCTTCGGCGCAGGCTTCTCAAAGGCAAGATCACAGCTATCAGCAAAGGCAATTTTGAAGCAGATTATAAGACAATCCTTATGGGACAGAAGATCAAATAAATAGTGCAGGTCGTACAGTCTGACTAACCTCAACCTCAACCTCAACCTTAACCTCAACCTTAATTTTAGTCACTCCAAACTCTAGCTCACTCCAAACATTATTCTTATCTTTATGTGTCTCATTTGCTGTAGACTGTGCTACATAAAGAAATTCCGTTCCTGCGTATTGGCCTGCCGATCTGTGCCGGAATTATTACAGGCCTTTATTTTAAACCGGATATTATTTTCCTGTCGGCTGCCTTTATTCTTATCATTTCCGGTTTTGCAATCAGCATATTCTTTAATAAACTGCAAACAAATCTTATTTATGGCATAACACTCACATCATGCCTTTTTGTATGTGGATTACTTCTTTACAGGAATGAAAAAGACCGTCTGTCAATATTTGAAAATAAATTAACAACATTCACAGGCACTGTTTCCGATTATCCCGAAGAAAAAGAAAACAGTATCAGGCTCATAATAAAATTAACATCAGAATACCGGCAGGGAAGTATTATGCCGGTTAAAGGCTCCATCCTTGTTTATGTTAAAAAGGGGCAGCCATTAGAGACTTTATTACCAGGAGACATTCTGACCTTCAATTGCATTCCCGTCAAAATCACCAACAGAGGCAATCCCTACGAATTTGATTACCGTTTTTTCATGGAAAACCAGGGCATCAGATATTATGCCATCATGAATAGCAAGGATATACAAAATCATGGTGCTCCTATCCATAGAAAACTTATTCATAACGCATTAATAACGAGGGAAAAAATAATCGGTATGTTTCGCGCACGCGGAATCAAGGGTGAACGATTGGCTCTGGTTTCGGCAATAACGCTCGGCCAGAAAAGAATGCTGGACCCTAAACAAAAGATGTATTTCATGAAGGCAGGAGTAATGCATATTATGGCTGTATCGGGTCTTCATGCTATTATCCTTAGCATGTTCGTAATGACTATGCTGTTCTTCATGAAAAGAAAATTTAATATCTTCCGTATAGTGATTACAATAACTATTCTCTGGGCTTTTGCATTTGTCACCGGGCTTACTCCTTCAGTACTAAGGGCGACTATTATGTTTACTTTTCTACAGGCTGGCAAGCTGATGAAACGTCCATCCAACGGAATAAATTCAGTACTGGCCTCAGCTGTTTGTCTTATCCTGATCAGACCATCTGTAATATTTGATGCTGGTTTCCTTCTCTCCTACTCCGCTGTGATTTTTATAATCAGCTTTTACAACGATTTTTATCTGCATCTCCAGTTCAGGAACTGGTTTGCCGATAAGATCTGGCAGTCAGCCGCAATAACTATTATAGCTCAGGCCGGTACTTTACCTTTGACAATCATGCTTTTTAACAGATTCCCAACATATTTCATCCTCGCCAATATAACCATAGTGCCTGTAGCCAATCTGCTGATTATTACAGGCTGCCTGGTTCCGTTGTTGTTCCCTGTCAGGTTCCTGTCGCAATTCCTTGCAATGGGTCTCAACCATCTCACAGGATTGACTGAAAGACTGACCATGGGGACTGCTTCTTTGCCTTATTCAACAATTGAGAATATTGGACTAACTGTTCCTGAATGCATCCTGCTCAGCTGTACTATATTTCTTTTCACTTATTATTTTATGAAAAAGAAATCAATCAGGATCATCTATCCGGTAATTTTCCTGTGTCTGTTTATTGTTAACGGAACTGTAAAAGATTTAATCTCAAAGAAAACAAATCAGCTGATTATATATAATACCCCTGGCAGCACAACTATAGGGATCAGGACGGGTAAGATACTCAACCTCTTTTCAGATACCTTACCTGTAAGACCTGAAGTAAAAAGACATTGTGCAGTATTAGGTTTAAAAATCAGACCAGCCATCCTAAACAATAAATATGATTTGATTAAGGCTGGAGGACAAAAAATACTCATCACCAACTCAATTAGAAACATTAGTTTTCAGCAAAACCCTGATATTATAGTGCTTACCGGACCTAAACCACTTTTTGGAAATAATCCGGAGCTTGCTAATAAAGAACTTATTGTAGTTCAATCCGGGAAGCTCCCTGAGTTCTTTGTCAGAAAAATCCCTTCTTCCTGTTCAATATATTATGTCAGGAATTCAGGAGCTTACGTTAAAAGGATATAAGTGGTTCATAAATAAAAGTCGCAAAAAACTTGAGAATTAAGGGATTTATCTCTTATTTTGTGATGTTTTTTTCAAAATTTTTTAAATGAGGATAGTAATCGCAGGAGCCGGAGAAGTTGGAACACATCTCGCCAAAATGTTATCGAATGAAAATCATGAAATTATTCTTATCGATCCGGAAGAAGGACGTCTGAAGCCCATTGACAGTTCGCTTGATGTTCTTACACTCGAAGGATCGGCTACTTCGGTAAAGATGTTAAAGGATGTTTTGAAAAAAAAAACGGATCTGTTTATAGCAGTTACCCGTTCTGAAGACACCAATATTACGGCATCCCTGCTAGCAAAAAAGTTTGGGGCTATAAAAACGATTGCCAGAATCGACAATCTCGATTATATGGAATCTTCAGTGCTCGAATTCTTCAAATCTATTGGCATTAATTCTCTTATCTATCCTGAGCTTATTGCAGCAAGAGAAGTATTAGGATTGCTTCATGAAACTGGTTCAACAGAATTCATGGAATTCTCCGGAGGTAAACTTGCAATGTATGTTCAGAAGCTTGATGAAAATGCTCCCATAATAAACAGAAGTTTACAGGAAATAGCCATCAGCAATCAAACCGAAAAATACCGGGCAGTAGCAATTAAAAGAAATGCCATCACAATCATACCAAGAGGCAATGAACAGTTTCAGGTTGGAGATGTGGTATTTGTGATCTCTACCCATGAAGGGATCGATGAAATGATGAAGACCTCGGGGAAAGAGAATTTTGAAGCAAAAAATATAATGATTCTGGGAGGCAGCAGGATTGGCAAACATGTGGCACTATATCTTCAGAACACATGCGAAGTAAAACTGATTGATTCAAGTATTAAGCGGTGCCAGGATCTGGCTGATATACTTGATAATACACTTATTATTAATGGTGACGGAAGAAATTATGATCTGCTGGAACAGGAAGGTATCACAAAAATGGATGCCTTTGTAGCTGTTACCGGCAATTCTGAAACTAATATTCTCTCTTGTCTGCTTGCAAAGAGAATGGGAGTAAAAAAGACAATTGCCGAAGTTGAGAATATGGAATTCATCAACCTGGCCGAGAATACAGGAATTGATACAATCATTAATAAAAAGATCGCAGCTGCCAGTAGAATTTTCAAACATACTACGAATCCGAATGTTACTCAGGTTAAGTATATGACAGGAACAGATGCTGAAGTTATTGAATTCAATGTTCCTGCAAACTCAAAAATAACTAAAGGGACTCTCCGTAGTATTGATTTCCCAAAAGATGCAATTGTTGGCGGAGGAACACGGGACGGGGAACCATTCATAGCAACTGGTGATACAATTATAAAGGCAAACGACAAGGTCGTCGTTTTTACATTGCCATCTGCTTATGAGAGGCTTTCCAAATATTTTACTTAGCAATATATGATCAACTTCAGGGTAATAGCCAGGGCTTTTAGCCTGTTGCTCATTGTTGAAGGTTTGTTCATGGTGCTCGCCGGAGGTGTATCTCTGTTATATCACGAGCATGCAGCCTCATCATTTTTATATTCAGCTCTGATAACAATAGTTTCAGGGGTACTTGTATTCACGCCACTCAGGAATGAAGAACGGATCGTCGGAAAAAAGGAAGGTTATCTCATTGTTACAGGGATCTGGATCATTTTCAGCTTATTCAGCACTCTTCCTTTTCTCTTTAGCAAATCAGTAACAAATTTCGGTGATGCTTTTTTTGAATCGATGTCGGGTTTTACCACAACAGGCGCTACTATAATGCCAGATGTTGAAATAATGCCGCATGGCATATTATTCTGGCGAAGTCTTACACAATGGCTTGGTGGCATTGGAATAATTTTTATTTCACTTTCCCTGATCCCTGTATTTAAATCATTTAACATCCAGATTGCGGCGACTGAATTTTCAGGCCAGCAGACTGCCAAAATTCACCCAAGAACCAAGGGTGCTGGGATACGGCTTATAAGAATTTACCTAATACTTACATTGTTTGAAATTTTTCTGTTGATGCTTGGAGGGATGCCGTATTTTGATGCAATCTGTCATTCTTTTTCCACACTCTCAACAGGAGGCTTTTCAACACATAACGATGGCATCGCAGCTTTTGCTTCACCATATATAATGATTATTTTAACATTATTCATGTTTATTGCCGGAACAAATATGACTCTCATTTATTTCGGATTGAAAGGAAATTTCAAAAAAGTATATGGCAACAATGAATTTGTATTTTATACTCTGCTCTGCTTTATCTTCGTCGTTCTCATCGCATCCATTCTGTATATTAAAGCAGGATTCACTTTTGGCAAAGCTATACTTGACGGGGCATTTCATGTTGTCTCAATAATTACAACAACAGGCTTCTACACCCAGCAACATAATTTGTGGGGAAATATGGTTCTTATCATATTTTTCATTTTAATGTTTACCGGAGGTACCTCAGGATCGACAAGTGGTGGAATTAAAATAGTGAGACTGCTCCTCATAACAAAAAACAGCAGACAGGAAATGAAAAGGATTATCCATCCAAGCGGATTCATACCTGTACGGCTTGATAAGAGGATAGTACCCCAGATTACAATCTCTAATTTGCTTGTATTCATTATGCTATATTTCTTTATAATGTGTCTTGGTGCATTCATAATTTCACTGATGGGTTATGATCTTATTACCTCCTTCAGCACTTCAGCTTCAATGCTGGGGAATATTGGTCCCGCATTAGGAACATTCGGACCATTTACAAACTACTCAGCAATGCCTATGACAGGAAAGCTGCTTATGTCAATAATGATGCTGCTGGGGAGACTTGAACTACTTACGGTTTTGATACTATTCAGCAGAAATTTTTACAGAAATTGATTAAAGGTCGAGAATACCTAAACCCTGACGTACTATAACTATTGCATCGCCGGTGCAATCAACGATTGTTGACGCTTCATTTTTTCCAAAACCGCCGTCTATCACAGTATCTGTAAAATCCCGGAATTTTTCATAAATCAGCTCCGGATCGGTTGTATATTCAATTAGTTCATCAGGATCTTGAATTGATGTTGTTATTATAGGCCTTCCCAGTTCTTTAACCAATTCGAGAACAATA
>JBBRSO010000164.1:0-5987 GCA_038245405.1 Bacteroidales bacterium
AAACATTTATTCTGATATTTGTTTCCAAAGTTTTTTGTTTAATTTTGCAGGATGAATGATGAGTTAAAAAACATTATGTCGAAGGTTCGGGAGTTATACATGAAATATGGTATAAAGAGTATAACTATGGATGATGTTGCGCGTGAACTTGGAATTTCTAAGAAAACTCTATACCAATATGTAAATGATAAAAATGATCTGGTTGGAAAATTTGTCGATAACGAGATTGCCCAACGACAGAAGGAGATATGCAAATGTTTCAGGGTCGGATTTAATGCTATTGAAGAACTGTTTGAGATCTCAATGTTCATGAATGATATGATTAGGAAGCAGAATTCAGCAACTGAATATGATCTGAAAAAATATTATGCCAGTCATTATGAAAAAATTATAAATGCCAAACATGAAGGCATTTATAACTATATTCTGGTTAACCTGAAAAAGGGAATTAATGAAGGGTTATATCGAGAAGAATTGAACAAAGAGATAATTGCAAAGTTATATTTATGGAGATCAGAAAATGCACTTCTGGACGAATCGTTCACTGTTGAAGAGTTTACCTCCAAAAAGCTTTTTATCGAATTACTTACTTATCACATTCGCGGTATAGCAACTGAGGAAGGAATACATGTTCTTGAAAATAAATTAAAGGAATTAGAAACTGCTTTATAAATAATTTAATATGAATTTTATGCGTAAATACCTTTTAATACTTATTCTGATTGGATCATTCATCAAAGGATTCGCTCAGGATAAAAAAGAGTTACTAAAGCTTTCAATATCTGAAGCCCAGACTTATGCACTTCAGAATAACCGTGCAGTTAAGTCCTCAAGAATCGATATTCTGAGCGCTAACAAGAAGGTTTGGGAGACTCTGGCAATCGGCTTGCCGCAGATATCTGTTGCAGCGAATTATATTCATCAGTTTAAGATCCCGGTATTGTCATTTGGTCCGGTACTGAACGTTGATAATTTACCCGATGGAGTTATTACCAAACAAAATATTACCGATGCTTATCAGGACTCGCCTGCTATTCCGCTCGGAGTGAAGGATAACACCACAGTCGACTTTACTCTTTCCCAGTTAGTATTCAGCGGAGAATACCTTGTGGGCTTGCAGGCTACAAAAGTTTTTAAACAGATGTCGGAGAAAACTCTTATTAAGACTGAGAATGAAACAAAGGAGGCTGTTGCAGGTACTTATCACCTTATTTTAATTCTGTCTGAAAACGAAAGGGTTTTGAGGGAAACCCTGATATCAATAGATCAGACATATAATGAAATGGTAAGAATGAATGAACAGGGACTAAATGAAGAAACCGATGTTGATCAGGTGAAAATCAGCAAATCAAATATACAAACCCTTATTACTTCATTGGAAACGCAGCGTGAAATATCAATGAAACTGCTGAAATTCCAGCTTGGCCTCGATTTTAATCAGGGAGTAGAGTTAACCGACAGTCTTCCACGGATTATAGATCAGGGTAATATAAGCTATCTTGCATCGTCTGAATATGATATTAACAACAGCATTGATTATCAGCTTGTTTCGAGCCAGGTAAAGGTTTCGGAATTATTATTAAAGAGAGAACAGTCGAAATACTTTCCTACCATATCAGCATTTTACAGACATCAGGAACAAACAAATCAACCAGCATTTAATTTCGCTGTGAAAGATGTTGTGGGTGCCTCGCTCACGCTTCCTATCGTTACAAGCGGGATGCGGAATGCCAAAGTGAGCCAGGCTAAATTCGATCTGCAAAAGTTGCGTCTGACAGAAGAAAATTCTGCACAGGGTTTAACAATGGAGTTTGAAACAGCAAGATCAAGTTACCAGACTGCATACAGTAACTTTGTGACCAATCGTGAGAGTATGGATCTTAGCAAAAAGATTTATAACAAGACTGTTATTAAATACAAGGAAGGAGTGTCATCAAGTTTTGAGCTCACTCAAAACCAGAACCAGCTTTTAACAGCTGAATCGAACTACTATAATTCCATTCTTTCGCTACTTAATGCTAAAGCGAAACTTGACCGGATTTTAAGTGCCAGTAAATAATAGAATTAAATCAATAATAATACAATTAAGAAGAATATGAAAACCATTAAAGTAAGTATAGCAGTAGGCTTAATTCTAATTTTTTTGACTGCCTGCAACTCCAATAAGGAAGCCCGGCTCGAGAAACTAAAGCAGCAGCAAACCTCAATTAATGATAAGATTCTGAAGCTTCAGGATGACTTGAGTAAGGAAGGAAAGGACAGTCTGAATCCACAAAAATTTAAATTTGTTGGTCTTAAAGATGTTACTTCCGACCAATTCAATCATTATATAAGGGTACAGGGCAAACTCGATGGTGATCAAAATGCCGCCGTATTCGCTGAAGCTCCCGGGACTATTACATCAAAATTTGCAGATGTCGGACAAAAGGTATCTAAAGGTCAGGTGCTTGCTCAGATTGACGATCAGCAATATCGCAGCCAGATGCAGGGTCTTGAAACTCAATACCATTTTGCTTCTGATCTTTACGATAAACAGAAACGTCTGTGGGATCAGAAAATTGGTAGTGAGGTGCAGTATTTGCAGGCTAAAACCAATAAAGAGTCGCTCGAGAAACAGATCTCTTCATTAAAACAACAGGTTGATAAATTCAAAATAAAATCACCAATTGATGGTACTATCGAAGAATGTAATATTAAGATCGGAGGAGTAGTTTCCCCTGATCCACGTTTAGTCGCTTACAGGGTTGTTGCTTTTAAAAATCTGAAGGTAAGTGCAGAAGTTTCCGAAGCCTATTCATCACATGTAAGTGTTGGCGATAAACTGGTTGTATTATTTCCCGATATAAATAAATCTGTAGAGGCAAAAGTAAATTTCGTCAGCAAATATATTAATCCTGTGAACCGAACTTTCATAATCGAAACAAAGCTTTTGGACGGAATTGAAAATCTGAAAGCCAATATGATAGCTATTATACAGATTAATGACTATCATGCCGATAAAGCCATTCAGCTTTCTATGAATGTCATACAGACTGACCTTACAGGCAGTTATGTTTACGTTGTCCGTCCAAAAGAACAATACAACGCTGCTTTCAAACAACCGGTTGTACTGGGGACCAGCTACAACGGAATCGCTGAAGTTTTAGAGGGATTATCTGTTGGCGACAAGGTAATAGCTTCCGGTTACCAGGAAATCGTTGATGGAGAATATGTCAGATTTTAAGTAAGGTTCTGATCAAATATCAGAAATAAAACAATAATTCATGGAAAAAAAATATAAAGAGTTCTTCGCAACCAGCTGGGCTATAGATAACAAGATCAGTGTTTATGTACTGGTATTCATAATATCGGTATTTGGTTTAATTAACTATTATAGCATACCAAAGGAACAGTTTCCGGAAATTGTTATTCCGATGATAAATATAAATTCAATTTATCCCGGTACTTCACCTGCCGATATGGAAAATCTTGTTACCAGACCATTGGAGAAGAACATCAAATCAATCAGTGGTGTAAAGAAGATCACTTCCCGCTCTGTACAGGATTTTTCTGCCATCATAGTGGAATTCAATACCGACATCGACCTTAAAGATGCAAAGCAAAAAGTCAAGGATGCTGTTGACAAGACAAAAAAAGATTTGCCAACAGATCCCTCTTTCATCGAACCATCGGTTATGGAGATCGACCTTTCCGAAGTGCCTATACAATATATCAATCTTTCGGGGGATATACCTCTTGACCGGCTGAAAAAATATGCCGATGATATGCAGGAAAGGATTGAAAGTCTTAAAGAGATCACCAGGGTCGAAATTGGTGGCGCTCTTACGAGAGAAATCCAGGTTGATATTGATATGTATAAAATGAAAGCTGCAGGTTTGACATTCAGAGACATAGAACAAGCTGTAAGTTTTAATAACATGACTGTCTCAGGTGGAAATATCGATCTTCAGCAGATGAGCAGATCTATCAGGGTTATTGGTGAGGTGAAAAGTATTGATGAAATAAAGAATGTTATTTTAAGCACGAGCACAGGGGCAATAGTAAAACTCGCTGATATCGCTTCAGTACGTGATGGATTTCAGCAACCTGAAAATTATGCCCGTTATAATGGCAAAAATGTGGTGACTCTCAACGTTATCAAAAAAAGCGGACAGAATCTCCTTGATGCTTCTGATGGGATAAAGGCAATCATAGCAAATATGCAAAAAACCTCGCTTCCGCCAAATCTGGTTGTTGAGGTCACCGGTGATCAGTCGCGATATACCAGGAATACAGTTAATGAACTTAACAATACAATTATTCTGGGATTCATTTTCGTAGTCATAGTGCTTATGTTCTTCATGGGTATTGTGAATGCAATATTTGTTGCGTTTGCGGTGCCATTGTCAATGGCAATAGCATATCTCGTCCTGCCTTTCATTGGGTTCACCATGAATATGCTCGTAATGTTTGCCTTTATCTTCGCACTTGGGATAGTCGTCGACGATGCAATAGTTGTCATTGAAAACACCCACCGTATACACCGGCTGACAAAAATGAATATTACCGACTCCGCTAAATCGGCTGCAGGAGAGGTGTTTGTGCCGATTCTCTCGGGAACTCTTACGACACTTGCCCCATTCTTTCCTCTGGCATTCTGGCCGGGAGTCGTTGGAAAATTTATGGTTTTCATTCCGGTGACCCTTATTATAACTCTATTCGCATCTTTAATTGTTGCTTATATATTTAATCCGGTATTTGCCGTAGATTTTATGAAGCTTGATGATGAGGAAGAAACTGTTAATAAATCAAAGGTCTTCAAGACTGCTGCCATAATTGTACTGATATCTCTGCCATTCTACCTGCTGGGAGCAAGAGGCATTGCCAATTTTGGAGTATTCATTGCAATATCCTTCCTTGCTCATGAGCTCTTTGGATATAAGATAATTAACAGATTTCAGACTCATGGCATTCCGGCTTTAATGAAAAAATATGAAAATACGCTGAAATGGGTACTGAAAGGAAAGAGACCTGGATATATTCTTGGTGGAATGATCGCTCTTTTTGTATTCACTCTCATTCTGAATAGTGTAGTAAAACCGAAAGTCGTATTTTTCCCCGATAATGAGCCTAATACCATTAATACATTTATTAAAATGCCTATCGGCACACAGATAGATGTAACCGACTCAGTTTCAAAAATTGCAGAACACCGTATTATGAACGTATTGGGAGAAAATAACCCGATAGTTGAATCAGTTGTTACGAATGTTGCATTCCTTGCTTCAGATAATCAGTTTGATAACTCAAGCAAATCATCAAACCTTGCAAAAATTGCGGTCAATTTTGTTGAATATAAGGACAGGCATGGTCAGAGTTCAGGGGCTTATATGAACGAAATGCGAGCGGCATTGCAGAATATTGCCGGTGCAGAGATTGTAGTTGATAAGAATTCAAGCGGGCCACCTACAGGGAAGCCCATAAACCTCGAATTATCGGGGGAAGATCTGCCTGAACTCACCTCAACTGCAGATCGCTTTAAAAGATATGTTGACTCCCTTCAGATAGGGGGAATAGAAGAGTTAAAATCTGATTTTGCGAGCTCCAAACCGGAGATAGTCATAGTTCTTGATCGTGAAAGAGCTAATTCAGAAGGAATTACCGCAGCTATTGTTGGTGATGCTATAAGAACGGGTCAATTGGGAAAAGAGATATCGAAATACCGTGAAGGTGAAGACCAATACTCAATTATGCTTCGCTTTGAAGAAGATCAACGAAATGATCTTGAACAGTTGCTTAACCTGACGATCACTTATCGTGATATGAATTCAGGAATATTACGTCAGATTCCTTTGTCTGTTGTTGCTCATGTTGAATATGTGAACAGCTATTGTCAGATCAACCGCCTTAACCTGAAGAGAGTCATAACACTTTCTTCCAATGTCCTTGCCGGTTTCAATGCCAACATTATAAATGAACAACTGCGAAAGGTTATTCCTCAGTTTACT
>JBBRSO010000165.1:0-5936 GCA_038245405.1 Bacteroidales bacterium
AGTGATCAACTCATAGCTCTGCTTACTCCGGTACTATTTGACGAAAATCTATTTCCCCGTAAAGTGGAGCTGAAAGCAGATATTGACATAGTTGTAAAATCAGCTATAAACCTGTATGAAAATGTAATACAGAATGAGGTTGAATCTTTTTACAAATCAAAGATTGATCTCAGCGACCCGCATCCGGTATCACTTGGACTGAACTCAAAAGTTATTAAATCGAACGGCAGCATTTTTGAAAATGTTTACAAGTCGGGAGGGTTATATGGTTCAGTAATCGATAAAATTGTTTCATGGCTTGAAAAAGCTATCGGGTTTGCAGAATCTGAAATGCAGGGATCCTCAATACGGCTTTTGATTGAATACTATAAGTCGGGTGATCTTAAGAAATGGAATGAATTTAACATATTATGGGCCAGTGATGTACATCTTGAGGTTGATTTCATAAATGGCTTCATTGAGACTTACAGCGATCCTCTGGGTATGAAAGCAACCTGGGAGTCAGTTGTAGAATATATCGATTTTGAGGCTACAAAACGCACAAAGATAATAACTGAGAATGCTCAATGGTTTGAAGATAATTCACCTATTCAGCCTGAATACAGAAAAGAGCACGTTACAGGAATCGCTGCAAAGGTTATTAATGTAGCTATGCTCGGAGGGGATTGTTACCCTGCGTCACCTCTTGGAATTAATCTTCCAAATGCTGATTGGATACGGAAAGAAGTAGGTTCAAAATCAGTTACTCTCGCGAATATCACTGAGGCACATGACGTGTCATCACGTGACAATGGTTTTCTTGAGGAATTTGCCAACGACTCTACAGAAGTAGACAGGATAAAGAAATACGGTTCTGTTTCAGATGCCCTTCATACTGATCTCCATGAATGTGTTGGTCATGCAAGTGGAAAGCTGGCGGAAGGGACTGATCCGAACGCACTCAAAAACTATGCATCTGCTCTCGAAGAGGCTAGAGCAGACCTTTTTGCGTTATATTATATGATGGATCCAAAAATTATTGAACTGGGCTTGCTGCCAGAGGAAGAAGCAGCCAGATCATCATACGACGCTTATATACGAAATGGATTGATAACACAGCTTGTACGGATAAAGCCTGGCCGCGAGATTGAGGAAGCTCATATGCGAAACCGTTCTGCAATCTGTCATTGGGTTTATGATAAAGGCAGACAAGACAACGCAGTGGAATTCTTAATTCGTAATGGGAAAACGTATGTCAGAATTAATGATTATCAAAAAGTAAGGCAGCTGTTTGGTAAATTACTAAAAGAGATACAGCAAATAAAATCCGAGGGAGACTACCAGGCAGGTAAAGAGATGATAGAGAACTTCGGAGTAAAGGTGGACTCCGCTCTCCACGCTGAAATACTTGAACGATATGAAAAGCTTAATCTGGCACCTTATACCGGTTTCGTCAATCCGATGCTGATACCCGAGCATGATAATTCCGGTGAAATAACTGATGTAAGAGTGGAGTATGTTGATGATTATCTGGGGCAGATGATGTATTACGGGAAAAATTATTCATTCCTTTCGTAGGGCCACGACATGTCATGGCCCTATGCGAAGAATTATTTCATATTCTTCCAGAACTTCTCCTCTGATCTTTGCATCTCCCTTCGCTTTTTATTTTCAAGGAGTACGTAGAAAGTTATTCCTATTGTACCGAATATCAACAGCCCGAGGATAAGATATCTGATAATTCCGGAAACGTCACTCTGAATAGCTGATGTAACAATCGCCGGATCAGTAATTACGGTGCTGTCTATTTTTGATCCAACATTGATTCCGAAAATGTTCTTCATGAAGAATAACATGAAGAATGTAAGCAAACCCGAAGCAACAGGAGAGATGATCCATCCAAGACCAATCCCCCCAAGCACTTTGAAATTGATGTTTCTTGCCCCTTTATATAAACCAATACCGATTATGCATCCTACAATTACCTGGGAACTCGAAACCGGGACCATAGGAATAGGCGGCAATCCTATTCTGACAGATAAATTCGATAAACCTGTGGACGAAAAAATAAACAAAACTAGTGCTTGTGCAAGTACCACTACGAGTGCTGCCTCAGCAGAAAGTTCGAGTATATTGTTGCCTATTGTATCCATAACTTTCCGGGAATATGTGAATATCCCTAAAACTATAGCCAGGCCACCCAGTAAAAAGAGTTGCTGACTTGAATTTAGCGTGAAGAGATAAAGATCAAGCTCGTGCAGATGGAAGGCGGGGACAAAGACTCCCATAACATTTGCAATGTTGTTGGCTCCGAGGCTGTATGCACCAAATGCGCCGGCAACTATTAAGCTGGTTTTGATATACGATTCAAACCTGATGAGATGAATACCGGAAGATTTTTTAAATTTCCTGACAATTATGAATAAAAGTATTGCAAAGACTGCTCCTATGATTGGTCCTGCTATCCATGCCAGTACAATCTTTTCAAGAGTACTGGTATCTGTAGGATTACCGGTAAAAAAGTTCCACCCGATTATGGCTCCCACAATTGCCTGAGTTGTGGAAATAGGAAGTGCGAACTTCGTCATCATATAGATTGTAATTGCGGAAGCGAGTGCAAGGGTAAAAGATCCGCCGATCTCATTTACTGCTCCCAGCTTGCCCAGAGTGTGCGAGGTCCCTGATCCCTGTATTACCGCTCCCAGAATAAAAAAGACAGAAGCAATAATAGCCGCTTTCCTGAACGATACCATCTTTGATCCCACCGCCGAACCAAAGAGGTTGGAGGCATCGTTTGTTCCAAGTGACCATCCAAGAAAGAGACCGCTTGTAAGGAAGATTAGAATCATTTACACTACATATTAATTAAAATCAGCTTAGCATCTATATTTATAATGAACTGGTGCATGGTGCATGTTCCAGCACCTTGCATTCTGCACCCTTTTTACATGACGATCTTAATCGCCATACCAGAAAGCAGATCGGCAGCTTTTTGTGCCAGATCTGAAATGACTTCAATATGATGGATTACATATCTTAAATGAGCTTTATGTGCCAGGTCAAGTTCATGCATCTCATGAAAAATAATTTTTTTTGTTATGCATGATAATTTATCTGTCTCACTCTCAAAATAATAAACTTTTAGAAGCTTTTCCCTTACCGTGTAGGGTGCTTTAAAATATGCTCTTGCTGCAGGGATAAGTTCTTCAGCTGTATTTAAAGATGTTTCGGTGAGACTTATAAAATTCTTATTAAGAGAAGCCGGGATGTCAGGCCTCTCAATATCAAATTCATTGAGAGAGCTTTTCATAGCGTCAATAATTTCATCCAGCTCATCAATGAGAGCACTTACTTCAGACCTGTGCTGCGGAAGTATGGAGTGTGTTATCATCTCATTCTCAATTTCCCTTTGTAATCTGTCGGCATTATTCTCCAGCTTGTCAACCTTTTCCAGGTGCCTCTGAAATGAATCCATATCCTTATCGAGATATGCCTTTATTCCTTCCCTGTACACAAGAAGTCCGAGCTCAATATCATCGAAGAATTCATCAATTTTTAATATCAGGTTTTTGGTTGTTCTGGTGAATACTGGCATTTTTGATCGGATTTGATGGTTATATAAACAAATATATAGAAAAAGCCACTAACCTGCAAAAGGTGATGATGCGTAACGGCATTTTATCAGTTGCTCTCTGTGTCCCTAAAGCTATCGGAACTCTGAAGCTCTCTATTTAACTGGTTTTTCTTCAGAATTCAATTATCTTCTCCACTTTGTTGCTTCGCAGATATTGTTTTAGGATTGTCTGTATATCGCGGTTATCATCGGAAGGTTTTATACAATCATGCACAGCTGAAAGACCGAAACCCATGTCGTTAATATTGAAATAACCCCAACCGGTATATTTCCCGTTTATTATTTTCACGGCACATCGTTCTTCATTGTCACGTCCTTTATCGATAATGAAAAAATTGCGGCGCGTAAAACTGAACTCCTCGCTAGCCTTCATGGCCCTCTTATTATATTCTTCAGCAGTCTCTTTTCCGATACAGGCGCCTTTACATAGTCCCACGTGGTAATGGAAACATGCGCCGGCAGTGTCGTATAATCCGGTTAATTTCTGACAGAGGCTGAATGTTTCAATCAATGTGCTTAATTTGAATTTTGCTTTATCTTTTGATGAAAAAACAGATATCGGGATCTGATCATCATTAATCTGCCCGAAGTTATAGTTCAGGTAACCGTTATTGTCAAAATGGCTAAAGATTCCCCATTGAAATGATGTCCTTCTCTGAGCCCTGTTATATACCGGTTTGTTCTTCTTAATCTCAAATGATTCTTTTAAAAGGGCGATCAGTTCGCTTCCTGTGGTTACCCAGTCGATGTCTGCAATAAAATCACGCATTTCCATAGCCTTGTTTGTGCTATTGTTTGAAAGATGAGTGCTTATCCTCTGCTGTAGATTCCGGCTCTTTCCAATGTAGATCAAGTCTCCTTTCTCATTATAGAAATAATATACCCCGGGTTCATCGGGGATTGTTTCAATTTTGTTTACATCAAGCTTCGGATTTAATTTTGAGTTCCTGGTATTTCTTAAAAGTGAAGGCCGTAGCTCATTCAACTCAGTATCTTTTGTTATCAGGATCTCAAGTAGTTTAACAGTAGCAAGAGCGTCGCCACCGGCCCTGTGACGTCCATTTATAGTGATGTTTAGATCGTTACAGATATTGCCCAGACTATATGATATGTGGCCTGGAAGCAGCTTTCTGCTAAGTGCGACTGTGTCAAGGATGTTTCTTTTAAAGTTGTAACCGAGTGATTTATATTCCTGTCTTATGAATGAGTAGTCGAACCTTGCATTGTGTGCCACAAATATCCGGCCTTCTGTTATCTCAATAAGTTTCCGTGCGATCTCATAAAACCTTGGGGCATCCTCTACCATTTCATTTGTGATTCCTGTCAGGTTGGTAATAAAGTACGGGATATTTCTCTCGGGATTGACAAGAGTAATATATTCATCGGTAATTTTATTTCCATCATGCAGGTACACAGCTATTTCAGTAATCTTTTCAAGTTGTGCACTTCCTCCTGTGGTTTCAATATCTATAATGGCATACATCAGGTGATTGTCCGTGAATTTCTTCAGCAAATATAATTAGATTTGGAGGCAGTCTTACTGATTGTTTGTATTTTTGTAACCGGTTAATTTTTTATAAAATGAACGAATGTTTTGGGAAAAGTTATATTTTGAATGGTGAGTTCCATGCTGCGGAAACTTTCGATAAATCGATGGTTTATGAAGGTGAATCTTTATATGAGGTATTAAGGATCATGAAAGGTTGTCCGATATTTTTATCTGATCATATGGACAGACTCTCATCAAGCGTAAATCTTCAGAAGAAAAAGATTCTCGTTGATCTCACCGAGCTCAGGCATTTGATCATTGAGCTGGTAAGGATGGAGAGAAAAAGTGACATTAATGTTAAGATTGTTTTCAACTATAACAACTCTTCAACTAATTATCTTATTTACTGTATTGAATCAGTTTACCCCACCAGGCTTCAGTATCAGAAAGGAGTAAAGGGGATACTTTATCAGGCTGAGCGGAAAGATCCCGAATCAAAGGTTATCAATCACAAACTAAGGTCATCAATCAGCCACCGGTTAATTAACGAATCGGCATATGAAGCTATTCTCGTAAACAACGATAACCTGATTACTGAGGGAAGCAGATCGAATATTTTTTTTGTAAAAAACAACACGCTAATCACTGCACCTGATAAACTTATCCTGAAAGGTATTACCAGAAAATATATTATTGAAATCTGTAAAGAAAATGAGATTGATATTGAATTTGATTGTCCAAAAGCATCCGAAATAAAACAATTTGACACCGCCTTTATGACAGGGACTTCTCCCATGGTCCTTCCATTTGCCTTTATTGATGACACTCCATTCA
>JBBRSO010000166.1:0-5871 GCA_038245405.1 Bacteroidales bacterium
CGGAACATCCTCAAGTCCGATTCTTATCAGCGCCTACGGAAGTGAGGTTCCTGTTCTGGATTGTTCAAAAATTACACAGGCAGGATGGAAAGTTGGTTTATATGTTGACGGTTGTTCTTATGTTACTTTTAAAGGATTAACGGTGAGCAGCATGAACGAACATGGTGAAACTAAATATCCTGCCGATGGCTTGATAGGGGGAGGATCAAAATATATAACAATGGAACAATGCTCAGTTACCCGTTGCGGATCAGGTTTTATGTGGGGCAGTGGAAACGATTACATCTATTTCACAAATTGTGATTCCTATAACAACGCAGATGTACTTTTTGGAGCCGGCACAAGCGGTGGTCCGGGTGGCTATTGTGATGGTTTTGGAAATCATCAGGTAAATCCGGGTGCTCATATTATATATTATGGTTGCAGGGCATGGAATAATTCAGATGATGGTTGGGATGGAATGGATTCCAACGGATATATTACATATACTAATTGCTGGGCTATAGATAACGGTCATACATTAGGAGACTGGACAACGGTATCAGGAGACGGGGACGGAATTAAAATTGGAATTACCCCGGGTGCAAAAGAAGCAGGACAGCAGAGAATCCTTAAGAATTGTCTCGCTGTAGGCAATAAGCTGGGTGGCTTTGACGAATCACAAGACAATGCTGCCAATGCTGACGAAGGACTATATAATTGCACAGCATATGGTAACGGACGATCGGGCTTTGGATTTTATCAGTCGATTGGTTCAGGAATTATTACATTGAAAAACTGTGTATCTTATAGAAATGATATTGCTGGTGGTTATGGGCAGAATGTAGATCTCAGATCAAGCTGCGTTGTAACAAACAATAACTGGCAGGTAGCATCTACAGATGATAACGATTTTCTTTCATTAGTTTCTGCTGCAGCAAAAGGACCAAGAAACGCAGATGGAAGTCTGCCGGATATTAGTTTCATGCATCTTGCTTCAGGATCAGATTTAATAGATGCCGGCGTAAATGTTGGTCTTCCATACAATGGTAATGCCCCTGATCTTGGGGCTTTCGAAACTCAAAGTGGCCCGACAATTACAATTCCACTATATATTTCTGCGGCAGTCGCAAATACAACACCATCACTTCTTGAAATGACCTATAATGCGACACTTGCGAATATTGCGCCTTCAGTCTCATCATTCACAGTACTGGTTAATTCGGTGGCGAGAACAGTTAATACTGTAGTAATATCCGGCACAAAAGTTCAGCTTACTCTTTCAACGCCTATTGCATCTGGAAACCTAGTTACTGTAGCGTACACAAAGCCATCATCAAATCCTCTGCAGACAAGCTTAGGAGGACAGGCGATAACTATCAGTGCCCAACCGGTCACCAATAATGTAGCAGCTGTCAGTCCTGTTTATGTGAGTTCTGTAATCCAAAATGCTACTCCTTCACTTCTTGAGATGACATATAATCTGACTCTGGCCAATATTGCACCTTCAGTCTCATCCTTCACAGTACTGGTTAACTCGGTGGCGAGAACAGTTAATACGGTAGTTTTATCCGGCACAAAGGTTCAGCTTACTCTTTCAACACCTGTCGTTTATGGAAACGTCGTTACTGTAGCGTACACAAAGCCATCATCAAATCCTCTGCAGACAACATCAGGAGGAGCAGCGGGAACTATAAATGCCCAGACGGTTACCAATAATTGTAGTGCCATCAATCCGGTTTATGTCAGTTCCTCAATAGAAAATACGAAACCCTCATTGCTGGAGATTACCTACAACATCGCACTTGCAAATATTGTACCTTCAGCTTCCTCATTTGTTATACTGGTTAATTCAGTAGCGAGGTTGGTTAGTTCAGTTTCAGTTTCCTCGACAAAGGTACTTTTAACACTTGGCACACCTGTTGTTTCAGGCGATGTTATAACTTTTACATATACCAAACCGACTGTAAATCCAATACAATCAACCTCAGCAGCTCAGGCGCCAACAACCGGCCCTCAGACTGTAGCTAATAGGGTATTAGGAATTAACCCTACATATATCAGTTCTGCGGTTGGAAATGCAACTCCGGGGCTTGTTGAAATGTCATATAATATGAACCTTGCAAACATTGTCCCGTCGGGATCTTCCTTTGTAGTACTTGTCAATTCAATTATAAGGCCGATAGGTTCCGTTTCCATATCTGGCACAAAAGTTCAAATTACCCTGTTAAGCCGGATTATTGCCGGGGATATTGTATCAGTAACATATAACAAACCTTCTGTTAATCCCCTTCAAACAATAAGCGGTGGGACAGCGAGTAGTTTCAGCAATCAGCCGGTCACAAACAATTGTATTAATATATCGCCGGTTACAAACATTACCTCTCCTGTTGCCAATAGTACTTTTGCTGCTCTTTCTGACATTACAATCTCTGCCAACGCGTCTGATCCTGACGGAACGATCAGTTTGGTGGAATTTTTTAATGCCAATACCAGGTTAGGCTCTGTTTCTTCTTTCCCATATGTTTTTACCTGGAATGATGTAGCAGCTGGGAATTATTCAATAACGGCAGTAGCAACCGATAATCAGAATGTAAAAACAGTTTCCGGAGTTATTTCGTTTTCGGTGGTAACGGGGAATAGAGGTATAAATAAACATCCTGTGGTACGTATCTCCAATCCGCGAAAAGGGAATGTCTTTGAGAATCTTTCAACCATCACAATAGATGCTACAGCATCCGATCCTGATGGAATGGTATCCAAGGTGGAGTTTTTTAATGGTTCGGTAAAACTAGTAGAACTGACTACTTCACCGTATTCTTTTACGTGGAAAGATGTAGCGGCAGGAAGCTATAAAGTATTTGCCATTGCAACTGATAACATGAATGATACTACAAAGTCACTACCGATTGAATTTGTGGTGGGCGCACCTGCAATATATGATGCTAAGTCTCAGGTCATAAACATTTATCCTAATCCTAATAACGGGCATTTTTCAATTGACTTTGTAAATCCGCTAAAGAATGAAAAGAGCGAAATAGTTATTACCGACCTGTCAGGAAAGCAAGTCTTTAAAGGGCCTGTTTTTAGAGAGGAGTTATCAAAACAATTTGACTTGCCAGATATTAAATCCGGAATGTATGTAATGATGATACGAGACAAAGAAATACTGATCACTAAAAAATTTATCAAGAAGTAAATCCTGATGTGGGTCAAAGAGAATTAATTTAACAATTAGCTTGCCAATTTATTGAGATCCCTGACAGAATTACATGTCGGGGATTCTGGTATTTTATTCATGCAAATCTCATAATAATATTGTATTGAATTCAGAATTAATTATCTTGCTCTGAACAATCAGCCTGTGATAAGTAACAGATTGAATTAAGTAAATAATGAATATAGATGTTGAAATAAAGCAGGTAAAGACCCGGAGGGATAAGAAAAAATTTATCTATCTGCCGGCAGAAGTTCATAAGAATAATTCCAATTGGCTTCCGCCTATATACTCTGATGAATGGGAGTTGTTTAATGAGAAAAAAAATAAATCTTATCAGTATGCTGATACTATTCTCTACCTGGCTTACAGAGACGGGAAAGTTGCAGGCCGTATAATGGGGATAATAAACAGGAGGTATAACGCAATCCATAATGAACAAAACGGACGTTTTTGCTTTATGGAATGTTATGAGGATCAAGAAGTCGTTCATGCATTGATTGAAAAAGTTGAAGACTGGGCCAGGGAGAGAGGAATGATAAAACTTGTTGGTCCGCTGGCATTTTCTGATAAGGATCCGCAAGGGTTTCAGATCGAGGGATTCGAACATCCTAAATTTATTGTTTGCCCCACAAATGACAGCTATCTGCCCGAAATGATTGTCAGGGAAGGCTATGAGAAAAACCGTGATCTTGTCAATTATGTGGCAAAAAAGCCGGATGATCTCCCTGAGGCATATAAAAAAATCCTTTCCAGAGTATCGCAGAACAAAGAATACAGGATTGTTGAATTCAATACTAAAAAGGAGCTTAAGCCTTATATCATGCCTATTCTTGAGTTAATGAATCAGACATTTAATGAGATCTATGGCTTTGTTCCTCTGACAGATCCTGAAAAAAGAGAACTGGTTGCCAGATATATAATGATACTGGATCCACAATTTATAAAAGTTGTGGAATGTGAAGACGGTCTTATTGGTTTTGCCGGTGGCATCCCCGACATCAGCGAAGGTATAAGAAAGGCAAAGGGCAGATTGTTGCCTTTTGGTATCTTCAGGATTTTACTTGAATCGAGGAGATCAAAAAGACTTCTGATGCTTTTGGGCGGGGTTAAAAGTTCGTACCGTGGTAAAGGAATTGATGTTCTGATGGCGATTAAGATTTTACAGTCATGCATTGATAATAAGATGGAATGGATTGATCTTCACCTCATTCTGGAGGATAATTACAAAATGAGGGCCGAATGTGAAAGGATTGGCGGTAAGATTATAAAAAGATTCAGGATCTTTCAGAAAGACCTGTAGGGACTGGTCGTGACCCGTCCCTACACTCATATAATATGATATAAAATTGCGAATCACAAAGATATTTATGGCCGGATTAAAGTTGATATTCCTTCTCTTTATTGTGGGATACTCAGCGCAGCCATGTGTCTCACAGAGTATTACACGGATAAACTTGGCGGAGATACCACAAAGGAAAGTCAGGAACTATATCGTTTCAGAATCAATTGATAAGATGGATAATTTTTCTTCAATCCATGCTTCCTGGAAAAAAAATATAGATAAATCTCATTTCAACTTAATTGAAAAGTCTTTTTTACTCGATTATGATCTTTCAGATGTCTGGGATTTCTACCAGCATGCCAATATTCTGGATATGTGGAACGGGAAATC
The DNA here is from genome assembly GCA_038245405.1 of Bacteroidales bacterium. GTDB lineage: Bacteria > Bacteroidota > Bacteroidia > Bacteroidales > VadinHA17 > LD21. The sequence continues at coordinate 4,872 of JBBRSO010000166.1, forward strand.
AGTAAGATTTGGGATTCTCATTTCAAAAGGCAGCAACACCGTCATAAATTCATATAATTCATGTTTTCATGAGATAGATACCGGCGATGTATATTTCCTTAACCTGAAACTTCTGAAAGGAATACTCAATGTGGAGGTTGCATTCGAAATAATTACAATCGATCTGAAGCAACGTATAATGGAGTTTAGTTACATCGACAATAATAAATCGCTTGGAAAACAAAGCATCCAGTTTTTTAATAATGGATCGGGCAAAACTAAAATTGAACATCTTAGCTATTTTAAAAGCAATTCTACTCTTCGTGATAAAATTTTCTATCCATACTTCCATAAAAAATTCATAAGGGAATTTCATAAAAACATGAAGGGCCTTATTGAGCAAAAGAGACTGCCATTTACAATTCTAAAATAGTCAACAAACTTACAGAAGAATCACAAATAAAGTTGACCACAAACAGCGGGATTTCTGACTTATTTAGCCCTGAGATATTGAACAGGCCATGTAACATCAACACCTTGTTCCCGGGCAGCATTTAAAGGTAAATATGGGTTCCTTAAAAGTTCTCTTGCAAAGAGCACAAGATCCGCCTTCCCTTCCTGTAATATTGATTCAGCGAACGTGGCAGTAGTTATTAATCCAACTCCCACGCTCATTAATCCGGGGAACCAGGAAATATGCAATGTAACTGCTACCAATATTCCTCTGAATACTACTGTTGTTGGGTTTACCGTAGTGTATACATGGACAGCAGTTGCAAGTTCGATAAATATTGCAGGATATTCAGGCTGTAATGCAGCCTGCGGGAATACCATCGCCCAAACACTCACAAACAGCGGAACATCTGTTGAAACTGTTACTTACACAATTACCCCTCATATTGGCACATGCACAGGAACACCGCAAATTGTTGTTGTAACGGTTAATCCTACACCAGCTATTAACGATCCTGCAGATGTTACCATCTGTAACGGAGCTACAACAAATATATCACTTACTTCA
>JBBRSO010000167.1:0-5808 GCA_038245405.1 Bacteroidales bacterium
AAATCAAAAAGATCATAGATTTTATCGTCAGCAAAAAGCATTCTTGAATCAGAATGGCTTATAATATTAACCAGATCATCGGTTTTAAAATCAGGAAGTATCGGAACAATTACAGCTCCATAAGAAACGGCAGCAAGATATACTATGCACCAGTTTGCAGAGTTCCGTCCAACAAGGGCTATCTTATCACCCTCTTTGATTCCTGAGCCTTTAAAGAGTATATGAATTTTTAATATCTTCTCCGCAATACCTTTGTATGAATAGCCTTTCTCTTTATAATTCGACAAGGCTTCAATTTCCCAGTTTTGCTTTATACTCTCTTCGATGTAGCCAATTAAACGTTCCTTAATCATTTTTTTGGATTTAATTTTCTAGTAGTCAGTTCTTACTGTACGCAGAAACAATTTTCCGTTCCTCAAAAGCACATTAAATGAAATACATTATCAGAATAGCAATAACCGAAAGAATATTTACGATTGTAAAAAAGTAATTATATCCTTCCCGTTTTTTACTGAATTGTCCCAGCTTCCGTGCAAATATTCCAATTGTGGGCACAAAAAGAACCACCAGGAATGCAAAAAACTCAATCCCAAAGAAGACTGTTTCAAGTCCTTCTTTCACAAGAGTCGCCAGGTAAATAACTATCAGCAGAACCAGCAGATAGAATAGATAGCTTATTTTTAGCATAAGTGTTGAGACCAGTCTTCTTTTATGAAGCTGATGTGGTTTCAGATATGCATAGGCAAGCGCAAAAACAATTACAATAAATACAGCACCAAGAATATGATTTAGTACTGCCGGAAAATTAGCCATATTCAGTGTTTTAATTTATAGGTAACTATTTTTTATCTGCCCATACCAGAGAACTTGCTCCTAGTACTGCAGCATTTTGGGTGCTCAATTCAGATGGCAGCAACTTAACCTTGCCTTTGTAAATGCTCAGAAGGTTTTCTTCCATATATTCTTTTGCCGGCTCGAAAATCAGATCTTTCGCAAGAGCCAGTCCTCCAAACAGAAATATCGCCTCCGGGTTAGTATGAGCCACAACGTCAGCGAGTTTAAAGCCAAGCATCCTTCCTGTATGGGTAAAGGCTCTTTTAGCTATATAGTCGCCACGTTTTGCAGCTTCGTGAATAATTTCGGCATCGAGTTCTTCAAAACTGATCTTTCTTAACTCACTTGGCTCATTACTGTCGGCCATTATCTTAAGAAGAGATCTCTTAAGACCGGTTGCTGATACGTAAGTTTCCAGACAACCTTTTCTTCCGCATCCGCAATCGCGGTTAGATGGACCCGGACGAATAGCAGTATGACCTATCTCCCCTGCAAATCCGTCGTGTCCGTAAACCAGCTTTCCATCGATAACAAATCCACTTCCCAGACCGGTCCCAAGTGTTATCACCACGAAATTCTTCATCCCTTTTGCACCACCATAAACCATTTCACCAACGGCGGCTGCATTGGCATCATTTGTTACAACTACCGGGAGATCGGTGTGACGGTGAAAAATTTCAGCCAGCGGGACTATCCCTTTCCATGGCAACCCGGCTGCATATTCAATTGTACCTTTATTAATATTGCCCATCGGGCTCCCGATTCCAAAACCAATCACCACGGCTCCGTTGCCAATTTTTTGTGCTGTAATCTGAATCTTTTCGTAGAGAGCAGCCACAAATACCTCAATCTCATCATAATGTGAGGTTTTAATCCTGTCTTCTCCTAAAATATTACCCTGTCTGTCAACAAATCCAAAGACCGTATTTGTTCCTCCAATATCGATACCTACTGCTACTTCTTTTATTGCCATTGTGTTCAACGATTACATAATATATGTAAATATAGCATTTACATATATTATGGTAAACAATTTCTAAATTTTCTTTATTTTAAGGGTTCTGGCCAGGAAATTCTTTGTGTCTCTTGGTGTTTACCTTTACCTCACCCCTCCCGATAGCTATCGGGACATCTCCTGGAGGAGAGTTTATAAAATCTTAAGCAGCAACTTCTTACCCCCTTCTCTTTCAGGAGAAGGGGGCAGGGGGATGAGGTTAGATGATCCAGAAGGAGGCAGGGTGATGAGGTATCATTATTCAGGTATATATTCGTTTCCTACTTTACGTGCTCTTGTTGGTTTATCAAGATTGATACCCAATGAGATACCCGTTTCAACAAGAATATTCCAACCGGCTGCAAGCTGAACGTATTCTGCATACTGACCGCCATCAGGAATAACGATTGTTGGGAAAATTGTTTTTTTGACAGATACGGCAATGATATTCAAACCAACTCCTTTAACAAGACATTCGTTGAATTTTTCAATTTCTGTTGCGAATGGTTCGATCCAGATAACAACTTCTGTCTTGTCCATAACCTCCTCAATACCATGAACAGCAAATGTCCCTTCAAGGTACGCTGATTTTTTCCTGGTAATTTCATTTGTTTTGAGTGCAAGCTCTTCAGCAACACCATTATTTCTGCCGGCAAAATAGATCATGCTTGCCTTGCTGATTATACTTGTTATTGCCGGATCTATATCGAGTGTTAAGGCTTCCTCTGTCTTTTTTGCGAGATCATTCAGACCTTCCATCTTCTCTCCGTTCACAGCCCGTAACAATGAATCATAAAAAAGACCCTGCTCTACTACAGACTTTGTAGCAGCCACTGCATCTTCTTTTCCACAGATAAGGATATGTGTGTCATCAGCTATATCTTCCAGCTTAGTTGAAGGATTTGCGGTAAGCCCAAATACTGCATTATGTTTTTGTTTTTTAAGACCGGTTGTCAACCGTACCACTTCCTTAGTCTGTCCGGAGTTAGATGCAGCAAAAACCGTAAAGTCACTAAGATTATATTCTTCAGCCTGTGTACAGCCTTCTGTCAATATCGGAAGAATCATTTTTTTCTTACAGGCAGCAGAGATAGCTCTTTTTGCAGGAAAAATCCTGCTGCTGCCTTCTCCCGTCAGAAATAGTCCTTTTGTCTTCTTTACTTTTTCAGCAAACCTTGCTGCCGCTTCAGGTTTAAAGGACTTAATGATTGCAGGAGTTTCCATCATTTCCCTTACAAGAGCATACTTATTGTACTTTTCCTCTGTTAGTTTCATGTTTGATTGTTATTTAGTGATTAAAAATTCTGAAAGATCATTCTGAAGCTGGGTTTCTTTCTGGAAACCACCTCCAAGATGCTGCCAGTAAACCTCAGCATATTCTACGCCCACCATTTTTCCATAATTGCGATTACCTTCCATAACATACCCGAAGAAATCATTCATCTTATGCATATGCTGCATTAATTCAATCTGAGAAATATGGTAGCCAAGCATTTTTCTTTTTACATCCTCCGCTGTTTTTATATTGACAAAAAAATGCGGCGGCACAATCTGAGAACCAAGCGGATCTGTAAGAGTAAGAGGAGATGTATGATATAATAATGGTGTGATATCAAGAGCTTTTTCGGGTACAGGAACAGTGCCAAGTGAAGATACCATTGCTGCGGTCTCAACAATATTGGCTGTTGTACGGTGATCGGAATGATAATCTGAAGGAAGATGTGTAAATACAATTCCTGCTCTTACTTTCCTCATAAGCGATATCGCCTTTAATCTGAGTTCCCTGGTGTCAAAAAGAAATCCATCGGTACCACCAAGCATATAATATTCCGCGTCGAGAACTGCTGCAGCTTTTCTTGCTTCCTCGATACGAACTCTAGCTGTTTCTTCCATCGTCATGTTGCATCCGCCAAGATCACCAGCCGTCAGTGTTGCAATAACGATCTTATAACCTTTGTCTTTCAGAAGCTTCAACACCCCGGCATTCCATGCTTCAGCATCATCGGGATGAGCATGAATTGACAATGCTACCTTATTAAATTCTTTTTTCATATCTGATTTATTTATTTATCTATTTCCGTTTAGCCAGCAATCTCTCGAGCGTCACGAATTCAGGAAGTTCTCCGGCCAGAGGTTTAATGTAATCGATGAATTTCTGAGAAACATGGTTTCCTTCTGCATTGAAATAATCGAGAGGCATTGGTTTCGCAGAAACTGCTACTTCTCTCAAAGGCACTTTTCCGAATTCAATCGTGTATGGATCATTTGATTTCCTGATTATACTTACCATATATCCTGATTCACCACTCTCGGCCAGCTTAACAGCCTCAACACCACACTTATATGCCTCATCAAGATCAACCTTTGATGCTCTTACGAAATCGCACATTATCAGAGATTCGGTGATCTGAAATTCGCCTCTGTAGGGAAATTCGGAGGTAATCATTCTGTGCAGACTGAGACCGACACTTGAACCGCCCATTGCCCCGAACTCAATATTATTAAACTTATCTTTGGTTGTGGCAGAACTGACAGGGCTGCCATCAGCAAACTTCAGACCTTCACCGCATACTATTGATACCCATCCGTATTTCCTAATGCAGGCATCAGTTTCCTTCAGGAACTTATCGCGGTCAAAATCAAATTCAGGAGCATAAATCAAATGAGGAGCATCATCTTCATTTTTCCTGGCAAGTGCAGTTGCAGCAGCAAGCCATCCGGCATCGCGACCAATTGTCTGGTAGATAACAAATTTATCAACTTTCTGCATGTCGCGTGCAAGAAGTCCGGCTTGCATCACATTCAGGATATTAGACCGTGCTGCGGAAGCAAACCCGGGGGTATGATCTGTACCAAAAAGATCGTTGTCGACAGTTTTTGGAATTCCGATTCCTATAAGCTCATATTTCTCGCTCCGGCAGTAAGCCTCAATCCGGTGAATCGTATCCATTGTGTCATTTCCGCCAATAAGAAAGAAGTATCTTATATCAAATTTCTTTAATACTTCCAGTATGAGAGGGAGATCATTTTCCTGCACTTTATGACGCGACGAGCCGAGAGCTGATGACGGTGTATTCCTCAATCCCTCTAAGATGTGCTTTGGCTGGTTGCCAAGATCGTAGAGCCACTCCTGCATGAATCCTTCTATCCCGAAGTGCATTCCATAAATCTCGTTTATCACAGATGATTTTATGGCTGCTTCAATTACTCCTGCCAGACTGGAATTAATTACTGATGTCGGTCCGCCCGACTGGCCTATTAGTGCATTACCTTTTATCATAGATAGTTATGTTATGTTGGTTATAGTTTTATATTTAATCAATCTGTTTCATTTGTCAACTATACTCCCATCTCTCCCAAACAACCCCCTAAATCCCCCATTTGGGGGACTTTGAAATCCAATACTCGTCGTTCTTAACCCCCCATATGGGGGGAAGGGGGGTTGACAAGGGGTCTACACAAACCTCACCTCTCCAAAGTACTTCGGTTGGTGGTAATCGGGGTTTTCAGTTCCCACCGGACTCCATGTAACAAAATGGGGAACGGTAAGTTTATCGCCACATTTATAAAAATTAGCTTTGAAAGTTTTTCCCTTGAGATCTTTAATATTATGTTTGAAAAATACATCAAAGGGAATTGCAATCGTAATGGTCCAGTGATGTTTGCCATCCTTTTCCTTTATCGGTCTGGTGCCTTCCGTGGAAAGCCTCCGGATCTTAGATACCACCTCCGGTTCAGCTCTTTTACTTGTCGACCTGTCATAGCCAGTTCCAAGAAGACAGGTACCGATTGCATTAAATTCGATGTTATAATAAATACCATCGTCTTCAGGAGAAACAAAAAACTCAACACACGAATCTTCACAAACCATTTCATTTGTCTGTGTTTTTTCAGCCTTGAAATAGTTTTCAGTGATATAGTATTTCAGGAAGATTTCTTTGTTACTATAAGAGATAGCAAGAGAAACCTCTGGTTTATAA
>JBBRSO010000168.1:0-5805 GCA_038245405.1 Bacteroidales bacterium
GAAGAAAATTAAATCTGCATGGACCCCAGAAAATTAGAACCATTGAGGCTAACAATGTCTCAAATTAGGGATTTTGCAGAGACTTTCAGGAAGGAATATGTTTTTAATTATTCCATTCCTGTTGATATTGAGCGAATTATAGAGACAACAATGGGGATATTTATTATTCCTATGAAAGGGCTCCGCAAAGAATTTGATATGGAAGGATTCATCTCATGGGATTTTAAATCAATCTATGTTGATGAAGATCTATATCTTGACGACAGATATTACAAACGGGTCAGATTTACAATTGCTCATGAAATTGGTCACTTGGTACTTCACAGAAGCAACATAGATATGGTTAGATTTCAATCTGAAGATGAGTGGAAACATTTCAGATTAAGTTTACTGGATGAACCTTTACGATGGTTTGAAACTCAAGCTTCTGAATTTGCCGGCAGGCTCCTTGTCCCTATTGATCAGCTGATTGCCTCGTTTAAAGAGGCACGGAATGAAATTCAGAAAAAAAATACCGGATGGGCAGCTCCAAAGTATGATGATGAGGAGATGTTCTCATTGACATCCACAATAATTGCACCTAAATTTGGACTATCAGCGGAAGTAATTGAAAAAAGATTAAAGAAGGAGAATATTATGGGGTTAATGGGCAAATAAACCTAATCCAGATAGGAAATTAATGTAAATCGATTAGAAAACAAGACCTGCAAGACATTTTACAGCTCATCATATTTCTTCGCCGTCCCCCTCGATTTCTCAACAGGATATTTCTCACCATTCTTTTTGATCTTCTCGAGCACGATCTCCTTTACATCAAAACCATGTTTTTCAGCCAACAGGAGACTGAAAGCAAATATGTCTGCAAGCTCTTCCTTTAGTTTATTCCTGTCAACAAGTTCGGATTCTTCAGTTGTTTTCCAGAGGAATAGCTCATTTAACTCAGCAGCCTCAATTGAGATTGCAAGTGCGAGGTCTTTTGTTTTATGGAACTGGTCCCAGTTGCGGGCATCACGGAACTTAACGAGTTCGGAGATAAGGTGTTCAATGTCGGTCATAGGAGTTGGATTGAAGAATCTAAAGTAGTAATATTTCTTTGTTCATTTTTTGCTCGCCCAAAAAACGAACCAAAAAAAGGCTCCCAAAAAGAAAAATTTTGCCGTGCTGTACGCCCGCTGCACAGGCCGTATTGGCGCTACCAGCGAGGCAAAATTCACACCTTTTTGGGTCTTGCCAATGCACCTCTAAAGAATAAAATTCCAATTCTAAAGATAAAAACTGAAACTTCCGCTGGCAAAACTGTCATGCATCTATTAAGTATTAAAAGCGATGTGGAAAACTTTACAGTGGCAGAGAAAGGAAGAATTGGAGTAGGGGATATGGGAGAAGTGGGGTTCTAAGCAACAGAGACCGGAGTCGATAAAACCCTTGCCATGCTTCATTCCCCAGGGTCTTCTTCAAAACCATTAAATGGTATGTCATCATCCGGGTCTTTGTCAAATGGACCGATACCTGGTGGGTTAAATAGTCCCCACCTGTCAATTATATAATCCCATTTATCAAACCCAGCTACCCAATCTATAAACAACAGCCGGTATTCTTCAATAAGTTCTCTTACCATTTTATAATACCCGAAATACTCAAAACCGAATGTTTCCAGAGAATGCTGACTTACCATCAGGTCGCGTGCTGCTTTACGGATTATGGCTGCATTTTCCATTTTCAGATCGTACAATTCTGCTGCCTCAGCGCCAGCCACCTTTACTGTAAGCTGTGCGGCATCACATAACATCTCCCCTTTTAGGAACATTAGATGTTTATTGTCCTCAGGGATAAGATCAGTGATTTTCTTTACCAAGTCAGAAGACTTATTTTAGAGTCTGGACTCGAAATTGATGAAAAGTATTTCCCATGACAAATTCAGCTCCTGCAGAGCTGTAATATGTTGTGCATCTGTACCCCCGGTTTCACCGGGGGTTATTAAAATATGGCTCTTTCAGAGCCACTGCCTCAGTCGCAATTTGTTATCTAGAAGAACAAAAAATGCATCGTAATATTGGTTTTAGAACATCAAAGGAATAAGGTAACCACGCTACGGGATTGAATTTTTTTACATGAACTATCCCCAAAAACATCCTTGTTTATCTTCATCTATTACATCCACAAATTCCCTGACACTCTTTACGGTCGCTTTTGGAGCGTATGAATGCCATTTTAAATCTGCACGTAACCAGAAAATTTTCCAGACACCGTTTGTTTTTACAAAAGTTGTTTTGGCAATTACTGACTCAATTTTAATCTCTGGCTTGTCCCAACGCGGACGAATCTCATATACAATAATGCTTTGATTCAGGATTTTGTAGGCCAGGTCAACTTTATTTCTGATTTCTTCCGGTGGACGTCTTCTCACCATAAAATCTTCCATGACCTCTATAACCTCAATTGTATTCATTGTATGAAGGTTTTTTCCTGTTTTTATTTTAAATTAATTCAAATGTAGTCTATTGAAAAAGGATACTTGTGTATTATGTTTTCTTTGTGTTCTTTGGGTTTCTTCCTTCTGCGAACTCTGCGATTAATGGATTTGGTTTGGATATTCAGAATTTTATCTCCTCCTGCAGCACATTCCAGCCTTCCATAATAAGTTTTAGGTTATCGTTATCTGATTTATTGAAACTTGTTGAAAAATCGACTTCAATATTCTTTCTGTCACCCGGCAGTAAGGTAAAATAGTTTTCGGTGAAAAATGAGGGCAAGACAAGTTCATCCTGTTTATTCATGAGTTTAAGTCTTATAAAAAAGGCAGTCTCAGCTCCGGGATTGGAAATTTCTATTAGCGCATGCCCCTTCTCTCCTCTTTTGATAGTGGTTTTGGCAGTAACTTTTGCCAACTCATTCAGTTTTTCGTAGGAATGTTTTTTGTTTGTAAGCCAGTAGAGGTTTTCATCAATGGTCTTAGACCCATCCTTCAACGAGAGTTTCAGAAAGAAAACCTGATCGGTGTCTTTCGGAAGACTGACTTTCCCAAGCAACTTTACTTCATGTGCATTCATACTTACCAGGTTGATCTGTTCAGAAAGCAGTTTACCATGCATATCATATAGTAAAACTGCTGCATTAACGGAGCTGATTTTTTCAGCAGTCTGGTTCAAAACACAAACTACCGAATCATTAAGATTAAACTGAATATGCACTGGTTCAGCGCCATGCTTGTATCCGAAATAGCCTCCTTCATAATCGAGATAGTAATCGTAGAAAGATCCCCTTAGCGCTGTCCAGGGATTCTGGTTTTTCCATACCAGCATTCCCGTATACCAATCCCACATTTTATAGTTGAAACCCTCCACCAGAGCACGGTATTGCTCATAGCTAACAATCTGCGACTTGAGGCAAAAATCCCTGATATCTTTTACTTTCCCGTAGCGATCGGGGAAATCATTCAGAGGCAGATATTTATGATATAACCATGATCCTCCCTGCCTCGAACCTTGCGGCGGAACCAGCTCATCCTCAGGAATGATCTTCTTCAGGCCATCAAAGTTTGGAATTCCTATCGAACCTGTCTCAGGGTTGAAAGGAAAGGACCTGTCTGTGAAGACAGATTCGGGTTCTCTGATGCCATATGGGCCATCCCCTACTCCACCTTTGGTGTTTGTCATAAGCTTTGCAGAGGTTGAATATTCAAGAAAGAATCTTCCTGGATCGAACACAGGGAAGATCTCCTCCTCGAGAGCCTTCAGGATATCGGCGGGAGGAAGTGTCTCATTGCTTCCACACCATAGGAACAGACTCGGATGGTTCCGGAGCATTTTAACCTGGTCGATAACTGATTCAATGAAGAGGTCGTGATTATCGGGATAAGCTTTGCGCTTGGCCTGGGATTCTTTTTTTGTAGGATCATTCCACTCTCCATTGCAATCCCCGGAGATCCAAAGATCCTGCCAGACAAGTATGCCATACCTGTCGCAGGCTTCATAAAATTCAGGCCGTTCAGTAAGACCTCCGCCCCATACCCTTATCATATTCATATTCATGCAGGCATGAAACCTTATCTCAGCTTCGTACCTCTCCTTTGACAACCGTAGCAGTGCATCTGAGGCAATCCAGTTTCCCCCTTTTATGAAAACTTTCTGACCGTTAATTGTAAAGACCTGTCCCTTTATATTATCATCAAAATAATGACCGGTTTCCCTGATTCCGAAAGTTGTCAGTTCTGAGTCCATCTTTGTCCCACCGTCGGCAATGAAATCAAACTTCATTGTATATAGCGGCTGATCTCCCATACCATTTGGCCACCATAACCGTGGATTTGCAATTTTGATTTCCGGAAGGAGGATTTGCTTCTCTTCGTTAGGATTGAGTGAGACTTTTATGCTTGTCTTTTGTCCTTCCAGGTCGACATTTAACGTTCCATGCACTGCTTTGAAGGATGTATTTATTAATTCTGCAGAGGGTTTTACAAAAGCGGGTTCCTGTTTATTCCCGGGTAACCTTAATCCCGGGACCCTGATTTCAACAAACGGATTCCTCAGGTCTACCGAACCTGTTACTTCAATATTAACCTTATCCCAGATGCCTGTATTCCTGTCGCGGATAGGGCAAATCCAGTCCCATCCTGCAGTAAACTGCATTGTCACACTTCGACCTATCGTTCCATCGCCTCCCTGTCCTGCAGCTGCATTTCCAACAGGATCAGGAGGTGCAACCCATACAGCCAGTTTATTGAGCTTTCCTTTGTTCAGGTATTGGGTGATTAGGTATTTTTCACGCAGATACATGCCCTGGTGAGTATTTGGATTAACTCTTTTCCCATTAATGAATATCTCGGCAAAATAGTTTATTCCCCTGAAATTAAGCCACACCTCATCTCCATCCTTTAATGCAGGAGTCTCAAATTCATTGTAAAACCAGTAGGTATAATAATTCCTGCCAGTCTCATACACATCGGGAATAAGATTATTGTTCATTCCGAAAAAGGGATCGGGGATCAGCTGGTTGCGGAGAAGTGTTGTAAGAATTGTTCCGGGTACGACAGCATCGATCCATCCATCAGGTTTATAGTCACTCCCGCTAAGAATGGATCCGTCGACCGTCAGATCGGTAGCTCTTTTAGCTTTCCAGTTATCGGGAAGCGAAATTTCGACATTTTGTGCAAATATGCCCGACGAGATAACGAGCAGGAGGATAGCGAAGAAGAAATAGTTTTTCATTTTGAGATTTCTTATATTGAAGAATCTAAAGTAGTGATTTTTCGGGGTTAATGGATTTTCTGACTTCGGTTTTCAAACTTCCGGCTTTTCATATTCACTCATCTTTTCTTATCTTTACTTGACGGAGTTTTATAAAAAGATAAACCATGAACAAAAAAATCACTACCAATGGCATAGACAGGCGCAGTTTCTTAAAAACCAGCGCGAAATTTGCCTCAGCAGCAATGATCCTTGGCCTCGGCGGTACAAGGTTATTTGGAAAAGGGAATGTAAGCTCTGAAAATGTGGCTATCGATAAGGTCACTCTGAATAATGGCACAAAAATGCCAATTCTGGGATTCGGAACCCTGTACCTCAACGGTGAAGTAGGAGAAAGATGTGTAGCCGATGCCATATCTTTAGGCTATCGTCTCCTCGATACTGCAAGAATTTATGGGAATGAAGAATCAGTTGGAGCAGGGATTAAATTAAGTGGAATTAAGCGTGAAGAACTATTCATAACCTCAAAACTTTGGGTAGATGACTATGGATATGAAAAGGCCAAAGAAGCGTTCGCACTCTCCCTTAAGAAACTTGGTACTGACTACCTCGATCTTTA
>JBBRSO010000169.1:0-5710 GCA_038245405.1 Bacteroidales bacterium
ATATGAAGATATTACATCCTTTGCCAAGGGTTAATGAAATACACCCCGATGTTGATAGCAATCCAAAAGCATATTATTTTGAACAGGCTCTCAACGGTGTTTATACAAGACAGGCTATCGTATGTTCGCTTTTAGGAATTAAATAAGAAAGGGCAGGTAATGAAGGAAGTAAAACAGATGAGTGTGAGCGCCATACAAAATGGCACTGTAATCGATCATGTACCGGCTAAAAACCTTTTTAAAGTTATTTCAATCCTTGGTCTCGACAGGATTGATAACCAGATTACTTTTGGTACTAATCTTGAAAGTCAGAAGCTTGGACGCAAAGCTATTATTAAAATCACCGGAATGTTTTTTGCTGATGAGGATATTAATAGAATTGCACTTGTAGCGCCTGATGCAAAACTGAATATTATCAGAGATTACGAAGTTGTAGAAAAAAAGGTTGTTGTGGTCCCTGATACCATAGTAGGAATTGCACGGTGCATGAATCCTAAATGCATAACGAACTTTGAACCGGTTACCACACGCTTCAAAGTCATTTCAAAAAAGAATGTATCTCTTAAATGTCATTATTGCGAGAAGATCACCAATCAGGAAAACATGCAGATAATATGATCCACAATCTTTATCTCAATCTGTCGTACGATTTCACCAAAAGCTCATCCTTTTTTATTCCCCTGTAGGCCAGGATTGAAAGTATCAGCAGGATAACAGGCAGCATCACTTTTATCCCGGGTACAAATGTTGCTTCGTATTTTGACGCTGCCACAAACGCGTAATATCCTGATAAAAAAACTGTCAGAACAATCATTACAATCAGAACCATGACAAGTTTGAGTTGAAGTTTTCTGTTTTTAAATAGAAATATTGCAACAAGGGCTAATATTGGAATAATAATAAACAAAACAGAAAGAGGTAACGTTGATTCAAGCAGTTCACTGCCAACGGCCTGGGTTTGGCTGAACAGACCCGAAAATGTAAGCTTTAATACTGACCCGGTTTTGTTAATAAAACTTAAAAAGGTTCCGTTAAGGAATAACAGCGACAAAATAGTTGTCAGTAATAAGTATGCGGATTGTATTCTTTGTATCATGTTTAAAATTTTAATCACACAAATTTACTTCCTTTTATTTTAAATTGAAACAAGAAGCATCTATTAACTAACAATGATTTTATGAATATTTAACATTATTTTAGAAATTGTAGAGTCCTAAAATTTAACAATTTACATACATTTGTTGCGGACTAAATACCTAAGTCAATTAACCACATTTCATGTCGGACAGAATCAATCCTTTAATGCAAAAATTTACAATATCCAATGTATTTTTAACTATCTCATCACTGAAAACATGAACAAAAAATTACGTACGAGTCTCACAATTATCATAGTACTCTTTCTGGCTGCAGTAGTCTTCTATCCAAAGTACAAACCTTTGCTTGCAAAAAAAATTAAGGGAGAAGGCATTAATATGCAACCACTGAGGCAAGGTCAACAGAAACTAAATGCAGCCGGGTTTGTAATTACACCTGCGAGCTTAAGCGATTTAGTAATATCGAGCGGGACGCTCAGACCTGATGAGGAGGTTGATCTGTCTTTTGAAACTTCAGGTAAGATTGTAAATATTTACTTTACTGAAGGTTCAAGGGTTAAGAAAGGTGAAATTCTTGCAAAAATAAATGACCGTCCTCTGCAGGCACAGCTCGAAAAACTGGAAGCACAATTAAAAATGGCTGAAGGAAAGGAATTCAGGCAGAGAAGCTTACTCGACAAGGATGCAATAAGCCAGGAAAGTTATGATCAGGTACAAACCGATGTTAATAGTCTGAAAGCTGACATTAATCTTATTAAAGCCCGTATTTCTGAAACAGAATTAAAAGCTCCTTTTGACGGAATAATAGGATTGAGGAATCTGAGTGAAGGGAGCTATGCGACGTCAGCTACAAGGATATCCCATTTAATAAAAATGAGCCCGCTTAAGATCGAGTTCTCGATCCCGGAAAAGTATGCTTCTGAAATAAAAATAGGTTATCCATTGACCTTTAAGATAGATGGGAGAGATCAGATATTTAATGCCGAAGTTTATGCTATCGACCCTAAGGCAGACGAGGCTATGCACTCAATTGTACTTCGGGCTATGTATCCAAATAAGAAGGAAGAGATTAAATCGGGACGTTATGCTGAGATAACCTTGCGCATGTCTCATATAGAGAATGCAATTTCCATTCCTACCGAAGCACTCATTCCTGAAATGGAAGGTGAAAAAGTATATATATATAATGGAGGAAAAGCCAAATCGATAAAAGTAGTTACCGGTCTGAGAACAGAATCGATGATACAGATTACAGAAGGTTTGAAATTTGGCGATACATTAATTACATCAGGTATCATGCAGCTGCGTCAGAATCTTCCCATAAGTCTCGACACAGTTATATTAAACAAATAACAGGGAATATTAATATGAGTTTATCATCAGTAAGTATTAACAGACCGGTTTTAGCAACAGTATTTGCTATAGTTATTCTGCTCTTCGGAGTAGTGGGTCTGACATTTCTTGGGATACGGGAATTTCCGAGTGTTGACCCTCCTATTATTTCAGTTAGCACTTCTTATCCTGGTGCCAATTCCGATGTAATTGAAACCCAGATAACGGAGCCACTTGAACAATCTATTAACGGGATACAGGGAATTCGTTCGCTGACAAGTGTAAGTCGCCAGGGAGGCAGCAATATCACAGTAGAATTTGAACTTTCGGTCGATATGGAAACTGCCGCTAATGATACAAGGGATAAAGTTTCACAAGCAATGAGAATGCTGCCCAGAGACTGTGATCCTCCGGTGGTAGCAAAAGCAGATGCAGATGCAAACCCTATTCTTCAGTTTACAATAGAAAGCGACAAAAGGTCACTTTTAGAACTATCTGAAATAGCCGATCTCACATTTAAAGAGCAATTACAGACCATTGCAGGAGTAAGCGCCGTAGGAATATGGGGAGAGAAGCGGTATGCAATGAGACTTTGGCTCGATCCTGTCAAGTTAGCAGGCTACCAGATAACCCCGCTGGATGTGAGAAACGCAGTTTTAAGAGAGAATGTTGAACTTCCTTCCGGGAGCATTGAAGGAAATACAACTCAGCTAACGATCAGAACACTCGGTCTGATGTCAACACCTAAAGAGTTCAATGACCTCATATTAAAACAGACTGGTGACCAGATAGTGCGTTTTAAGGATATTGGAAGAGCTGAGCTCGGTCCTGAGGACATCCGCGGGATTCTGAAAAAAGACGGCGTTCCAATGGTGAGTGATGTTATCATCCCACTACCTGGTTCAAACCAGATCGACATTGTAGATGAGGTATATAAACGTCTCGAAAACATCAAAAAAGATCTTCCTGACGATGTAAAAGTCACGATAGCATTAGATAATACGCAATATATCAGGCATTCAATAAAAGAAGTTAAGGATACTATCTATTTAGCTTTTGCACTTGTTGTTGTGATAATTTACTTTTTCCTGAGAAGCTGGCGCGCTACTCTGATTCCGATCCTGGTTATCCCGGTATCTCTTATCGGTGCGTTCTTCATAATGTATCTTGCCGGATACTCTATTAATGTGCTTACTCTTCTCGCTATAGTTCTTGCCATTGGAATTGTAGTGGACGATGCTATTGTTGTGATGGAGAATATATATGTTAAGGTAGAAAACGGGTTGCCTCCGGTGCAGGCTGCGCTGGAAGGATCGAAGGAAATATATTTTGCAATTATTGCAACCACAATAACACTTATCGCAGTATTCTTTCCTATCGTTTTCCTCTCAGGAATAACAGGAAGGCTCTTTCGCGAGTTCGCAATAGTAATGGCCGGGGCCGTAGGCATTTCAGCCTTCCTTGCTCTTTCTTTAACACCTATGGTCTCTTCAAAAATGCTCAGGCATGAAACAAAACATAGCTGGTTCTACAGAAAAACAGAAAAGTTCTTTGACAAACTTAATGACGGCTACAAAGGAATGCTTGAATCATTTCTCAGCCACCGGCGTGTTACTTTCCTGATACTGATAGTAGCATTTGGGCTTATCTTCTTTCTCTGGAAATCGATCCCGGCCGAAATGGCGCCTCTCGAAGACAGGTCCCAGATCTCGGTCAACACAACTTCCCAGGAAGGTGCTACATACGAGTTTAACCTGGAATATATTGATGATATTGCAAACACTCTGACAAAAATAATACCTGAGCGTGATGGAATTATATCAATGGTAAGAGGTGGCGGTGGTTTTGTACGAGTGGGGTTGGTAGAGCCAAAATACAGAAACCGGACACAGCAGCAGATTGCTGACGAAATGAGTGATGTTTTGAGAAAAAAGACCAAGGCACGATCGATGGTGATGCAGCAGTCGACCTTTGGAGGTCGCCGTGCAGGAATGCCTATTCAGTATGTTCTGCAGGCTACAAGTATCGAGAAGCTGAGGCAAGTGCTTCCTGCATATATGGCTAAAGTACAGGAAGATCCAATGTTTCAGATGGCTGATGTAAACCTTAAATTCACAAAGCCTGAGCTCAGGATTCATATTGACAGGGAGAAGGCAAGCGCTCTGGGTGTTTCTACACAGAATATCGGACAAACTTTGCAGCTGGCTCTCAGCGGACAGAGATTCGGATATTTCTTCATGAATGGTAAACAGTATCAGATCTTAGGTGATCTTGCCAGAGGAGACCGCAATAAGCCACTTGATCTAAAATCGCTGTATGTAAGAAACAACTATGGTAAAATGGTCCAGTTTGACAATCTGGTATCCCTCACTGAAGAAACTGCACCTCCACAGCTTAACCGTTATAACAGATTCGTATCTGCTACTATATCAGCCGGTTTGGCTAAAGGAAAAACAATCAGCCAGGGAATTGATGAAATGGATAAAATATCCAGAGAAGTCCTCGATGATACCTTCAGGACCGCGCTTGCAGGTGATTCAAAAGATTTTAAGGAGAGCTCATCCAGTCTTATGTTTGCCTTTATGCTGGCTCTTGTTCTTATCTTTCTTGTTCTTGCGGCTCAGTTCGAAAGCTTTAAAGATCCTTTTATTGTGATGATGACGGTGCCACTTGCACTTACGGGAGCATTGCTCTTTATGTGGTACTTTGATGTAACCATGAATATCTTCAGTCAGATCGGGATCATAATGCTTATTGGGCTTGTAAGCAAAAACGGTATTTTGATCGTAGAATTCGCTAACCAGAGAAAACAAAGCGGAATCTCAAAGATGGAAGCTATAAAATATGCAGCAGCATCAAGGTTCCGTCCTATTCTTATGACAAGCATGGCAACAATACTTGGAATCCTGCCTCTTGCCCTCGGTTTTGGTGAGGGAGCTCAAAGCCGTGTTTCAATGGGTGTTGCAGTAGTTGGTGGCATGGTCTTCTCTACCTTCCTTACCTTATTTGTTGTACCAGCCATTTATTCTTATATATCAAGTGAAACAAAAATTTCAAATGTTGATACAATCATCGCTGAACCTGAATCATAATACATTTCATATGAGGTTATTATATATTAGCTTATTACTCCTTGGAACATTGCTTTCAACATCAACATATGCACAAAGTGTTTATGGACTAAAGGATTGTATAACAATCGGACTCGATAGAAATTTTTCGATACTTGTTGCAAAAAACAATGAAGAAATCTCCAAAAATAATTATTCATTAGGCAATGC
>JBBRSO010000170.1:0-5709 GCA_038245405.1 Bacteroidales bacterium
AACCCATTGGCGAACTTCCTTGTTACCCTTCTTTCTTGAAATATTCCATAAGCACATTAACCGCTTCATCCATGTCGTTGCCAAAGGTCAGTATACCCGACCTGTCACCCGACATGATAATGATCCGCTTCTCATATACATCCGAATCCTTGAAAAGCCGCAAGATATCTTTCGCCAGGCCAATGGTTCCATAATCCATCGATGGGTTGGTAGTCGGTACTTTGTAAATCAGTTCATTCCAAAGCTCAGTGCTGTGAACATGCACCACAGCATTTGCACCGGGATCAGCCAAATATATGGC
The DNA here is from genome assembly GCA_038245405.1 of Bacteroidales bacterium. GTDB lineage: Bacteria > Bacteroidota > Bacteroidia > Bacteroidales > VadinHA17 > LD21. Next base: position 302 of record JBBRSO010000170.1, read on the forward strand.
AGCATGTGTAAGTGATTCAGAAGAGGCTTTCAAGGGACCAATGCACTGAACGGCATTATCGTCAATATTAAACGAATTAACCTTCACGTAATGGCCAGGCTCGAGCTCAGGAATCTCCCCGGTGGCAGAACCTGTTATCATAAACTGGTTGCCACCTTTTATCCTCATACTGATATTTCCGTACCCGACACCATTCTCGTAGGCGCCAATAAGGTCCATATTATACAACACCTCACGCCAGTAATTTATGATCTCATATTGCTCATCAGATATAACGGGTCCCGTTTGATTCCAATGACAATTGAACTTAACTGCCCCTATCATAATTAATTAGTTTTTTAAAATATTTTTAAAATATCTTCCTCAGTAACCCCGCACCAAAAAAACTCAAAATTACAAAATATTATTTAGCAAATTAATTGGCGAGCCATGAGATTAGTTATTCTACACCAGGCTTTTCAAGTTGAATTTCTTGAGGGACAAACGCAGCATTCGATTTTTCGACCGGTTTAGTCGAAGGCGTCAGGGCTGTTCAAAAATTATTATATTTGATGTTAAATTCAGGAATGCGGTTTTTATGATTAACAAAGACGATTTCAGGAGAAAAGTCATCATTTCTGCAGGGCAGATTTTCAGCCGTTACGGTTTTAAAAAGACCACCATGGATGAGATAGCCAAAGCGCTCAAAATGGGCAAGAGTTCAATTTATTATTATTTTGAAAGTAAGGAAGACATCTTCGAAGCTGTAGTTCTTCATGAAGCCAACATACTCAGAACCGAGTTGACGTCTGCAATAAAGTTGGTGGAATCACCAATTGATAAAATGAGGAATTATGTATATGTGAGGATGAAATCATTCGAAAAACTTTCGAATTATTATAATGCAATCTTTGACAAAAACCTCGATCATTTCGATTTTATTGAAACAATCCGTGAAAAATACGATCGTGAAGAACTGGCTATCCTGCGTCTTATCATCTACCATGGAGCCCGAAAGAAGATCTTCAATGTTGGAAACAGTGAATACACTGCAATGGCTGTTCAGACAACATTAAAGGGTCTTGAGGTTCCTCTTTTCTGGAAAAAGAAAGAAGTGAATATCGAAAGCAGGCTAAATGCAATCCTGGATGTTTTGTTTTATGGGATTGTGAGGAATCCGTAAAGAACTAAAAATCCACGTCCCGGAGCCACCCCTAAATCCCCCAGAGGGCATAGCCGTCAACTTAAGGAAAATAAAAAATCATATTAAATAGATATTCAAACACATACATTTCCCCTCCTTTCAAAGGAGGGGTGGCCCGGACCGAAATACTTCGAATGAAATGAAATCTTTATCCCCGGGCCGGGGTGGTTTTCAGGGCCGTTGCGAACTATGAAACTCCCGACCTTCCAATTGCTTGTTTATTAATAATTTCCATAGAGCGGCTTCAGCCGAAGTCGAGTTATTCCTCAACCATTTGCGATTAGTTTCAAGATATTTCCTGTTAAATATGTGAACCTTCTTTTCCACATTGCAAAGGTCTGCAATTTTTTGGATTGTTTCCCATGAATAAACCACCCCGGCCCGGAAGCAATTTTTTAGTATTTCCGTAAATTCGTATCCGGGCCACCCCTCCTTTGAAAGGAGGGGAAATTTAACCGATTGTAATTCTGTACTTTACATCTTAGGTTGACGGCTATGCCGTTGGGGGAAAGGGTTATGGACATAGTCGTTAATCTAAAGGATTAAGAAGAATTGAGGTTGTTAATTCTCCGCTACTTTTCAAGGAGGGGTGGACCGGAATGAAATTTGCGAGAAATAAGATTAATTCATCCCGGGCCGGGGTGGTTATAAGCTAGATGGCTGTCCCCCTTGGGGGATTAAGGGGTGGCCAAGGGAAAGATACGTAGTTAGGGATAAAGGATTATTTTAGTTGTTACCTGATAATAACCGCCTTTATTTTATATTTAAAGCTCAGATATAATCCCACTATTCCCATTATAATAAATGGTATACTAAGCCACTGACCCATGTTAAGCTTCATTGTTGCTTCAAATGCGACCTGATCTTCTTTCAGAAATTCTATGAAGAAACGTGCTGTGAAAACGAGAATACATAACAAACTGATAAGCATGCCCTGGTAATGCTTCCCCTTTTTCGACCAGTACAGATAGTATAGCAGGAAAAAGATTAACAGATACGCCAGGCCTTCATAAATCTGAGTGGGATGCTTTGGAGCAACTTCATGATTCCTTAAAAAGACAAATCCCCAGGGCACAGTAGTTTCGATACCATAAATTTCAGAGTTCATCAGATTCCCCATTCTGATTAAAAATCCGGAGAGGGCTACTACAATAGCAATCCTGTCGAGTATCCAGAAATAATCCTTTTTTTCTTTTCTTTTAAACAGCCATAAAGCTGTGAGAATTCCGATAGCCGCCCCGTGGCTGGCCAGTCCGCCATGCCATATCATAATGATCTCCGCAGGATGTCTGAAATAATACGCGGGTTCATAAAAAAGGCAATGCCCCAGCCTTGCTCCTACAATCACACCAACTGCCATATAAATAGTCAGCCTGTCAAGTACCTCTTCCCCCAGATTCTCATTTTTGAAAATCCTGTTCATTACTATATAGCTTAGTAAAAATGATGAAGCAAATAACAAACCATACCATCTCACTGCAAAAGAGCCTATTCGGAAGATTTCAGGATTTACGTCCCAGGGAATTACAAGTAAATGCATATCGGGTCATTTTTTGTTATGCCAAAGGTAGAAAATATAATTGTTGATCAAAACCAAAGTGGAAATGCAGAATGGCTTTTAATCTGAAAACGAAATGAATCTTAAAAAATGATGTAATTTTGTAATTCACAAATAACAGGAATAAGTTTATGATGAAGAAGATGATTGCCCGTATTGTTCTGGGATCTTCACTGATAGTATTATTGATAGCATGTGCTAAGATCAGTTCACCATCAGGAGGTCCGCGGGACCGGACCCCGCCGGTGGTGGTTAAAACTACACCACTCAGAGCAACAAAAAATTTTAAGGGCAATAAGATTGAAGTAGAATTCGATGAATATGTTGTTCTCGATAACATAAATGAGAAATTCATGGTTTCTCCCCCTATGAAAAAGAAACCACGAGTAGTCATACGAGGCAAATCCGTTGTTGTTGGATGGGATGAAAAGCTTAAAGACAGTACAACTTATACCTTTTATTTTCAGGATGGAATAAAAGACCTAAATGAAGGTAATATCCTTCCGAATTATCAGTTTGTACTTTCTACCGGTCCTGTAATTGACTCTTTGTCTGTTACCGGGAATCTTTATAATGCCAGAAATCTGGAGGTTCCAGAAAAGACCGAAGTTCTTATGCACAGGGAGATGGCAGATTCTGCAGTGCTCAAGCATCTCCCTCAATATATCACAAGATTAGATCAAAACGGCTACTTCAGGTTCGACAATGTTAGTCCTGGAAAATACAGACTATACGGACTAAAAGAGACAGATAATAGCAAAACCTATAATCTTCCCGATGAGGAGTTTGCGTTTATGGATTCTACAATTCTGATTACATCAGATAAAAACTATATCCCTCCGGTAAAGGACACACTCGTAAAGAAAGATACACTCGTAAAGAAAGAAGTAATTAAAGACAAAAAATCTGTAAAGACACCTCCTGAGGGTAAAAATATAGTAAAGAAACAGACAACAACAGTTAGGGATACTGCAAATACTAAAAAGTTAGCAGAACCGGTCCTTTTAAAAGGTGAATACAAACTCTTTTTGTTTCTTGCCAACAAGAAGGCACATTACCTTCTAAATTCAAAAAGGGATCCGAAATTCCAGTTATTGTATGTTCTTTCATTGCCTCCCGACAGCATGAAATTCGATTTTTCAATTCCGGGGGCCGACAGCAATTCCTATTTTACCGAGCCGAGCAAAAACAGGGATACCCTCAGAGTCTGGCTGACTGACAGTGTTCTCTATTCACGCACACCAATACAAACAATTTTGAATTATCCATTTACAGACTCTCTTGGAAAACTGGTTTATAAAATAGACACAGTAACCATGAGATTTACCTTCCCGAAACCTGGTAAATCATCAGCGAAGAAAAAGAAGACTGGCTTTTCGTATGATAGCAACATATCCTCAGGGTCGTTAAAACCGGGACAAACAATTGTTTTTACCTCACAGACACCATTTGTCCGGCCCGATACAACAAAAATCAGGCTTTATGAAGTTCTTCAGAAGGGACAGACACGGATCCAGTATAATCTGGTGAAAGACAGTCTCACATCTACAAGGTATTTCTTGAAAACAAAACTTGTCCAGGGGAAGAAATATCTCTTTGTTGCAAATTCCGGTTCCTTTGGGAATGTCTTTAAAGAATTGTCCGACTCGGTCGGCATCAAATTTTCTATTAAACCTCCCGACACCTACTGCAAACTTACAGTTGAGATTAAAAACTGTGATGGAGACAGAATTGTTCAGCTTCTCGACAAATCAGAAAAACTGGTTTCCGAAGTACAGGTCAAAAAAGACGGAAAGATTGTTTTTTCTTTACTTGATGTCGGTATTTACAGACTAAAAGTAATATACGACCTGAATGGCGACGGAGTTTGGACAACCGGTGATTTTTCAGTAGGCAGGCAGCCCGAACCGGTCTCTTACTACCCGGCGGAGATTGAATTGAAAGCTGGCTGGGAACTTGAATTTTTGAATGACAAAGCCTGGAATATAGGTGTGCGGAATTTTAAGGATCCCATATTAATGGAAAAGAAGAAAGGGAAATAGATTTGCTCTTGTTGAAAATTATCTTGCGTCACAAAGTATCTGCATCTGCAGCACTGTTAAGGGTATTGACCGTACGTATCTGGCCATGGAATAATGTAACCGGAATAATTTAGGATTAAATAAATTTTTGTAGTAATTTTGGTTTTTTATATTGGTTCTCTAAGTTCCGAAGTAAGACGCATCCTGATGAAAATTGCCGAGATATATAAAGCCGGGACATTAATGGAATTTCCTTCAATGGAAGAAATTTCGGTTATATTGGACAAGCAGAATGCTCGTCTTCAAATTGATACGTTGAACTGGAAAGAATTTGATTATAAACCAGAGGTTTCTCTTGCTATCTCTTATAGTAACAAAGAAATCTTCCTGAAATACTATATCACTGAAAACTATTTCAAGGCTGAAAAAACACAAACAAACGAAATGGTTTGTGAAGATTCGTGTGTTGAGTTTTTTGTTTCTCCTGAAGACGATGGTATTTATTATAATATTGAATTTAATGCAATCGGTACCTGTCTTCTTGGAACTGGCTATGACAGGTCGACAAGTAAAAGAGCTGACCCGGAGGTGGTATCTAAAATCCGGAGACTTTCCACTGAAGGCACCAGCCCGATAAAGGAAAAGG
>JBBRSO010000171.1:0-5699 GCA_038245405.1 Bacteroidales bacterium
AGAAAATATTTTCGATTTTTTCATTTGAATTATTTTTTTAATAAATTTATTGATATAAAGCAACCCTGTTAACCTTTTGTAACAGGGTTGCTTTTCAACATTCTCTTTAGGCAAGCTAAAACTTAATTAGAAATTCTATATAAGAATTACCAACCAGGATTTTGCCCAAGGTTTGGGTTTGTTATTAAATCTGTTGCCGGAATGGGATAGAAATACATCTTGTCTTCCCATTTCCTGGGTATTTCATTCATCCAGGTCAGTTCACCGTAAGTACCATTCTTTAGTAACATTGAATTTACTTTATCATTGATAAGGGGAGAAACGTTTACATAAGTAACTCCTGATACAGCAGGTGATGGCTTGGTTCCCTGATAGAAAGCAACATCCAGAATACCGTCTTCATTAAGATCCATCGGAGTAACAAGTTCAGGAACATACATGCCATTCCATTCCTGATTCATGAGTTCACCTCTTTTCCATCTTAGGATATCGCTGAAACGGAATCCTTCAAGACACAATTCAATTCCTCTATCTCTTCTGACTTCCAGTATGACCGGATCAGTTATTCCTGGAAAATAAACAGATTGAAGATAAGGATCAATCACTGCTGGTTTTGTGGTCAGTCCACCTGTAATACCACCACGAGCACGAAGAACACCTATTGTAGCGGCCCAATCTGCATCAGTCATTGTACCAAGCTCAGCTTTGGCTTCGGCATAATTCAATATGACTTCTGCATAACGAAACTCAGAAATGGAATTATCGCTGAGATTCTCCGAATCGTAATACATATCGTCGAGAGTCCATTTTATAGGCATATAACCTGTGAAGGTATATGAAAAGAGTGGTGGCGCAGGTATTTGCATTCCTCCGTTGATTCTTTTGTAATCACCTAAGCGAATGGTCTGCTTGAGCCTTAAATCCCTATTCTTTACTTCATCTTTAAATAGCATGGTTGGATAAGCTGGGTTGTTTGTAAATGGTGTACCGTCAAGATTTAAGTAAGTGTTTATAAAAGTCCTAATGAAACTTGCTTTGTCACCAACAGTACCACTGGTCCAATACCAGCTTGAAGGATTCAGAATACCTAAACTAAGATCAGAAGTTGCAGAAAGCATTATTTCGCTAGAAACCGGGGTCTTGCTAATAAATAGTGTACGGTATGATTTACCTGCTCCGCCAGAGGTATTAATTGAATAAATACCTGCATCCATCACTACTTTAGCAGCTGCAAAAGCTTCATTCAGCCAGTTATCGGCTGAAGCAGTAAGTCCGAGTTCTGTATGATATTTTCTGAATGTACCCTCAAATAGGCAGATTCTTGATTTTAAAGCATAAGCCACATATTTTGTGACCAGACTACGGGTAGGATCACTGTTTGATTTAATATTTTCGCAGGCATAGTTAATGTCAACTAAAACAGAATCCATAACCAGTGTCCTTGGATCACGTCCCCCATATAATACCTGATCTTTGACGTCAAGTGGTTTCCCGATCCATACTACATCACCAAATCTCTTTACTTTTTCAAAATACAAGTAGGCTCTGAAGAATTTTGCAATGCCAAGGTAGTTTTTTCTGACATCCAAAGGAATCTTAGGATCGTTACAATTCGCAATAAAATAATTAACGTTCCTCAAATCTCTCCAGTCCCAACCAGAACTTAAGGCTGGAGTGAAGGCACCCTTCTGAACAAATGTAGGGACAGATTTAACTGCCAGATAATCAGACATTGCATCGAGACTGGTGATTCGTCCCGGTAAGATAGAATAAAAGGAATTGGTATATAAATCCAATCCACTTGCGCTGCCAAATACTGAAGATTTTGTAGCGCTAGCTTCCGGTATTTGATCCAGCTTTTCGCAGCCTACAATTAGGAAGCTTAAAATAATAAACCAAAAATATTGTTTTTTCATAACTGAAATTCTTTAATGATAATGTTAAAATGTTATGCTTAACCCAAATGTAAAGCTTTTCAATATAGGATAGTTAGCTCCATTACCGTTACTAGCTCCAGGAGACACTAGCTGATCCATTGGCCCGGTGTTTTCAACATCCATGTGCCCTGTGCCAATAAGTTTATAAAGTGGTGAATAACACCAGAGGTTTTCACCTGAAAAATAAACCTTCAGGTCATTTGCTCCGATTATCGAAGTCAGTTTTTTGGGCAGGTTATAACCAATCTGGATATTCTTCAACCTTAAATAAGCTATATTCTGTAAGTATTTTGTCTGAGCTACACCAAGTTCTCTGGAAGTAGTGTTGGACGCAGCACGCGACATAGTCCTTGGGAAATAAGCATTAGTATTTTCAGGTGTCCACATATTCCCAAGCTGGAACGTAGGAGGGGTATTGTAAGGTCTGTTGTACTGTCCCCAGAATATGTCTGATTCAGGAGCTGGATACCAATCCTGTTTCATTACTCCCTGGAAAAATGTCGAGAAGAAGAGATTATTCCAATCTGCGCCCAGATTTATTCCATAAAGATATCGTGGAGCACGGTTCCCGATTATCTTCCTGTCACCGGGATCTGATACCGTGTTAGTACCAATATTAATAAAACCATCACCGTTCGCATCTAAAAGCTTGATATCACCAGGATACCATACATTAGTAGGAGATGCTCTCATCTGAGGACTCTGCTTGGCATGGGAATCAATATCCGCCTGATCAATAAAAAAGCCCTCCGTTGTATAACCCCATATTTCGCCTACTACCTGTCCTTCATAATAATCGGAGAGTAGTTTATTAGGATTATTGTATCTCGTAATTACAGATTTATTATTTGCGAGAGTAAATCTGACATTGTAGTTAAAAGGTTTTGCCACAACATTGAATGTATTCTTCCATGATAATGAAAGTTCCCAGCCTTTCGTCTGCAAATCGGCATAGTTGCCTTTTGGTGAAGTTGCTCCAAATGTTGCAGGAAGGGTTAAGCCAATGGTGTACATATTGATGGTATTGCGTATATAATAGTCTCCGGTAAAGCTTAAACGATCAGATAGTGTTGTAATGTCCAATCCTAAATTGGCGGTTGTAGCTGTTTCCCAAGTAAGTCCATCCGGAAGAACACTTGGGCTGTTTGTATACTTCGGCAACACCCCATTTAGAATAATATTTGATTGGGATACAGAAAATTGGTTCAGGTAAGCATAAGAATTGACGTTACCATTTCCCAGGGAACCATAAGATGCTCTTATTTTCAGGTCTGAAATAATCTTCGGAGATACTTTCCAGAAAATTTCTTTTGAGATACGCCATCCACCAGATAATGAAGGGAAAAATGCATATCTCTGGTTGGTTGGGAATTTCGAAGATCCGTCATAGCGGGCATTGACCTCAAGCAGATATCTGTCTTTATATGAATAGTTCAACCTTGAAAAACCTCCAATAATAGCCCATTTATCCCAACCGCCTGTTGTTGAAATTGACTGGCCCAGAGCTATACTAATGTCAGTTACATCGGGAAAAATAAGGCCATTTCTTTTTACATCCAATCTTTTATATGTCGATTGTTCTTGGTTATAGCCCACCATTACTTTAAAATAATGGGAATCAAGAAAGGTATTTTCATATTCAGCATAAATGTTTGTGGCAAGATACTGAGTATTCTGCATATCACTCTCGATATCGTTGGTTGCGGTTCCGACATATGCTATTACGCCTGATATGTTGCTATAAGGTACAGGTACTTGTCTGCGTGTTTTGTTGTTATTAGTGTTCAAAATAGTGAAGTCACCTTTAATCCGTAATTTATCATTCAGAAACCGGGCTGTCAATCCGGTTTTGTTTCTAAAAACGGCATTGTTTAAATCAATTCCATTCTTTCCATACCAAAAATCACCTACAGAATATACAGATGCATAAGTCAAAGTGCCATCAGGATTGAAAAATGTAGCAGGGGGAGGCGTATTATCTCCCATGCTTTCCCATATAGGCTCATTTTCTCCAACAATTATCGGATTATGGTACTTCATCTGGGAATAGTCAGTGTTATTTTCAAGCTGTAACCATGGGAATACCTGGATTGTACCCTTTGCACGGAAATTATTCATAGAATAATTATCTGTATTATAACGAAATAACCCATCTTGCTTTAGGAATCTGCTCGAAATCAGATATGATGCCTTTTCTCCACTTCCTGAAACAGTAATATTATTGTCAGTCGCACCAACTGTTTTCTTATATAATTCCTTGTACCAATCTGTACTGCCATAATAGATATAATTACCTGTTATCGGATCAATTTCTACCGTATTATAAGGTTCTCCTGACTCTGCTCTTTTTTTAAACTCATCGATGTAAGCCTGAGATATCTTCAAACTTTTATTTGCATTCTGAGGAAAAGCACCATCCCCGTTTTGAAATGCTGCAACAAACATATTTATCCATGTGTACCCATCCGTAACTAACTTAGGTACTGCAACTGGGCTTTTTATAGAATAGTTTGACGAAAATGTAACACTCGTTTTTCCTCTCTCTGGATTTTTGGTGGTTATAAGAACTACACCAAATGCCCCTCTTGCTCCATAAATTGAAGCAGATGCAGCATCCTTAAGCATTGTCACGCTTGCAATATCATTCGGATTTAACATGCTCGGATCCCCTTGTACTCCGTCGATAAGGATTAAAGCACTTCCGCCCTGACCAATTGACGTTGTTCCCCTTATATTATAACTCGGAGCCTGTATTGGTTTCCCATCTAAAAGGGTGATGTTTAGGTTGGGCATAACTCCCTGAAGTCCTTGAGTAAGGTTAGGTACTGATCTATTATCCAGCGTTTTATTAGTTACCTGGTCGACTGCAGCGGTGAGATTCACTTTTTTCTGAGTACCATATCCAACTACTATAACTTCTTCAAGTCCAATTGCTGACTCAACCAAAGTTGCATCGATTTGCACCTTAGTTCCAATACTAATTTCCTGAGGTTGCATTCCTATAAATGTAAATGTAAGACTCTTTGCGTCCTGAGGCAGATTTATACTGTATTTACCATTAATATCAGTTATTGCACCCTGGGTTGTACCAGTAACAACTACATTAGCTCCTACTATTGGATCGCCAGCCTTGTCGACAACTTTACCGGTTATTTTCTTTTCCTGTGGTTGTGATTTATCATTGAGGTAACTAGGGGCAAGAATAATTTTTCGGTCAATAATGGTATAATTAATGTCTGTACCGGTAAATAGTTTCTCCAAAATTGTTGAAACCAATTGATTTTCTTCTTTTATACTTACTGTTCTTTTGGTATCAAGCAGTTTTTCATTGTATAAAAAGTAGAAATCACTTTCGTTTTCAATACTGTCAAGAACTGTTATTAGTTCTGTATTAGTAAAGTCAACTGAAAGTCGTGTCTTCTGCGCGTAGGAATCAATCGCGTGTGCTTGCAGTATTCCAAGAATCATAAGAAAAATAGAAATACGCATAATTAGTAGGGTTTTTTTCAGGGAACGATAAGCCAATTCCCGGAAAGGTTTGTTTTTTTTCATAAATTTGTAAGGTTTAGTTAAAAAATATCAAATTGATGTTTTTTGAGGAAATCGTGGCAACGATTTCCTTTTTTTAGTGCGCCCGGCATGGGCGATGACTATAGGGTGAAAGTCCCGAACGCACCTTGACAGAGGGAAGCGTTAGCCAAAGGCAAGGGTGTCCATCGCGAGGTGGAATCTGAAGGAAGCCAGAGGCAAAGTCCCGGTCTG
>JBBRSO010000172.1:0-5696 GCA_038245405.1 Bacteroidales bacterium
AGAAGAACACCCTTTTCATTTGCGGTTTTGAAGTCGTTTTGGAGAGCAGGAAAATCTTCGGGACTGATGATCATCGGCTTATCAGAAAGTACATTGAACCCTTCGCCGACAGACTTTGTGATATATTCTGCTTTTTTCCTGTTATTTCCCGATAAAACAATAACATTACCCGCTTTCTCTGAAAGCATTTTTTCAAAGAAGTCGGGACCAGTATAAACTATTTCATTCCATGATGTTGGATTAACCGGCCGGGTGTTATATAATTTCACTCTTTCGAGATGCTGCTGGCAGTCAATACCAGAAGGAGCATATACATATACTGTGGGAGAAACGTCATCATACATTATCTTCTGCACAAGCGCTGCATGGAAATGGCCGGGATCGACTGTAATCAATTTTACAGGATAGTTTTTTTCCATCGTTGGATCTGTTTTTGGAGCCGGTTTATTAGAGCCGCCTGTACCACAGGATATTGCTAAAAGTGCAATTAAAAGGAATGAAATTAATATTCTCATTTAGATTGAATAATATAAGCCGAATATAATTATTTAATCACAAAACTACTCATTCTCGCTTTTTAACAATAACTCCTGCCGGAGTGCATCAATTGAATCACAGGTGCACACCAGGTTACGGTCACCAAACCCATCGTCAATGCGACCCACTGCAGGAAAGAATTTATTTTCTGCTACCCAGTTGAGCGGAAATGCTGCCTTATGTCTGTCGTACAGATGATTCCACTCATTTGCCGTAACTACCTTCATTGTATGAGGTGAATTGCGCAGTACATTATCGTCTTTATCTGCTTTTCCGTTTTTAATATCTTCAATCTCATTCCATATCGCCTTCATAGCAGTAATGAACTTATCGAGTTCCTCAAGTGGTTCTGATTCCGTGGGCTCAACCATAAGGGTTCCGTGAACAGGAAATGAGAGTGTAGGTGCATGGAAACCATAATCCATCAACCTTTTTGCAATATCAGCCTCTGTGATTCCGGCTTCTGTTTTAAAGTTCCTGCAATCTAATATCATTTCATGTGCAACAAAACCTTCCGATCCGCAATAAAGAGTTTTGTATACTCCTTTTAGTGATTTAGCAATATAATTTGCATTAAGTATTGCATATTTTGTTGCCAGAGTAAGGCCGTACGATCCCATCATCATAACATAAGCATGGGATATCGTCAGAATATGTCCGCTTCCGAATGGAGCGCCTGCAACTGCAGAGGTTCCGTGGCTGCCGCCTGTTTTTACAAAATGATGTGAAGGAAGGAACTCAGCAAGCTTATCATTCACTAGTATAGGCCCCATACCAGGTCCTCCGCCACCATGAGGTATTGAGAATGTTTTGTGCAGATTAAGATGACAAACATCGGCGCCGATATGTCCGGGATTTGTTAAACCAACCTGGGCATTCATATTGGCTCCGTCCATATAAACCAGTCCGCCATTTGCATGAATAACCTCCGACATTTCAATAACACCAGATTCATAAACTCCGTGTGTGGATGGGTATGTTATCATTAAACCTGCAAGAATTGCCTTGTTTTCTTCAGCTTTTTTCTTCAGGTCGTCAACACAAATATTTCCGCATCCATCGCAATCCACTACGAGTATTTTCATTCCTGCCATTGCGGCACTTGCCGGATTAGTACCATGAGCCGAAGCTGGTATTAAAATTATATCCCTGTTTTGTTCACCTCTTGTGATATGATACTCGCGGATCAGCAATAATCCTGCATATTCACCGGCTGACCCTGAATTTGGCTGAAATGAGATTGCAGAAAAACCGGTAATTTCTTTTAAGGCTTCACCAAGTTCATCCATAATCTGATAATACCCCAGCGCCTGATCACGGGGTACGAAAGGATGTATATTCCCAAATTCAGGCCAGCTCATTGCAAAAAGCGAGCTGGCGGGATTAAGCTTCATCGTGCATGAACCCAGAGGAATCATACTTTGGGTGAGCGAAAAATCCTTCCGTTCAAGCATTTTTATATAGCGCATCATCGCTGTTTCACTATGATACCTGTTGAATGTGCCCCCTTGCAGGAAAGGAGTAATCCTGAGCAACCTGTCTTCAATTATATCACAATTGCAATAGCATCGTATCATTAATTTGTCCAGTCCGGCAGCCTTTCTGAAAATATTTACGATCGTTTCTATTTCCCTGATTGTAGTCACCTCATCGGTACTAACAATAACAGAGTTATCATCGGGGTAATAGAAATTCATTTCAGCTTCCAGAGCAAGTGCTTTTATAGTATCAACAGATACGCCATTTCCCGGAATAATTTTCAGAGTGTCGAAGAAAACTGAATTCAATTGTCTGATGCCCGATTCCCTGAGATTATAATTTATGGTGCAGGCAGCATTGTGTATATTTCTGGCAATATCCCTCAGTCCTTCCGGACCATGATATTGAGCATACATTCCTGACATAGTTGCCAATAGAGCCTGAGCGGTGCAGATATTTGAAGTGGCTCGTTCACGTTTGATGTGCTGTTCTCTTGTTTGAAGCGCCATTCTGAGGGCCATGTTTCCCTGGGCATCTACCGATATGCCTATTATTCTTCCGGGCATACTTCTTTTGAGCTCATCTTTAGTGGCAAAAAAACCGGCATGGGGTCCGCCAAAACTCATTGGAAGACCCATTCTCTGAGAGGATCCAACAACGATGTCGGCGCCCCATTCTCCGGGAGGTGTTAATATAGCAAGACTCAGAAGATCTGCGGCAACTCCCACAAGAACACCTGATGAATGAGCCATCTCCGCAAATGTTTTATAATCTCTTACAAGTCCCGATGCAGCAGGGTATTGTATAAACGAGCCAAAATATGATTCATTAAAAACAGCTGTAGTATACTTGCCAATTACAAGCTCGATACCAAGAGGCTTCGATCTTGTTTTTATCACATCGAGTGTTTGAGGAAAAATATCATCGTCTACAAAAAACTTATTTGCTCCTGCTTTTACTGATGCTCTCGATCTTGCGTTATACATCATTATCATCGCTTCAGCTGCAGCAGTTGACTCATCGAGAAGTGACGCGTTGGCAATTTCCATACCTGTCATTTCAATGATCATAGTCTGAAAATTCAGTAGTGCTTCCAGGCGACCCTGCGAAATCTCTGCCTGGTAGGGAGTGTATGAAGTATACCATGCCGGGTTCTCAAGCACGTTCCGGGTGACTACCGACAAAGGAGCTACACCATAGTATCCCTGACCGATGAATGACCTGAACATTTTATTCTTTTTCCCAAGTGACCTGATATGATTAAGATATTGAACTTCACTCATCGCTTCAGGTAGTCGCAATGATTTTTCAAGCCTTATCTCTGCTGGAACAGTTTTATCAATGAGCTCATCGAGAGATTTGACTCCGATAGTCTTAAGCATTTGAGGCAGATCCTGTTCACGCGGACCGTTATGTCTATTAACAAATTTATCTGATGGCATATAATATGTTTTTAAAATCAATAAAAGGTATTCTGTCTAACTAATTATTTCAACAGATTGAAAAACAAATCAAAATATTCAAATGGAATAAAAAATCAAACAATAATATTAAGATTTAGATTGCATTTTTAAAAGGATTTAAATCATATCAGGATGAGAAGTATGGGTTGGTCTTTATTTCATTATCTATCGTAGTCTTCTCTCCATGGCCGGGATACACAACAGTTGAAGGCGGCAGAACAAAAAGTTTATTTCTGATACTGTTCATAAGTATTTCATAATTACCTCCCGGTAAATCTGTTCTGCCAATGCTTCCTGCAAAAAGAGCATCGCCGGTAAACACACAATTGTCTGCTTCACTGTAAAAAGCAATACTCCCTGTTGTATGTCCCGGTACATGAAGCGCCAGTAGTTTTGTATTACCAAAAGTAATAACCTGATTATCTGAAATAAATTCCTCCGGTTTGGGTGGTTCCTCCATACTCAGCCCGAACATCATCGCATGATTCGGAGCAGTTATTCTGTTCATCTCATCTGATTCGCTTGCATAAGCTCTCAATCCGTAGTGTTCGAGAATAAATTTATTCCCAAAAATATGATCGAGGTGGCTGTGAGTATTGAGCAGCACCACAGGCTTAAGACCTTTTTCCTCAATGAACTTTGTAAGATCGTCTGATTCTTCCTTGTCATAACAGCCACAGTCAATTATAGCACAATTGCCTGAGTCTTCAGCGAGTATGTAGGTGTTTACCTGGATGGGAGAAAAAACAAACTTATAAACTTTCATACCAAATAATAATGTTTTGTTGAGATATATCTAATTCCCCTTTACTGTTCCTTTTAACATAGGAACAAACACAAAGCTCCCATGTTCAGATTTTTCAAATGTATCAATTGCGGTTCGTTGGATTACAGTCATCACCTGTGAAGAGGATTCTCCTACCGGTATTACCAGCCTCCCCCCTATTTTTAGTTGTTGCAGCAGTAAATCAGGAATCTCCTGCGCTGCTGCTGTAATTATTATACCATCAAAAGGACCGTATTGTGGTTTCCCTTCATATCCATCGCCATAGAAAAAATCAGCCGAATATCCGAGTGATAGCAGAATGCTTTGTGCTTTCAGATAAAGCTCCCTGTAACGCTCAATGGTATAAACCTTCGCTCCCATTTCAGCCAAGACTGCGGCCTGATACCCGCTCCCTGTTCCTACTTCAAGGATTTTATCTCTCTTTTTTACTTTTAAAAGAGAACTTTGTACAGCCACCGTATATGGCTGTGAAATTGTTTGTCCGGAAGTTATCGGAAAAGCTTTGTCTACATAAGCATGACTGAAGAAAGCAGGATCCATAAAGAGATGACGAGGGACAGTATCTAAAGCCCTCAATACATCTTCATCCATTATTCCTTTTTGCCGAAGCTCAGCTACAAGTTTTTTTCTTTTTCCCTTCGCCTCAAATGTGTCTGTCATACTTTACGTGTCAAAAACAAATTTCGACAAAAATATAAAAAATGGAGACAGTAACAGTCCCAAATGACACTCATTTCTTTTTGTATATTTATAGCATAAATAAAGTTACATGAACCTCCGCGAATCTCTTAAAAGAATATCAGAATACGGGGTAACCATAATATGTCTCATTTTGTTGTCGCCAATTATACTTCTTCTGGCAATCTCCATAAAACTGGATGGAAAGGGGCCGGTAATATATTCCCAGAAGAGAACAGGGAAAGATGGTAAGTCATTTTATATTTATAAGTTCAGATCTATGCATTTTGGTGATGAGGAAGGCATAATTCTGATAAAAGACAAGGAGGATAAAAGAATTACCACATTGGGTCGGTTTATGAGAAAATACAAGATCGATGAGATTCCAAATTTATTTAATGTTTTAAAAGGAGACATGTCGATTGTTGGTCCGAGACCCGAACAGCAGTTTTACATTGATAGGATTCTACAGCGCGAGCCAAGGTATCAGCGGCTCCAGATGATAAAGCCGGGAATTACCTCATGGGGAGAGGTGAAGTTTGGTTATGCATCAAATGTAGAAGACATGATCAAGAGGATGGAATATGATCTTTTTTATCTGGAAAACAAATCACTTCTCTTCGACCTGAAGATTGCATTTTTCACAGTTGTGATAGCGGTTAAAGGAAAAGGAATTTAGCGGTGAAATATTAGATGACATAATAATTTTTTTGTTTAACTTTATTATGAATTTGATCGTGAAAGTTAGTCTA
>JBBRSO010000173.1:0-5687 GCA_038245405.1 Bacteroidales bacterium
ATTATGAAAAGTTTTGAACGGTTAAAACTTCATCCGGAAAACTCGGTGGGGCAGAATATTTTAAATTATCTTCATGAGTTGAATATCCATATCACTGGTAATTGTACTTCGGATTGTCGTACATGCAATACGAACAGTAAACAGGTAATAACCTGTATTAAAAACTCTAATGAATTAAATTTAGTGCATTTAAAAAAAATATTACATAGTGCTCAGCCATCGGGGTTACATAAAATTAATGTCTTAGGAGGGGATGTTTTCAGTTATACTAAATGGAAAGAACTTTGTTTTTTTCTATGTGATTTACATTATCAGACTAAAATATACAATCATTACAAAAGTATCCTGCAGAATTATAAGAAAATTAGGTATATCCCTGCAAACAGTACTTTCTGTGTTATTATCCCAGGCTCTTTTTCAAAAAAAGAATTAGTTCAATCATTAGAACTATTAGAAAGAAATAATTTGAACTTCGATCTAAACTTTCAAATTAATTCTAGGGTTCAATATTCTGATTCATTATCATTCTGTAAAAAGGAAATGATTGAACGATATTCAATATTCCCAATCTTTATGGGTTCAAATGAAGATTTTTTTCAGCAGAATGTATTTCTTGACCAGGAATCAATATTATCATTACCTTCTTCAAAAAAAGATATATTTTTACGAATGTCTTTTAATTCAAATGATTTTGGTAAATTAAATTTGATGAGTAATGGCGATGTTTATGCCAATGTAAATCGATGTAAACTTGGGAACATTAAGAATTCTTCTTTATATGAAATTATTTATTCGGAAATTTTGAATGGTGAAAGTTGGTTAAGTATAAGAAATCTGAAGCCTTGTAATAATTGTGTTTATCAGTGGCTTTGTCCTTCCCCATCAAATTATGAGATAGCGATTGGGAGACCCAATTTGTGTCATGTTATGTGACAAACAACCATGAGGCGATTCCCATTTTATAAGCAACTTGATTCTATGGATTGTGGTCCATCATGCCTTCGCATGGTCGCAAAATACTATGGGAAAAGTTATTCAGTACAGACTCTTCGAACAAAATCTTATATTTCCAATTCCGGTGTTTCAATGTTAGGCATCAGCGATGCTGCTGAAAGCATCGGTTTTCGTACACGAGGTTATCGCCTAAGCTGGGAACAACTCCGCGATGAAGTTCCGCTTCCTTGTATTGTACATTGGAACCAGAGGCATTTTGTTGTAGTTTACGAAATTCGGAAGAGCAAGGGATTTACCCCCTTCTCCCGTTGGAGAAGGGCTGGGGATGAGGTTCTAATCGCAGATCCTGCTGCTGGCTTACTAACTTACTCCGAATCAGAATTTCTTAAATGCTGGTACAGTACAAAAAGCGAAGGTATTCAGGAGGGTACGGCTTTACTCCTCGAACCCACACCCGATTTTTACCTGCAGGAGGGAGAGGAAAAAGGGAAGCTAAAATTCCTCTATCTGCTTAATTATATCAGACCTTATAGCAAATTTATCCTTCAGCTTATGCTCGGTATGCTTACTGCCAGCATAATAAGCCTCATTTTCCCTTTCCTAACTCAGTCGCTTGTTGATACCGGTATCGGTAACAGCAACATTTCATTTGTTATAGTGGTTCTTGTTGCTCAACTTATTCTGACTCTCAGCCAGACTGCCAACGAGCTTCTTCGTAACTGGATAAGTCTTCATATCACAAGCAGGGTCAGCATTTCTCTTATCTCTGATTTTCTTATAAAGTTAATGAAGCTGCCAATATCCTTCTTCGATACAAAGCTCATTGGCGATATTATGCAGAGAATTGGCGACCATAACAGAATCAAATCATTTCTTACTGATTCTCTAATCAGTATTATTTTTGCCGTAGTTACCCTTGTTATGTACACAATAATAATGGCTACTTATAACATTGGTATTCTTGGTGTATTTTTCCTTGGTAGTGCCTTTTATATTGGATGGGTAGTTCTCTTTCTGAAACGCAGAAGAGAACTCGATTACAAAAGATTCCAGCAGAGCGCTGCCAACCAGAGCAATATAGTTCAGCTTGTTACCGGTATGCAGGAGATTAAACTCAACGGTTGTGAAAAACAAAAACGATGGGAATGGGAAAGGATCCAGATAAAACTCTTTAAGGTAAGTCTTAAAAGCATGATGCTCAATCAGAACCAACAACTTGGCGCTACTCTTATAAACCAGGCAAAAGATATCTTTATCTCCTTCCTTTCTGCCCAGGCTGTTATTAAAGGAGAAATGACCCTCGGTATGATGATGGCAGTGCAATATATTATAGGTCAGTTAAATGCACCGATCCAGCAATTTATAGGTTTCACCCAGGCAGCACAGGATGCCCGGATCAGCCTCGAACGTTTAGGTGAGATCCACGACAGGGAAGATGAGGAGAAACCTGAAGATGATAAGATAAAAGATATCCCCCCCGATAAGGATATTGAAATAAAAAACCTTCTGTTTCAGTACGAAGGTCCAAATTCAGAAAAGGTTCTGAATAATATTTCTCTTGTAATACCCGCCAGAAAGATAACTGCTATTGTAGGTATAAGCGGTAGCGGAAAAACAACACTTATTAAGCTTCTTCTGGGTTTTTATAATCCCGGCAAGGGCGATATCCTTCTCGGCGGTACACAGTTATCCCGGTTCAGTCAGTCGGAATGGCGCAAAAAGTGCGGTGTTGTTATGCAGGAGGGATTTATCTTTTCTGATTCAATTGCAGGTAACATCGGACTAATCGATGAAATACCTGATAAAGAAAAGATTGACAAGGCTACCGAGACGGCAAACATAAAAGAGTTTGTTGAGAGCCTGCCTCTCGGGTACAATACAAAAATAGGTAACGATGGTCATGGTCTGAGCACTGGTCAGAAACAACGGATCCTCATTGCACGGGCAGTTTACAAAGAACCTGATTTTATCTTTTTCGATGAAGCAACAAATGCCCTCGATGCCAGGAACGAGAAAACTATAATGGAAAACCTTGGCAATTTCTTTAAAGGAAAAACAGTTGTGGTGGTTGCACATCGTTTGAGTACAGTTAAAAATGCTGATCAGATTGTTGTACTGGAGAAAGGTGAGGTTGTTGAGGTTGGAACACATAAAGAACTTGTTGAAAAGAAAGGCGCGTATTTCAATCTGGTGAAGGATCAGCTGGAGCTGGGAGGATAATGTCTTGCAGGTCTTGCAGGTCCAGCAGGTCTTGCAGGTCATTTTGAATTCAGGACTTGAACGACTTGCATGGCTTGCACGACCGGCACGACAAAATATAACTATGGCCGAATTAAACAAACAGGAAATCCAAAGCCCGGAGTTACAGGAGGTAATGTCTGAAATTCCGGGAAGCTTCCTAAGATGGGGGCTCCTTCTCTTTTTCGCAATAATCATTATCCTGGTTTCTGTCAGCTTCTTTATCAGATACCCGGTTTTGGTTACAGCGCCTGTAACAATCACAACTTTTAACTCCCCCGCTTCACTGGTATCAAAGTCAGGAGGTAAAATAACAGAACTGTTTGTCAGTAATGAAGAGATTGTGAATGAAAAGAAACCTGTTGCTCTTATTGAAAATCCGGCACATTATCAGGATGTAATTACTATTGATTCCTTTTTGGATTCACTTAAAGGAGGCTCTGATTGGCATAATATTATTACAACTCAGGAGCTTCCTTCAGATTTATCACTGGGAGAGATCCAAAGCTACTTTACACGTTTTGGTACAACCTGGGAACAACTAAGTGAGTATCTGAAACAGGCCTATATCCCGTCAAAACTTGTACTGCTTGATAAACAGATATTCAAACAGGAAGAATATACTACAGAGCTTATGACTCAGAAACGATTATCGGAAGAGGACCTTAGATTACAAATGCATAGCTACGAACGTGACTCATTACTAAAAAGCAGTCTTTCGATTTCGATTAGTGAACTTGAAAAATCAAAACAGGTTCTTCTTCAGAGAGAATCAGCGTTCAGTTCCCTTAAAGCGTCGATAAAAAGTAATGAATCTGCCATTCTGAGAATGAAGGAGACCCGGCTCGATCTTGAGGTCCAGTTTGAAAAAGAGACACATAAGTACCGGCTTGATCTCGATGAAGCATCACAATTACTGCAAGTGGCTATTGACCAGTGGGTTGAGAAGTATGTGATTGAGAGTCCTATTCAGGGAAAGATCACTTTCACAAGTTTCTGGAATAAGAATCAGGTTATAAAAGCCGGTGAAATTCTTGCAACTGTTATCCCTGAAGATGGGAGTAAGATAATTGTCAGAGCCCGCGTACCTGTATCAGGTCTTGGCAGGGTGAAAGTGGGTCAGCAGGTAAACATTAAACTCTCAGGATTTCCTTACATGGAATTCGGTATGATAAGAGGAAGAATTAAGTCATTATCGCAAGTACCGGTTGAAGGATTCTATATTGCTGAGATTGACCTGATTAATGGTATGAATTCAAATTATAACAGAAAAATTGGTTTTATCCAGGAGATGGATGGCACGGCAGATATAATAACTGAAAAGACCCGGCTGATCTTCAAGTTTATTAATCCGATAAAATCAATATTATTAGAATAATAACTTTTTCAACGAAACATCTAGTCAAAAAAATTCTCTTTTTTGAATATTTTGCTTTATATTTATAAAACTGTAATACTAACCTCAATAAAGTCACTGAAATGACAACTTTCAGGTATAATATTCCGATGTTGCTTTTAGTAGTAATGTTCATTTCATGCAAACCCAAAAAGACAGATAACCTCGAGGAGATGGCCCGTCTCTCCACTCATGCCGAGGCAGTTTTGGTAAAAACCGTTAAACTTGAGAAATCAACTTTCTACCACGAGCTCATCAGCAATGGGAAGATCTGTTCATTTGAAAAAGCTACTGTTCCATTTAAGATAAATGGAATAATAAAAGAGATAAATATCCAGAACGGTCAGAAAGTAAAAGCGGGTGACCTGCTTGCAATAATTGATGACTTCGATTATAAGACCAGACTGCTTCAGGCTCAACAGGGTCTTGAAAAAGCCGAGATAAGCTTCAAGGATGATCTGCTTGGTAACTTCTCAACCAGCGATACAACAATCCTTTCTCATGCAAAAATAAAAATATCAAGAATAAGAAGCGGTTTGAACGATGCCATCACAGCCCTTTCTGTTGCAGAATATAATTTTAATAATACACGGATCTATGCTCCTCTTAGTGGCATTGTTGCAAACCTTGAAGCCAAACAATGGAACCCCAGCGAGAACTACAAGAGCCTGTGTTCGGTTTTTTTCGATGAGATCATGGAGGTCAGATTCAATATAATCGAATCGGAATATGGCTTTCTGAATACTAACATGCCCGTTGCCATTGTCCCTTTCACAAATGACAGTCTTCAGATCAGGGGAACCATCTCAAATATTAATCCTCAGGTTGATGAAAACGGGATGATAAAGGTTACGGCTAAGTTTCACAATAACGGTAAGCTTATCGATGGGATGAACGTAAAGGTCATTATCAGAAAGCCTGTCCCTGGCAGACTGGTTGTTCCGAAAGAAGCCCTTGTTATACGCCAGGGCAAGGATGTGATCTTCGTGCGTCAGGATTCACTGGCAATATGGAAATATGTTACCGTTGAATTTGAGAACAGCTCCACGCTTTCTATTAAAGATGGACTCGAACCGGGCGACCTGGTGATCACCAGTGG
>JBBRSO010000174.1:0-5642 GCA_038245405.1 Bacteroidales bacterium
CAGAAGACAGCTATTCTAACAAAGCCTTTAGTATCATCAGTATTTTATTTACCTCACACATTAAGTTTTCTTAACCGATCAAATCCTTATCTGCTCTCTTCATTTAAAATCCGGTTATCTCATCTTTTTATCGAAGACACAACATATCATTCTCCTGTGAAACTAACAAAAACCTATGATTCTTCTGGAGATTTCTTTTCAAGTCGTTCCCATCGGTGGAAATTTGGCTTGAAAATTTATTCTCAGGAATTAAGTCTGCCACATAAAATATTAGGCGGTGGGTTTAACTTTTTAAACTGGTATGGCTTTTATTTTTTAAAAGATAAAACAGCAAGCGACTGGCCTCATAATCCATTCCTGTCTATACTATTGTATTCAGGTATTTTTGGATTAATTATTTATGGTTTCTATTTATTTAAGGTTTTCCACTACTATCTAAAATATATTAAAGAATATCCGCTATTATTTATTTTCTTCTTAATTACATTTTTCTTTTCTTTTTTCAGTGGAGGAAGTCCATTTGACCCCCCAATAATGGGTTTCTTTGCCATTCTTCCATTTTTTATTCATTCTGTTCAGAAGAAAATAGAATTGAATATCGATGATATTTGAGTATGAATATTGCTTTGTCGCATAATCTACCTGGTTCTCTTTGGAAAATATCTTAGTTTCGATCATTACAGTGTCACATAACAGTGCAGTAACTATTTCTGATACTGTGAATTCAGTCTTGAATCAGACTTATCCACACATTGAATATATTATTATTGATGGCGCCTCCACAGATGGCACAATTGACGTTATAAATTCTTTTGGTAACAGGATATCAAAATTCGTTACGGAACCCGACAAAGGAATCTATGACGCTATTAACAAAGGAATAAAACTTTCTTCAGGAGAGATCGTAGGCATACTCAATTCAGATGATTTTTTTTGTGACGAGAAGGTGATTCAGAAAATAGTTGACACATTTGCCGATGAATCAGTTGATGCTGTATTGGGCGATGTCAAGTTTGTCCATTTAAAAGACAATAATGGCATATTCCGTTATTACTCATCGAAGAATTTCCATCCTGGCAAATTTAAATTCGGATTCATGCCTGCTCACCCGGGTTTCTATGTCAGAAGAAAATTCTTCAAAACAATCGGATATTATAAAACCGATTATAAAATCGCTGCAGATTATGAACTGCTGATAAGATTCCTGTACAATAATAAATTAAATTTCAAATATCTGGAAATGCCGTTTGTGTCGATGCGGCGGGGAGGAGTCAGCAATAAGTCATTTACGAGCAATATAATTCTAAACAAAGAAATCCTCAGAGCCTGCAGAGAAAATGGGATAAAAACAAATTTTCTTTACATATATTCAAAATATTTCAGGAAAATTTTTGAATTAACAGGAAACAAAAAGAGAGGGAAGGAGAAATAATGAGCTCAATCCTGATAACAGGGCAGAATAGTTTTATTGGCAATAATTTTCTTAGATACTCCCGGAACAGGAATGCAAGGGAGATCTCATTAATTAAAGTCAGACCTGAAGAAATTGATTTTAGTGGAACTGATGTAGTCCTACACCTCGCAGCAATAGTGCATCAATCAAAAAAAATCAGTGAACATGAGTATTTCCAAGTTAACCGCGACTTATGCTTAAATGTTGCGAAACATGCTAAAAAAGCCGGAGTCCGCCAGTTAGTCTTCTTAAGTACACTTAAAGTATATGGGAAAGAAGATCCTTCTTCCGTAATAAGGAACGAAGATTCAGAATGTCATCCTGATGACTTCTATGGCAGGAGTAAATATGAAGCTGAAGTGGCTCTGAATGGTCTGTCAGATAGTAATTTCATAGTCTCAGTCATCAGGACACCTGTGGTATATGGTGAAGGCGTCAGGGCAAATATGATGAGTCTTATCAAACTCGTTGATTCTTTGCCCATATTGCCATTTGCAGGGATAGATAACAGAAGAAATTTCACATTCGTTGAAAATCTGGTGGGATATATTGACAAGATCATTGAGCAGCAGGCACAAGGAGTATTTATAGCAATGGACCGCTATTCTCTTTCCACTACCGAGCTCGTTAATTGTATCTCAGAATCATTAGGGAAAAAAGTTTATCTTTTTAAGGTTCCAGGCTTACTTTTAAATTTGAGCCGAATATTACTGCCCACGAATTACGACAGATTGTTCGGGTCAATGGAATTTGATAATAATAAAACAAGAATACTTCTTGATTATGAAGCTCCTTTTTCTACTCAGGAGGGCATTAAAAAGACAGTGAACTTTTACCTTGATTCAAAGAAAAAATTAAAATCTTAACTTCCCGAAAACCCTGATTATTTTGAAATTCCTCTTTATTCTCTTCGTTATCACAATCCTCGGGATTGTTTCTTATGTTCTAACCCTTATGATTATGCGATACGCAGTCAGAAATAAAATGACGGTGATCCCTAACGAAAGAAGCCTTCATGATACACCAACTCCTAAGGGCGGTGGAATAGCAATTACACTCACCTGGTTCGCCGGAATATCAGTACTGTATTTTGCGGGAATAATCGAAAGGAGTCTTTTCCTTGCATTACTAAGCGGTGTGATACTGGCAATAGTAAGTCTGATCGATGATTTAAAGGGCCTTAGACCTGGCATTCGCCTGATTGTTCAGTTCATTACAGCTATCCTTGCATTTTACTTTTTGAATGGGCTCAGACCGTTGGTAATACCCCAGTTTAATTTTAATTACAATTACCTGATTTATCCTCTGGCCATAATTGGAATGGTTTGGTTTATCAACCTTTTCAACTTTATGGATGGAGTCGACGGTTTTGCCTCTGTGGAAGTGATCGCAGTTTCTTCAGTACTTTTTATTATGTCATGGAACATTATAACCATCCTGCTAATTGTATGTGTGGGTGGATTCCTATGCCTGAACTGGCCAAAAGCTAAAATATTCATGGGTGACGTCGGAAGCACACAGCTGGGATTCATACTGGTGGTTATGGGAATTTATTTTCATAATACTCTTGAGTTTTCAATTCTTAACTGGATAATGCTAACCTCTCCCTTCTGGTTCGATGCCACATTAACTTTGTTCCGGAGAATGAGAAATAAAGAAAAGCTAAGCGAGGCACACCGTAAACATTCATATCAGCGGATAGTGACTGCAGGTTTCTCGCATGAAAAAGTAAATTTTTCGCTGATTCTCATAAATCTTTTTATTATTGCCCTGATAATATTATACAGGGAAATAAAAATCCTGCAGATACCTGCTTTCATTCTGAGTCTTTTGATCTTCTATTTGATTACCAGAGCTGTGGATACAAAAGTACCATTTGAAGATGTCAAGGAACAATCCACCAATATTCCATAACGCTTGAAGCTTAATTTCAAATATTTTACAAATCACCTGCTCAGATCTGAAATCCTTCGGAGCGCTTCCATCTTGATTTCAGGTACCGTTCTGGCCCAGTTGATTGCTATTCTTCTGCAACCATTCCTCCGACGGTTCTTCTCACCACAGTTATTCGGAATATATTCAGTATACCTGAGTCTTATAGGAATAGTTATTGTGCTGTCCTCCCTGCGGTATGACGATGCTATTGTCTTGCCAAAAACCGACAAAGAATCTGCAAATGTGCTGGGATTGTCACTCATTTTTAGTTTTTGTTTCGATATACTTCTTTTTTTAGTTGTATTGTTAATGGGGGGTAACATAATCAGGTTTCTGAATCTTCCATCGACTTTCCCTGTATGGCTTTTATATATTATTCCACTAAGCGCTTTCCTTTATAATTCTTACCAGTGTCTTAATTACTGGCTTATTCGTAAACAAAAATTCTTAGCAGTCTCTGCAAATAAATTAAGCAGAAGAGGAGCGGAGGGAATAGCCCAAATAAGCTTTGCGTTACTAAAGAACAACAATGGATTAATTTACAGTGATATCTGTGGGCAGACTGTCAATGTTCTCGTAGTGTTGCTTCAAACATTCAGAAATGGGCTATCTTTCAGATTGATCAGTATGCCAAGGTTAAAATATGTATTTAAAAAATATAAGGACTTTCCGAAATTTAACCTGATACCTGCCTTCATGAGCACATGCAGTTTCATGTTACCGCCAATTTTTATAAATAAATTTTTTTCATCCGAATCAGCAGGCTTTTTTGACCTTGCCAAGCTACTCCTTTCTGTGCCGCTGGCTCTTGTGGCAACATCTTTTTCAAGTGTACTTCTGCAACGGATTTCTGAAAAATTCAATAGAAAGGCCAGTTTATTATCCGACCTCAGACCCGTGCTGATTATTGTAGGATTAATTTCACTGGCCGAGATAATTGCGATTACTTTTTTTGGGGAATTTCTATTTAGATTTGTTTTCGGTGATACCTGGATCTTTTCCGGGAAAATATCAAAAATACTCGTCTGGTCATTCGCATTTAGTTTTATTGTATCAACATTCACGGCAATTTTTGTTTCAATGAGGAAGATAAAGACTTACAGCATGTACCAGCTCTTCTATTTTGTAGCCATAATGTCGCTTCTTCTCTTTAAGACTCTCGGGTTTGTTGAGTTTCTTAAAGTTTATGTTGTAATTGAGATTATAAGCTATACTGTCCTTTCAACCGTCATTATATTTATAATCGCCCGATACGAACATTCACTAAAAACCAGACTTCAGACCGATTTATGAAATTATTGAATCTAAGTTCAATGTATCCGGGATCGCTGGACTCATTCTACCGCAGCAATCCGTCGGTATTGAATCTGGATTATGAGGATCATTATAAAGTTTTATTGAATGATACAACTGAATTCGCTGGTTCGTATACAAGAAACTTTATTAAACTTGGTATTGATGCCAGATGTATTGTTTCGAATGATAAGATTCTACAGGATAAATGGAAAATCGAAAACAAGTTAGTATCCAATAGTGTTGCTGATATCCTTTTCGAGCAGACAAGAGCCTTCCAGCCTGAAATCCTTTGGATTGAGAACCTCACATACCTCGATGGTGATTGGTTTGAAAAGGTAAGAAGCCAGATTCATTCGGTGAGATTAATAATAGCATATCATTGCGCCCCTTATACCAATAAGTATCTGGATAAACTTAGGAATGCGGATTTTATCATTACCTGCACTCCAGGATTAAAAGACACTATGGAAAAGGAAGGCATGAGAGCATATCTGGTATATCATGGTTTTGATAATCAGCTCCTTTCCCGATTAGAAAAGGATAAAAATTCAACACCTTTAATTCTGACCTTTTCCGGTTCGCTTATAACCGGAGATACTTTTCATAATGAAAGAATAAAATTGATCGAGAGACTCATAGAAGAAAAAATTGATATCACTCTTTTTGTGACACTTGAAAAAAGTTTCAGGATCAGAGCCAAGCAGGCAATATATTTCCTTTCAGAGCTTCTGAAAAAGATCGGGCTGGGTAAAATCACGAAAAAGTATTCACTCTTTGAATATGGCAGGATTCTGGTAAAACACTATTCTCAAAGACTTATAAAGTTGAATCATACACCACAATATGGGATAAATATGTATAACCTCCTTTCAAGATCTGAAGTTGTTCTCAATATCCACACTGGTGTTGCCGGTGATTATGCCGGTAATATGAGGATGTTTGAAGTGACAGGCACAGG
>JBBRSO010000175.1:0-5642 GCA_038245405.1 Bacteroidales bacterium
GGTGATGAGAACGCTTATGTACCGGGTATAAGAGATCATATTTCAGGAAATGAAAAGTATGGCATAATCCCCACAGCAGAAAAAATGAAAAACGGCCGTTATGCAAGGGATGTTCTTGTCTCATATAAAAAAGCACAGTCAGAGAAGAATACCCTGCAGATTGATTCTTTAAAAGCTGTTTTTAAAGATCAGGCATTTCATGATAAATATTTCAAATATTTTGGTTATGCCTCCATTGATAAACCGGAGGATGTAGTACCAAATGTAGCGATATCGTTCTATTCGTTCCACCTCATGGTAGTACTCGGTTTCCTTTTTATCCTGATTTTCGCTCTCGCTCTTTATCTGATTTTTAAGGGTACAATCACAAAAAATAAGTGGTTCTTATGGGCTGCGCTTCTGTCTGTTCCATTGCCTTTCTTTTCCAGTGAACTCGGCTGGATACTCACTGAAGTAGGACGTCAGCCATGGATCATTCAGGACCTTATGACGGTGTCAAAAGCTGTTTCACAGATAACGACCGGTTCTGTTATTACGACATTCATCCTCTTCGCCGTAATGTTCACCGCATTGCTGATCTCGGAGATATCCATTATGATAAAACAGATTAAATTAGGATCAAAACGCTAGAAAGCTATGAATACGACTGCAATGATATCTCAGCTTTTTCTTCAGCATTACTGGTGGGTGATTATTTCAATATTAGCCAGTCTTCTCGTCTTCCTTATGTTTGTACAGGGAGGACAGAGTATAATTTATTCACTCCCCGGAAATATTAGTCATAAAACAATGATCATTAACACACTAGGGCGTAAGTGGGAAACTACCTTCACAACTCTGGTGACTTTTGGAGGTGCTTTTTTTGCCTCATTTCCCCTGTTTTATGCTACAAGCTTCGGAGGTGCCTACTGGGTATGGATAGCAATACTCTTCAGTTTCATAATACAGGCTATCGCTTATGAATACAGATCAAAGCCGAATAATGTTCTCGGACAAAAAACATTCGATCTTTTTCTGTTTCTGAACGGATCGTTAGGTCCATTCCTGATAGGCGTGGCGGTTGCAACATTCTTCACAGGAGCTATGTTCACACTGAACGATATGAACCAGGTTCACTGGGCGACAACCTGGTACGGTCTTGAAGCTTTACTGAACATCCGGAATCTGGCACTTGGTTTTGCT
Organism: Bacteroidales bacterium; assembly: GCA_038245405.1. Taxonomy (GTDB): domain Bacteria; phylum Bacteroidota; class Bacteroidia; order Bacteroidales; family VadinHA17; genus LD21. The sequence continues at coordinate 1,183 of JBBRSO010000175.1, forward strand.
GTATTATTTCTTGCAAGGGTAAATGGAATTCTTTATATAATAAACACAATTGATGATGAGGAACTTAAAAACAGATCTGTAAAAGCTCTCATCTACAATTCTGTTCCCTTTCTCGTTTTCTTCCTGTTCTTTGTGATCTCATTGCTTTTATCAAATGGTTATGCGGCTGATCCGGAAACCGGCACGATATCACTTGAGAAATTTAAATATTTGCATAATCTTCTTCAGATGCCGGTTGTTTTGATAATCTTTCTGACTGGAGTATTAGGTGTTTTATCCGGAATTGCCACAACAATTTTAAAGAAAAGCCAAAATGGGATCTGGTTTACAGGCGGAGGAACAGTACTGGCTGTTTTTGCGTTGTTCCTGATTGCCGGATTCAACGGAACATCTTTCTATCCATCAACCCACGACCTTCAGAGCTCATTGACAATTGTCAATGCTTCATCAAGTAAGTTCACTCTGAAAACCATGATGTATGTTTCATTTATTTTACCAGTAGTTTTGATTTATATCTGGTATGCCTGGAAAGCAATGAATAAGGACAAAATTACAGAAGAAGAGATGAATTCAGGGGATCATAAGTATTAAGGGCGCAATGGCACAAAGACGCAATGGCCCAACGGCGAGAGAGCGAAGGGGAGAGAGGGAGAAGCGGCGATAGGGTAAATAAAAAAATAAAAACTAAAAGATATGTATCTGAGCCAAATTCTTCAATATCTCATATTACCTGCATTCGTATTATTATGCTGGATTATTATTCAGTATGCCGTTTCAGTTTATGAAAAGAAATCATCGGAGAAGGAAGAGTAGTGACAGTGCGGATGCGACAATGTAAAGAGGAATAATTAAAGTAATTGCAATAGGGCCGAATATGAGGAAGTTAATAAGCACCAGCCCTATAAGTATATATCTTCCTTCGTTTCCCCTGAACTTAAGATTTTTTACTTTTAGTGATATTAATGGTATCCGGCTTACCATTAATAACGACAATATAATTGTAAGTAATATTATTAAAGCAGGGGTATGCATAAATGTGGCGATCATTTCAGATCCGGAATAATGTGCTGCAATAACAATTGAAATCACAGACAGGGCATTAGCAGGTATAGGCAATCCCCTGAATGTGGTTGATTGTGTTGAGTCGAGGTTAAATACTGCAAGACGAATGGCGCCGCACACAGGCATAATTGCCGGAATAACCATTATAATTATAGTTCTAAGGAAATCAGGATCCACAGTGCCTGATGGAATAGAATTGCTGAGAAGATGATAAAGGATTAACGCGGGTGCGACACCGAAGCTCACTACATCTGCAAGACTGTCGAGTTCTTTTCCAATATCCGAATAGGCCTTGAGTAACCGTGCGGATAAACCATCAAGAAAATCAAAGATCATTGCCGCGAGAATGAACCATGAGGCAGTTACAAGATTGCTATTGGCTGCGAAAATTATTGCTATAAATCCGCAAAGCAGATTCAATGATGTTATTGAATTTGGAATATGTTTCATATGTAATGATCCTGATAAGTCTGATGGGAGTAAATTTAAGATTAATTTTGTAAGCCAGGCTTTAGTGACGTTTTATTAAAATATTCTATGTTCATTTATTATTAAATTTGTATCAAATTATAAAAATGGCTGACTTTACAGGTATAAAGATCGCAGTAGATTTTGATGGAACCATTGTGGATCATGAGTATCCGGCAATAGGCAAAGAAAAACTTTTTGCATTTCAGACGCTTAAAGAACTGGAGAAGCTTGGTGCCCGACTGATATTGTGGACTTTCAGGGCGGGTAAAGAGCTTGAGGAAGCTGTTGAATTTTGCAAAAAGAACGGAATTGAATTTTACGCAGTTAATAAAAACTATCCCGAAGAGATTTTTGACGAAACTATAAGTCGTAAGATAGATGCCGACATCTATATCGACGACAAAAATATAGGCGGTTTTCCTGGATGGAGTGGAGTATGGCAAATACTTACACCATATGAATTGGATCAAAAGGAAGCTGAGAAAAGAATTGCTGCAGGAAGAAAAAGTCTTTTTAAGCGATTATTCAACTCTTAACATTAAGCATATGTCATCGGATTACCCCAAATTTCTTGTTCCTCTGTCTTTAATATTGCTGCTTAACTGGACCATCTCATGTTCAGGACGTTCGGGAAATATAAATGAGCCGGTAAGTCAGCCGGCTCCTTCCGAAAATGTAGAGCCTGCGGTGCAGATTATAAAAATTATCTCCCCCGAAGAGAATACCGGATTTAAGCTTCACGAGTCTATAAAGGTTAATCTCGGCACGAAGGATAAAAATAAACTCCCCGACTCTGTCACAATTTTTTTTGACGGGAAGTATGTGAATTCTGTAAAATCAGAGCCGTGGGAGTATACCATACCTTCTTCTTTCACGGTCACAACAGGCAGGAAATCGCTGAAGGTGACAGCATACAAGGATGGAAAACCTAAAAATACTTTTACACGATTCATGATCATCTATTCTGATCTGACTCCTAAGATGTACGGATATAAAATCGTTCATGCATATCCACACGACAAGAATGCATTCACCCAGGGTCTATTTTTCGATGCAGGTAAATTATATGAAGGCACCGGACAGGAGACAGGATCGACACTCAGAGAGGAGGAGCTTGAGACGGGGAAAGTTATCAGACAGCATGATCTGGATAATTCATTATTTGGAGAAGGGATCACTCTGTATAATGACAGGATATTTCAGGTGACCTGGAGGAGTAAGGTAGGTTTTGTATATAATAAGTCAGATTTTAAGCTTATAAACAAGATTTACTATTCAACCGAAGGTTGGGGCTTAACTACCATGAAGGATAAAATTGTTATGAGCGATGGATCAAATGTCCTCTATTTCTTTGAACCCGATATGTTTACAGTAGTATCAAAGATTGAAGTCTATGATAATAAAAAGCCGGTAGACAAGCTAAATGAACTGGAATATATAGATGGAGAGATATGGGCAAATATCTGGATGACAGACCTTATAGCAAGGATTGATCCGGTGAGCGGAAAAGTTTTGGGATATATAAATCTGAAAGATCTTCTTTCAAAAGCGGATAGAACGCCGGATACTGATGTTCTGAATGGTATCGCCTACGACAGTTCTTCAAAAAGAATCTTTGTTACAGGCAAACTGTGGCCAAAACTATTTGAGATAATGCTTACGGAATAATCTTTGTGCCATATACAATTTTAATCGCAGCAGGGATGATGCTAAACTCAGCAGGTGTCTGACCCAGGGACTCGCCATCAGCTTCTGCAAACATCACAGCTTCCGATTTCACTTTAACGTTTTTGCATTTATAACCGTCAATCTTAGGATGTTGAAGGATTTTTCCGTCATAGAGGATTTTGAGGTTTCTGATTATCTCAAATTTGCCCATTCCTTTAATTATTGTCACATCGAACAAGCCGTCGTCGGGAAGCGCCCCGGGTGTCTGCCTCATACCACCACCGCAATATCGTCCGTTGCCCACATTGAGTGAAAAGATGTCAGCATGAGTAACCTCATCATCAATGGTGATTTCTGACATTACGTTATTATAAGCAAGAAGACTGGTTAACAGATTATAGAAATAGATCAGTTTTCCGCCGCGTCCCTGGTCTTTCTGATCATTGGTTTTCTTAACTACAACAGATTCAAAACCCAGTCCTGCTATGTTGATAAAATACCTTAACTTTTTTTCTGTGCCGTTGTAATAGCTTACCAGACCTATATCGTGGAGCATTGTCTTGTATTCGACAATAATCTTTACTGCCTTTTCATAATCGGTCGGGATTCCGAACATTCTGCCCCAGTCATTTCCTGTTCCAACGGGGATCAATGAGAGAACGATATCGGTGGTTTTACAGACACTATTTGTAAATACGCCGTTTACTACCTCGTTGAGAGTACCGTCACCGCCAACTGTAATGAATTTCCTGTATCCTGAAGAAATAGCTTCAAGAGTAATATTTATTGCATGGCCTTTCTTATCCGTGAACCTTGCTATGAAGGGTAAATTTTCATTTTTCAGGAGTACAGAAATTTTCTCCCAGTCTTTCTTGCCTTTCCCTTTTCCAGCGTTTGGATTTACAATTACCATCCATTCCTTCCGATCGATATCCATAAAATTTTGTTATGTGGGCAGACAAAGATGCTGAAAAGATCTGTTATTTTCAGTGGAAAGTCATTTTTCATCTCATCTCTTGTTATGAGACTGATTATCAAAGTTGCCCAATGTATTTGTCATCAATACTAAAATCTTTTTAAATATCTAAATATCACTTTATCAGTTATATATAATTTCAAAAGAGAATTTATTCATGTTAATAACATGTTGAAAACCACGAAAAAAATGTTTACAATTACATCTTTTAGTACCGGAAGCACAATTTCATTAATAGTAAATTTGAAACTCGAAATACACGATAATTTATAAATGATGGGTA
>JBBRSO010000176.1:0-5605 GCA_038245405.1 Bacteroidales bacterium
ATATAGAATTTCTAATTAAGTTTTAGCTTGCCTAAAGAGAATGTTGAAAAGCAACCCTGTTACAAAAGGTTAACAGGGTTGCTTTATATCAATAAATTTATTAAAAAAATAATTCAAATGAAAAAATCGAAAATATTTTCTGTTTTGATCCTTGGATTGATATTGGCATTTTCTTTTATCAATACCTCTTTGGGACAAGAAAAGAAGGACAACCCATTCATTGTGATTACTTATAACATAAGAATGAATACGCCAGAAGATGGTGTCAATGTCTGGGCTCTTAGAAAAGATAAAGTAGCAGCTCTCCTAAAATTTCATCAGGCTGATATTTTTAATGTTCAGGAAGCTCTTACTGAACAAATGAATGATTTGGAAAGCAGCTTACCTGAATTTGATCATGTTGGTGTAGGACGTGATGACGGTAAAACAGCAGGTGAATATATGGCGATTTTTTTCAGAAAATCAAGATTCGAGAAGTTAAATGATGGTATGTTTTGGTTGAATGAACATCCCGATAAACCAGGATTGGGCTGGGATGCACCCTCCGACATCAGAGACGTTACATGGATTAAATTAAAAGACAAGGTTACCAAAAAAAGCTTTTATGTTTTTGATACACATTTTGACCATAGAGGTATAATAGCTCGTGAAGAATCAGCAAAACTTATCTTAAAATCAATTAAAGAAATAAATAAGGAAAACCTTCCTTTAATTCTTACAGGTGATTTCAATTGTGCAAAAAATTCTATCCCTATTCAGCTAATTTTAAAAGAATTAAATGATGCTATGGATAAATCACTTACACCACCCTATGGACCTGAGGGAACAAGTGGTGGGTTTAATGTAAAAGTATTGACCAGAAAAATTGACTTTATTTTTATCAATGAGAATGTTACTGTTCTGAGGTATGCTCATTTGTCTGATTCATTTGGTCTCTTCTATCCTTCAGATCATCTTCCGGTATTGGCTGAGGTGAAACTTAATTGAGAATAAAATATTCCTGCATTTAAGAGTGAACTAAGTCAAATCTCCTTTTGCCTTCTAGTCAGGCAGAAGGAGTTGCCTCAGCGGTGAACCAACAATTTTACTGCCGTTTATGAATGAAAAGAACAGTATAGGTTTGCCAATCCAGCTTTTACAAGGCCTTTAATCCCTGAGGTATAACTCTGAAAATAAAATGTTCAGGGAGACTTGGCAATACAATTATTCAGTGAGCGTTGAAGATTTTATAAAATGGATACCCAGGAAAAATCGACCAACAAGAGACTATATTCTCTTGATGCTTTACGAGGATTCGATATGTTCTGGATCATTGGAGGAGAAGGCATTTTCATTGGTCTGGCCACACTAACGGGCTGGCCAGTTTTTCGGTGGTGGGCAACTCAGCTTCATCATGTCGCCTGGCATGGATTTCATTTTTATGATATGATATTTCCGCTCTTTCTTTTTATTGCAGGAATATCATTCCCATTCTCTCTGGCTAAAAGGAGAGCAATGAATGAAAGTGAAAAGTCGATATATAAACAAATAATAAGTCGTGCATTCATCCTGGTTCTTTTGGGCATCCTATATGTTAATGGAGTAAGATTCAATTTTGAGAGTCTGCAGTATAGTAGTGTTCTGGGAAGAATAGGTCTCGCCTGGATGTTTGCAGCTCTTATCTTCATGAATACAAAACTCAGGTCACGTATTATATGGTTCTGGGGCCTCCTGATTGGGTACTGGCTCTTACTGCTTCTTTTCCCTGCACATGACCTGGGTTCATCAGATGTCTTTTCTCAGGAAGGTAACCTTGCCGGTTATATAGATCGTCTTCTTATGCCAGGCAAGCTTTATATGGGCAATTACACTCCACAAGGATTCCTCAGTACTATACCTGCCATAGGAACTCCATTACTTGGTATGTTCACAGGAGAATTCTTAATATCAAAATATCTTAATGATAAACCTGTCCGCAAAGTACTTTATTTAGTATTAGCGGCAATAGCACTTATAATAATCGGAAAGATATGGAACATAGTTTTCCCGATCAATAAGAACCTTTGGACAAGCTCATTTATTTGCTTTGCAGGTGGACTTAGTCTTCTTCTTTTTTCTGTCTTCTATCTAATAATAGATGTATGGCAATATAAAAAGTGGGCTTTCTTCTTCGTGGTTATTGGCATGAACCCGATAACAATTTACCTTACTGAAAGAATAATAAATTTCAAAACTGCAACCAGATTCTTTTTTGGCGGAATTATTGACCTTCTGCCTGCGACGTATACCCCGCTTCTCGAAGGAATTGGATTAACAACAGTTGCCTGGGTATTCCTCTATTTCCTATATAAGAAGAAAATATTTTTGAAAGTATAACTTATTATTATCACCACGTACTGGTCCAGACTAAAGCAGAATAATTTATAGTTATAGTAAACCATGTTATCAGGAAAGCTTTTGTTAAAGTTTAAGAAGTCAAATGGCTTTTCAAATTGTTGTCTGTACCTTTGTTATTCATTTTTACCGTAGTAGACCGGCTGCAAGAAGTTGAAGCGACCACTATTGTATAACCTGAAACTATTATCCCTGAACTTATAAACTTATATGGAAAACGAGACCAAACCTGTTGTTAAACGCCTAAACTCACTTGATGCCCTACGCGGATTTGATATGTTCTGGATTATGGGTGGCGAAGGAATTTTTGCCGGCCTCGCAACACTCACAGGCTTCCCATTATTTAAGTGGTGGGCAGAACAATGTCAGCATGTTCCTTGGCATGGCTTCCATTTTTATGATATGATATTCCCATTGTTCCTCTTCATAGCCGGTATTTCCTTCCCCTTCTCATATGCAAAAAGAACTGCGATGAACGATAGCCGTAGTTCAATCTACAAACATGTAATCAGCAGGGGCCTGATACTCGTTCTGCTGGGTATCATATATAATAATGGTGTAAATTTCGATTTTGCACATCTTAGATATGGAAGCGTTCTTGGAAGAATAGGTCTGGCCTGGATGTTTGCAGCCCTTATCTTCATAAATACAAAACTTAACTTCAGAATTCTATGGTTTTGTGCCTTGCTGATCGGCTACTGGCTCTTACTTCTGCTTTTCCCGGCACACGATCTGGGCTCTACCGATATTTTTTCACGTGAGGGAAACTTTACAAGCTATGTCGACAGGCTTCTGATGCCCGGACGTCTTTATCTGGGCAATCACGATCCCGAAGGACTTTTAGGAGTTATGCCAGCCATAGGAACAGCACTCCTGGGAATGTTCACAGGAGAATTCATGCTGTCTGAATATCTGAACGACAAACCTTACCGTAAGGTCATATATCTGATTCTTGCAGCTATTACACTAATGATAATCGGGAAGATCTGGAACATATTATTCCCTATTAATAAAAATTTATGGACCAGCTCTTTCGTATGTTTTGTAGGTGGCCTGAGCCTACTCCTTTTTTCAATTTTCTACCTTATCATTGATGTTCTGGAATACAAAAAATGGGCCTTCTTCTTCGTAGTTATCGGGATGAACCCTATCACTATCTACCTTACCGGCAGGATTGTCAGTTTCAAAACCGCTGAGAAATTTTTCTTCGGTGGATTAACAGCATTAATGCCGGAAACATGGGCGCCAATGATTGATGCAATTGGTATTACAGCAGTTGGATGGATATTCCTTTATATTCTTTACAAAAAGAAAATATTTTTAAAAATCTAAGGCTAAGGGTGAGGTTGAGAACCTTAACCTTAACCTTAACCTTATTTTTTAATGTATCCATAATTTCACAAAAAATGAAACCCAGAATTCTCTTCTTCTTAATCACTACATTATTTATTGATCTGACAGTTAATAATTTGAATGGGCAGCCATCATCAAACACAAGTACTAAAACAGTTTATCTCCACACTGACAGATCATATTATGCTCCTGGAGAAGATTTGTATTTTAAAGCTTATATCTTAGATAGCCAGCCAGCCTCTCTGAATCAGATTAATGATACCTTATATGTCGCTCTGCTCGATTATGAAGGCAATGAAGTAACAAACGGAGAATTTCCGATCGATAATAGTCTTTTTTCTTCAAGCATTAATATCCCGGATTTTCTTACAGAAGGATCTTACATGCTTTTAGCCTCGATAAGCCTTACAAATAATTATTCACCATCGAATATTTTTTCAAAGATTGTTGAATTACGGAACACAAAGGACTCTGATTTAAATATTGATCTTTCACTTTCAGATTCAATTTATAAGCCTGAAAGCAATCTGACAGCCCACATCAAAATTTCAGGTTCTGATAGTCCCGTTAATTTCACCTATCAGTTAACCGGAATATCCGGAGAAATCATGAACGGAAAAGGAAAAACTACCGGAGAAGGAACAGCAGTCATCAAACTACAGCTTCCCGACTTTGATAGTCACCAGGTTCTTAAACTCCTCATTAAACCGTCTTATAAAGGAAATAAGAAAGTTGCAGCAATCGTGATCCCGACAAGTCTTTCAGAACTCCCTGCAAAAAGTATTGGTGCAAACAGTTCTGCTAACTATTTAAACATACAGGTTAGCACCTCAAAACAGGTATTCGTTACTGGCGAGAAGGTACAACTTTCAATATCAGTTACTGATGAAAAAGGACTGCCAGTAAGGGCTAATCTATCTGTTTCAGCTTCCAAATCAATCCCGTTGCAGTTCCCGGTCGATTATAACAATATGGTCAGATACATAAACTTTAAAACACAACAGACCCAGACCATCACTGTCGCAGAAAAAAATATACTGACTCCGGACACGTATTCTCTCTTCAGTGCAGAAAACAGAAGTTACTATGCTCAATCGCTAAGGAGTTTATCACAGACTCCCGGAAGATCATTTATTGTTGAGGAAAAAAACAATGTAAAAAAAATACACAAGAGGCAGGAAGCCTTTGTTGCTAAATCTGGTTACTCAAGCGACTTTAGCTTAATGGATATAATAATGCAAATAAAACCATACCATTTGGAAAACGGAAAAATTACTTTTGGGATGAGAGCTATGAATTCAATCAATTTCCAGGAGGGAGCTTTGATTGTTGTGGATGGTGTGAAACTTGGTTCTGATGCCTCAATACTTAATACAATACCTGTTCAGGATATCGCCCATATTAATATCCTTACAAGTGCGATGGATATCCAAAGATATTCGGCTTTGAACAGTGTAGGGGTTATAGAAATATCTATGAAAAAATCAGAGGAGTTTACAAAAAATCAAGAACCTGTTTCAAAGGGAAATACACTTTATTGGGAACCCGACCTGATAATAGATAACACCGGAAAGAAAATGATTGATTTCCCAAACAACGATATACCCGGAGAAGTGATAATTTCGATCAACGGAATTAATGGTAAAGGTATATACGGCAGTACTTCGCTTCACTATTCAGTTACACGTTGATTATTAGCTATTTTCTCTTTGCATGATCAAGTAGGATATCCGTAAGATTTTCTGCAGCTTTTCGGTTTTCAAAACTGGCTGGAAGCCTGTCATGATCTATGTATTCATTATAAATCCAGGGATCTCCGATAGCAAAAACATAACCTTTACCAAAACTATTTTCTGCAATAAGAACGTTCCCGTTCTCC
>JBBRSO010000177.1:0-5604 GCA_038245405.1 Bacteroidales bacterium
AAAGGCTTATTTGGCATGTCGGCCATAATATTATACCATTGTCTCGGCATTTCATCGTCGCTTAATAAAATCTTGATGTTCTTTTTCATTGTATATTCTGATTATATTTATTACTCATGTATCAAAGCACCAAGATGCCTCAGATCATCGAAGAAACCAGGGTATGACTTGGCAACGCATTGTGAATCCCTTATATATACATTTCCGGTAGCATCAAGTGCCGCAACTGCAAGCGCCATGGCAATCCGGTGATCATCATGTGATTCAACTTTACCGCCTGATGGCTTTCCTCCGGTGATATACATGAGATCCTCAATGATTTTAATATCAATATTCAGCTTCCCGAATTCTTCCTTTAGAGATTTCGCACGATCGCTTTCCTTAAACCTTAATCTCTTAACACCTTTGATCACAGAGGTTCCATCGCAGTATGAAGCAAGTGCAACGAGAGGAGGAAAAAGATCAGGCGATTCCGTAGCATCGAACTCGAATGCTTTCAAAACTGATTTGGAGATCTCAATCTTATCTTTACCGACGATCATATCAGCTCCTGCCTTTTCGAGGGCTTTTAAAACTGCCATGTCGCTCTGTTTGCTGTCGGTACGCAATCCATTTATTATCAGATGACCATTTATTGCCCCTGCAACAAGTAGAAATGCTCCTCCGCTCCAGTCCGCTTCCACAACATAACTCTGTGCAATATATTTTTGATTGCCCTGGATTCTGAACATTTCATATCCTTCTTTTTCAATTGTTATACCGAACGACTGTAACAGCTGAAGGGTCATATCGATATATGGTTTGCTTTTCAGGTTACTGACACTGATCTCGGAGCTTTCTGAAGCCAGCGGTAAAGCCATTAGCAATCCTGTTAACAATTGACTGCTCACAGAGCCATCTATCTCACATTTTCCGCCTTTTATAGGACCTTGAATTGTAAGTGGAAGAAATCCGCAGGTGCTGGTGCACTTCACCCCAAATTGGGTTAGGGCGTCAGTAACCATTGCCATTGGCCTTTTCTTGAGAGAATTAGCACCAACCATTGTTATCTCAACAGGGTATAACGACGCTATGGGAGAAAACATTCTGATTGCCAGGCCCGATTCTCCGCAGTTAAGCTTTGGTTCTTTTAAAATAGCTGAACCTGTAATCTTCATTTCCGATGCCTGTGGTTCAATACGTGCTCCCAATCCTACTGCAATACTCATTGCCGCCAGAGAGTCGTCGCAATACGAAGGATTGTGAATGATACTTTCGCCATCAGCCAGCAATGCAGCTGCGATCGCCCGTTGTGTTATGCTTTTTGAAGCCGGAGCTTTTACATTGCCTTTAATCGACGACGGTTCAAGTGATCTTTCCATATAGTCAGTTAGTTAAGTATAAGTTTAAGGTTGAGGTTGAGGTTAAGGTTAAGGTAGAGGATCTTAACCTTTACCTTTACCTTAGCCTTTTTTCTCACTTTTCACATCGGTATTCATGACTTTCATCTGGTGATTTATCGATTCCTGATGGATTGCCTTGAAAATTGTATCAATAAGCTCCGGGCTAAGACCTTTCGCCAGTCCTCTCGCGATAACTTTATTAATTATTTCGTCCCAACGTGTAGTCTGCAAGATAGTGATATTATTTTCCTTTTTATAATGACCTATCGTTTCAGAAACTTTCATTCTTTTTTCCATAAGATCAAGCAGATGATCATCATATACGTCGATCTGGTCACGTAGTTCACCGAGTACATCGAGTAATTTTGGATCTGAAGTGCTTGTATTCCGGAGAATTAATCTGCTTAAAAGTTCTTTCAGATCATTCGGAGTCAATTGCTGTGCAGCATCGCTTAATGCTTTTGATGGATCAATATGCGATTCGAGCATTAACCCGTCAAAATTGAGATCAAGCGCTTTCTGTGCAATCTCGTGGAGAAATTGTCTGGCTCCGCCGATATGACTTGGGTCGCATATTATCGGAAGATCCGGAATTCTCCTCCGGAGCTCAATGGGTAATTGCCAGTTTGGTTGATTCCGGTACAGAGTTTTTTCGTACGATGAAAATCCTCTGTGGATAGCACCCAAACGTGTTATCCCGGCTTTGGCAATTCTTTCGATTGCCCCAATCCAAAGATCGAGATCGGGATTAATGGGGTTCTTTACCAGTACCATTACATCCACTCCACTTAAGGCATCTGAAATTTCCTGTACTGTAAATGGATTTACAGAAGTTCTTGCACCGATCCATAGCATATCGATGCCATATTTTAGAGCCTCATAAACATGCTTCTCATTAGCTACCTCAGTGCCAACCAATAAGCCGGTTTCCTGCTTAACCCTTCTCAGCCATTTCAATCCCTCAACTCCTACACCTTCAAATGAGTTTGGACGGGTCCGTGGCTTCCAGATCCCTGCCCGATATACACTAACCTGGTTTAATTTTGCCAACTGGGTGGCAGTCTCCATAACCTGTTCTTCAGTTTCCGCACTGCAAGGTCCGGAGATCAGAAATGGCCTGCCTTTATACCCATTCCAGTCCTGGATAAGTGAGTGTTTAAGTTTTGGTTCCATCGTTTTGTATTTATAAAATTTCTTAATCTTTCAAGTTTCTTATAATTCTAAATTTCGAATTCCGCAATCAATTCAAGATCTTTCTTATTTTATTCGCTTCTTCCATAAGAGCTTTCAAGCCTTCCAGATCTTTATTAAGAATTAGTTTTTTGAATGAATTCATTTTTTCAATATAGGTTTCCATCACCTCAAGAATATATTGTGAGTTTTCCAGGAATATAGGAGCCCATGTTTCGCCACTGCTCTTAGCCAGACGAACTGTACTCTCAAATCCACCACCTGCAAGCGTGAGTATATTTTGTTCTTCCTGTTCCTTCTCCAACACACTAAGAGCAAGTGAAAAGGAGGTGATATGCGAGATATGTGAAATATATGCCACATGGATATCATGATCAGATGATTTCATATATACCTTCCGCATATTAAGCAGATCAAGCATCTTTTCCACAGTGCCCAGAGCATCATTATCACTAAGTTCTTTATCGCAAATAATCGCAGTTTTATAATCAAAGAGTTTACCTATAGCAGCCAGTGGACCCGAATACTCAGTACCTGCCATCGGATGTACAGCAACATACCTGCCTCTGGCCGGATGATTCTTTGAAACTTCAGCAATACTGCCCTTGGTTGAACCCATATCAGTAACAATTTTTGAAGTACCGGCAATCATGTCGAGAATACCGGGAAGCATGGTGCAATTTGTACTCACAGGAGTAGAGAGTATTATCAAATCACTCTTTTCAATTGCATTCTCCAGTGTTTCATTTTCATCAATCAGACCGCAGAGTAGGGCGATGTTTCTGTGATGCAGATTATTTTCAACACCAATAATTTTGTCTGCGAAACCCCTTTTGCGAAGATCTATCATCATCGATCCGCCTATCAGTCCTATACCAACTACAGCTATTGTCATTTTTATTTTTTAAGATGATTTATAAGTCTTTTTTTTGCTTCATCGAGTCGTTGTTCATTAGTGCACAGTGATATGCGAATATACCTTTGTCCTTCATCCCCGAATATAAAACCGGGTGTTATAAAGACATGCGCTTTTTGAAGAATGTCTTCAATAAATGATTCGCAATTAATTATCGCATCGGGAATGCGACCCCATACAAATAATCCAACCTGCGATTTATCATACTGGCATTGCAGGAGAGTCATAATTTCTTCAACAATCTTTCTTCTTTTCAAATAAACAGCGTTGACCGAATCAAACCATGGTTCTTCATTCTTCAATGCTTCAACAGCAGCCATCTGCATACCAAGGAACATCCCTGAGTCCATGTTGCTTTTTACTTTCAGTACAACTTTTATATATTCACTATCGCCGGCTACCATGCCAACACGCCAGCCTGCCATGTTATGCGACTTGCTTAATGAATTCAATTCAAGTGCTACTTCTTTTGACCCCTCAACAGCCAGCAGACTCAAATACTCGTTGTTGAGGATAAAGCTGTAAGGGTTATCATTAACAAGCAGAATTTCGTGTTTCCGGCAAAAAGCAATTAGTTTCTCAAACAACGCCATTGAACCTCTTACCCCGGTAGGCATATGCGGATAGTTGACCCACATAAGTTTAACTTTGCTCAGATCACTTTTTTCAAGTGTTTCAAGGTCAGGTTGCCATCCGGTATTTTCGTTCAGCTTGTATTTTCTGACTATTCCACCAACCAGATTTGTTACCGATGAATAAGTAGGATACCCCGGATCGGGAACAAGAACTTCATCGCCCGGGTTTACAAAAGCCATGCTGATGTGCATTATGCCCTCCTTACTTCCCATGAGAAGAAGGATTTCATTCTCGGGATTAAGATCAACGTGGAAATATCTTTTGTATAAATCTGCGAAACCTTTTCTAAGAGAAGGTATCCCTGTGTAGCTCTGATAACCGTGTGACGTTGGTTTCATGGCCTCATCAATCAAAGCTGTAACAGTGCTCTCCGATGGCGGCTGATCGGGACTACCGATGCCAAGGTTGATGATATCGAGGCCATCTCTTCTCATCCTTTCGATCTGAGCAAGCTTTTGTGAAAAATAATATTCCTGAACGTTGCTGGTTCGTTCGGCTGGTTTAACTTTCATACGACATTTCTCCTTTGTAATAGACTCCTAGTATTTCCAGGTTGCTGGTGTAATTTTCAAGTGCCCTCCGGATTATATCTGATTTTGTGTTTTTATTCAGCTCCAGATCGAGATAGAACATGTATTCCCATTCTCCGTTCATTCGCGGTACTGACTGGATCTTTGAAAGATTGATATCAAGTTCTGCGAGCTTCACCAGTACTTTTGCAAGCGAGCCAGGTTTATGGCCTGTGGAGAAACAGATAGATACCTTGTTGCCTCTTCTGTTTCCCTTTTCTTCACTGCCCACTACCAGGAATCGTGTATAATTCTGTTTATAGGTTTCTATACCGGGTGCCAGTATTTTGAGTCCATATATTTCAGCGGCATGAGATGCAGCTATGGCTGCCACTCCCATCAGTTTTGTTTCACTGATCTGTCGGGCACTTCCTGCTGTGTCGTCACTCTCAATCAATGTTATTTCGGGATGTTGGTTAAGAAATGTCATACATTGTTGAATTGCTATTGGGTGAGTCCTTATCTCTTTTATATCCTTAAGGCTCTGATCTGGCAATGCCATGAGATTCTGGACAATCCTCAGGTTTTGTTCTCCAAGGATCTTCATTCCCGATTCCCGTAGCAGGGTATAATTATGAAGAATGCTTCCTGATCTTGCATTTTCGATTGCCATAACGGCAAAATCAACTTCTCCATTCACAAGGGTACTGAGCTCCAGGTCAAAAGTAGAACAAGGTAATATGTCAATTTCATCATAACTAAAGTATTGCCTTGCAGCTACTTCATGAAAACTACCTTTCTCTCCCTGTATTGCTATTTTCATTCTTAAATGGTATTAAAAAAGAAAGGGCCCCTTTTGTGGGACCCTTGCTATCATATAATTTATATTATCTGTATACAAAAATCCCTTTATCTATCTAAAAAAATAGAAGTAATAAAAAGAGATAAAATATTTGTACACATTATTCAT
>JBBRSO010000178.1:0-5573 GCA_038245405.1 Bacteroidales bacterium
AGCGGATTTTATGAGATGTCTGTAACGCCGATAATTCTCAGTAATGCCATTGCAGCTTCCTTGGGCCCATTGGATTCATAACCTGAAATACCAAGCCTGGTTCTCATCTGTCCTACAAAAACATTATTCTTAAAGAATGCTGCAAAGTATTTTGCTGCTATCACATCATGTTCCTTCTTATATTCCGGAGGCCCGAATATGTTTGCAAAATAGGAATGGACCAAACCGGTTGTAGTTGTGGTACCTTTGCTCATTACCGCACCTTCGCTGAAAATATCTAATGCCCATTCGGGGGAAGTGAACTTCTCTATTACAGGATGTTCAATGTCAATCTCCTCATAGTTATTAGCGTAGAGAATATAATCGATTTTGTGACCTGCAATAACCGTATCAAATTTCGTAACAGGGAAAACAATACGAGCATTGACCTGGCTCGGGTTAAAGATGATTGAGCGGTCGAGATGTCCGAATGCATAACCAGGTTGTAGATCATCGAGACGAAGGAAGGCACCTATTTCAGTTCCATAGCCAATAGCACAACCTTCCTGATCGAGTTCGATAGAACCCATATCGTCAGCAATGATTGTAAGTTCGCGAATATATTTTTCAGCAAGGACCCTGAAGGCTTCAAGTGTTTCTGATTTTCCGGCACCTGTATCACCCATCATCAGAATTGTGGCTTCCTTATTTCCCTGTAACAGAATCTTTACCATAGCGCCATGAAATGGCATGTTTCCCATCTTAATCACAATAGAATTGTGAAGGGTAAGGATCATCTTCTTAAGATAACCGAAATAAGCAAATTCCGGCCGGTTGGGTATTGCTCCAACGAATATCTTATTTTCATCGTCATCATAAAAAACTGTAGAATATTTTGCGAGTCCGTCAATAAGATTCCCTGGTACTCCGTAAATAAATAGAGCATCAGGTTTTTTCTCAAGATCTGAATCATTTGCTAACTCAAAAAGATTGCACATCGAAAACCCAAGTTCAAAAAAATCAATATGGAAATAGACCATTATAATGAGCTTTCCAACTTTCGCCGGGTAACAAAGCCATTCATCCGGATTCAAATTTACCAGGTCAACGGGGTTCTGATTGATCTTTTTGAAATCGCCGGTCCGTTTATTCATCGGTTGCTGGATAACCAGAGGCGGATAGATAAGCATCTGGCGAATTACCGGTACAATGTTCAGCTTCTTATAATTTTCACCCTGGTACGCGATATTTTTTGGAAGTGATATCACTGCCATTTCAGCTCCAGCCGGAATCTGTCTGTAAACAGAAGGATGGCTTCCGGTAAGGTTTTCCTGAATATGTCTGTAAACAGTGCGGATAAGATGGGTGAGCTGTTCGATTGTTTCGTTGAATGTACGATATGGTCTCTTGTCAAGCCGGTCGCCTTCTGAATCATTTATTATAAAACGATCAAAATGGCGCCAGTAGTCATAAAGATATTCCACAAAACCAGCCAACTTATCAAGATCTTTTAAAAAGATCCTCGATTTATCAAAAATATGAGGAACAACATTAGCTTCATATTTTACGAGAAGAGAAAGCGTCTTTACGAGATCACTTACACAATCCTCATCTGCGGTACATCCTCCAAAAAAATCCAGCAGCGGAGAGTTTTTTGCTCTCAGGTTCACTAAACAATGATCAAGAACCAGTCGAAATTTATCACTGGCCAGCATCTCTTCAGCTGTTTCACACATCCTTTCACGGATATTTAAAACAACTTTATTCCCAATTATACTTAAAGTACTTTTTTGCATGTGATTATTTAACAATTCAGGTAAAAATATGATAATATTTAATTGAAAATGAGTTTTTACTTAATTATTTTTGCATAATATTTATAATATGTCATATGCAAAAGGAACTTGATTTTTTTGCAATATTGCCCGAAGATAAGATTCCGGAAAAGGGGAAGATTCTGATATCGGAACCTTTTCTGCCAGATACCTTCTTTAACAGGAGTATAGTATACTTAACTGATCATACCCCGCAGGGATCTGTCGGTTTTATTCTGAATAAAAAACTCGATTTGAAGATCAGTTCAGCTCTCGAAGGGTTTGAAAACTGGGATGAGATTCTTGGCATGGGAGGACCTGTGGCCCCCGATACATTACACTATCTTCATAATTTGGGTGATGCGATTCCTAATTGTATTCCAATTGAAGGAGAGATCTGGTGGGGAGGTGATATTGACGCAATAAGGGATCTTATAAAATCAGGTAAGATTAATAAGACACAAATCAGATTCTTCCTGGGTTATTCCGGCTGGTCAGCAGGCCAACTTGAAAAGGAGCTAAAAGAAAATTCGTGGGTAATTGCGAAGGTCGATTCAAAAATTGTTCTTAATAGCAAGGGCGACGATATATGGAAAAAAGTTTTAAGAAGCTTCAAGAATAAATACAGAATGTGGGCTGACTTTCCTGATTCACCGGAGATGAATTAAAAAGAAATCAACTTCCTTTCTCCTGACAACCCCCTAAATCCCCCAAATGGGGGACTTTAGCCTCTTCTTTAACCTGTTCTTATTATTTACAAAATTTCAGGATAATAACGAAATTTTTATTTAATGGTTCTTTGCCCCCCATATGGGGGGGTGGGGGGTTGTTGAGACGGGGATGAATTCTTTACCTAACAATCGGTCGCATGATGATCAATGTAATATTCTGAAGATAAGCTCTTTCAGGAGATCACCAGGATCTGTTCCAGGATCACAGTAGCCTTTGGATTTTAAGTCAAACGTGCGAAGCAGACTGATTATCTGTACAGTTTTTGTTACATTATATTTTGAAGCCGCACTTTCATAGTCCTTAACAAAAAACGGATTTACTTTAAGCATTGCGGCAACATTATTTTTTGATTTATCAGTAAGATAATGAAATGTGAGGAGCTTACTGAAGAATCCGAAAAGTGATGCAATTGTAAGCATGATCGGATTGTCCTTGGGGTTATCTGCAAAATAATGAACAATCATATTGGCTTTAAGAATATTCTTTTCACCTACCGCCTTCTGAAGTTCAAAGTTGTTATAGTCCTTGCTTATGCCTATGTTCTTTTCAATTAATTCTGTTGTGATTACAGGTTTGCCGGCCGGTAACGTAATAATCAGTTTATCAAGCTCATTCACAATCTTATGGAGATCAGTCCCGAGATACTCGGTGAGCATTGCGCTGGCACTTGGCTCAGCTTTTATTCCTTTTATCATCAGGTATCTGTCAATCCATGGTGGTATAAGGTAATCACGGATCCTGGCCGACTCAAAATATACTCCATGGCTTTCAAGCATTTTAAACAGCTTTGTTCTTTTGTCAATCGTTTTGTACTTATAACTGAAAACCAGAATTGTAGAAAGAAGAGGTTTTTGGAGATATATAATCAGCTCATCAATTTTCTTTAACGTTTGTGCTTCTTTTATTATTAGCACCTGATGGGTCGACATCATCGGAAATCTCCTTGCGGTGTCAATAATTGAGACTATGTTGGTATCATCACCATACATAACAATCTGATTAAATGCCTTGTCTGACTCAGGCAGAACTTTCTCCTGTATATAATCAGTTATGAGATCAATATAATAGGGTTCTTCACCCGCCAGGAAATAAACAGGTTTATAGATACGGTTTTTCAGATCCGAAATTATCTCATCGTATGTGAAGGCCATATCAGAATTTTAGATGTTTTACCGATACTCCGTTATCAATAATCTCGCGAAGCGATGCTATTCCTATTTTGAGATGTATTTCAACATAATCGTTTGTTACACGTACATCACTTGCCTCAGTTTTTATACCTGTTGAAATCATAGGCTGGTCGGAAACCAGAAGAAGAGCACCTGTAGGTATTTCATTAGCAAATCCAACAGTGAAGATTGTGGCAGTTTCCATGTCAATAGCCATCGCTCTTGTCTTAACAAGATACTTCTTAAATCTGTCGTCATATTCCCATACTCTCCTGTTTGTAGTATATACAGTTCCGGTCCAGTATTCACGGTTGAATCGGGTTATTGTGGCGGAAATAGCGCTCTGAAGCTTAAATGCAGGCAGAGCAGGCACTTCACTCGGGAGATAATCATTTGAGGTACCATCGCTGCGGATAGCTGCAATAGGAAGGATTAAATCGCCAAGTGTATTCTTTTTCTTCAGTCCGCCACATTTCCCAAGAAACAGAACTGCGTTGGGTTCTACGGCGCTCAGGAGATCCATTATTGTAGCAGCATTCGGACTGCCCATCCCGAAGTTGATTATTGTTATTCCATCGGCGGTTGCACTTGGCATATTCTTATCTCTTCCTACAATCTCTGCATTGTGCCACTTTGCAAATAGCTCAACATAATGCGTATAGTTTGTAAGTAGAAAATATTTACCGAAAGTGTCTAATGATCTGCCCGTATAGCGCGGAAGCCAGTTATTAACAATTTCCTCTTTGGTCTTCATATGGTCATTTCAGTTATAAATTATCTCAATATATTTGTACGATCAGCAGAATTAAGTTCTCAAAAATACAAAACTAAGTTGAAACAGTTAAATCTGCCACAATATTCCTTCCGGATTTCGGGTAAAGAAGGTAGCGAGATGATACTCGACCCTCTGCGGAGAAGATATGTAAAGCTTACACCTGAAGAATGGGTTCGTCAGAATTTCATTCAGTATCTGATAAATGAGGGCAAATACCCTGCGGGTCTTATGGGTATTGAGGTGATGTTCAGAATGAACAAATTAAAAAGAAGGGTAGATATTTTAGTGCACGACAGATTGGGAAACCCGATTTTGATTGTAGAGTGCAAATCACCGGATGTTAAGATTGATGAGGTTGTTTTTGAGCAGATAGCCACATATAATATGAATTATAAGGTACCGTATCTGATTGTAACAAATGGAATTCATCATTATGCGTGTATAATTGATCACATTGCTATGAAATTCGAGTATTTATTGGTTATTCCTCTTTATGAGGATTTGACTATAGTTTTATGATATGAATTATGTTGATTGTTACATGTGCCGTAATAAGGAATGAAGAGAACGAAGTGTTGATCGTTCAGAGGGGGAAGGCTTCCGCTCATCCTTACAAATGGGAATTTCCGGGAGGCAAGCTTTCTTCCGGCGAAACTGAATTTGAGTGCATAATACGAGAGATCCAGGAAGAATTGTCAATGGAGATTGTTATAGTCGGACGATTACCAGAGGTAGTACATGATTATGGTAAGAAGCTGATCAGATTAATTCCTTTCATCTGCGATACTCTTGATGAGCTGCCATTTCTGTCGGAGCATATTGCTTTCAAATGGATTGAACCAAAGGATTTACTTTCATTTGATTATTCTGAAGCTGATGTTTTTGTTGCGCAAAGCTACCTGAAACGACAACAACCAGAGAGTCAGCCAAAACTTCTATATGATCCTGAAATTGAGAATCATAATGTGGAGGCTGACCTTCAAAAAATTGTCAACAATATGATGAGCATGAAAGAAGCAGAATGGGTAGCTACTTCTGCTATTGAAAATCCTGCCATCTTCCTTAAATTGTATCAATATTCATTTTCAGCTGATAAGCATCTGG
>JBBRSO010000179.1:0-5539 GCA_038245405.1 Bacteroidales bacterium
AAAACGGTTCAATTGTAAAAGAGCAAGGCGTACAGGTCAAACTGGGAAGCCTATTTTTCAGAATCGGGATGCCATTAGCAGCAAAATGCCATTTTTGCCCCAACACAACAGATACATTCAAAACTACGTCACGGATTCAGGGTCTTTAGATATTATGCTATTTTTGTCTAAAAAGACCTTGTATCCGAGCATTCCATCCAATGTATACTGTTCTTTATATATTTTATCTCCATTAGTAAAATCAGCGCCATATTGAGATGGATTAGCTTGGACGCTACTCATAAAACTATCAACATCAGCCATTGTATATGCAGATGCTGACTGGACGCTTAATGAGCAAAAAATAGTGACTACTAGTAATAAATATCTAATAAGTACCCTGACAGAAATTTTCACGCTATCCCCCTAATAAAGTGTAATTATTAATTCATTTAATATTATCAATTAGTTATGGGGGCCTGACATATTTTTAAAAGTTGGGATTTTGAGAGCTTGCCCTGAATCAAGGGAATTGCTTATACTGGAACCTGTCTCTGCATACGAAATATAAGCTAATGATAATACGGCAATAATCGTACTTATAAACCTTAAACCAATAGCTCTAGTGAGACTTTTCATGACATTCATGGGAAACTACTTGTTGTATTTTAATAGGTTGCAATTTTCATCAACATTGTTATCCTAACGTCATCAAACTGACAATGACGCTATTAGCCCTTAAACAAAATATTTATGTGATAACGATTATGTTATGTTATTACTAATTATCAAAAGCCATTGTCAAGATAAAAATTTAAGCGTATCAGAATTATATTTTTTTCTAAGTTGCCTACGTTTTATATATTTCACAAAAGAGTTAATTTGTTACTGTAACAGGAGATGTCTTTTGGTGAAAGGGCATCGTCAGTTTATCACATCCGATTCATGTAAGTTAAAAATATTAACAATTGATGCCTTCGCAAATTCTCTTTTTTCACTTTTTGTCACACAATAATATCAGCTAGTTACAGACATAAAAACAGTCATTTATTGAGCTTTTGCGAGGGCATCAACAATTGCATTTCTGCTTTTTTTTTGCATTAGGTTATTGGGAGAACATTAAATGATAAAAGACAGATTATTTAGGATGATTCAAAACAACTGGGAGTTGTATTGTTTACTACTTATTTGTCTACTGGCATTTGCTATCAGATATCATTTTTTAGTGACTTACCACTACCCTATGATGATTCATGAACAGGATGCAGTGGGATACATGGATGTGGCCAAGAAAATTTTACTTTTACAACCACTGAACATGGGGGGCAGGCCGCCAGGTTATCCAGTAGTTATTGCCCTCTTTGCTCTGTTACCAGTTAAGTTGGAATATGCTGCTCGCCTTGCATCTATTTTCATGGATGCCATGGTAACATTACCCCTCTTTGTCCTTGCCCGAATTTATCTTTCCCGTTTCCCTGCATTTGCGGTCTGTCTGCTTTGGGTTTTTTTCTCTTTCAGCCTGTGTTTTTCTCCCTCTCCGTTAAGTCAGACGAGTTTTCTTTGTTACCTTTTGACTGGGATCGTGTTCCTACATAATGGTTTGGAGCAAAATGATGGACATTGGCTTTTCGGAGCGGGGGTATTATTTGCTTTTTCCTTTCTGACCAGACCGGAAGGTATTGTTGGCTTTGTTTGTGGTCTTCTATTGTGTATTTTACCTTTACTCAAGAGAGGAAGGTGTAACAAATCAGCAATTGCCACCCCAATTATTTTTCTGCTGGGTTTTCTTATTCTATCAGGCCCCTATTTGATAGCATTTCATGAACAGATGGGGTACTGGGGAATTACAGCTAAAACAGAAGCAGCGCTGAAGACCCAGGACGGAGTCCTGATTCTGAATTCAAAGGGAGAATTGGAAAAAACCAAAGCGGGGGTATCGGTCTGGAAAGATTACTATGGCACTTTGCCCGTATTTATCGGCGCGGTATTGGCAAACATCAAATCCTATTTCAAGGTGTTTTACTCAACGTTTCCCCTCTGGATGCATCTCGCATCTCTTGCTGGAATGATCACTCTTCTTTGGGGTAAGAGAGCGAAAACATTCCCATTCATTCTAATACTTCTGGCCGTAACCGCACCGAATTATATAGTGAATGTATCAAAAACCCATTCTTACCTCTATTCTGTCTTTCCGGCCATGTTCATCTGCTTTGTTGCATGTTTCGAAAATTTCGCCAAATGGGTTAAATGGATCATTAATAAATACTGGTCTATCATGAATCCCGCTTTTTTTGAGGCCGCCGTGGCCATTATACTTCTCTTGGTAGTTTCATATATCTCTTTCGGCTTCTATCAGGATGCTGACGCAAACTATCAATCGCCAGGATTAGTTGAGCAGGCGATGATGTCAGAGAAAATCTTCAAGGAAGCAGGTGAAATCATAAGTAACAATTCAATGAAAAATGATGTCATCATGACTCGTTGGGGACTTGTGGGCTATTTTGCTGATCGGCCGGTGGTGACCCTTCCAAAAGGAGGAGTAAAAGAAGTGGTGGACTACGGGAAGAAAAACGGAGCCCGCTTCCTTTTGATCGACACCATGTCGGTTTTATCTCGACGGCAGGAGCTTCTGGAACTCCTGGAACCTCTTAATGGTAAAGCAGTAAATCCGGAATATGGAATTGAGATATTCAATCGCAATTATTACCCCGATGTGGGTGGATATGTTATTTATCGGTATGTTCTGCAAAGGAGCTGATGAATGAAAGAACTGACAATCCTGATGCCGTGCCTGAATGAAGCTGAAACATTGGAAATCTGTATTAAGCGGGCGACAAAACTGCTTAAAGAGCACAAAATTGACGGTGAAATCCTTATTTCCGATAACGGGTCAACCGATGGCAGTCAGGAAATCGCTCGTCGCTCAGGAGCACGCCTTGTCCAATGCCCCGTTCGAGGATACGGCGCAGCACTCCAGTATGGAATTGAGCTGGCAGAGGGTGATTTCATTCTTATGGGAGACAGTGACGATAGCTACCATTTCGATGAAGCATGGCCCATGATTCAAATGTTGCAGCAAGGGTACGATGTCTGCATGGGAACGCGTCTTAATGGGACAATCATGCCAGATGCAATGCCCATACTGAATAGGTATTTGGGAAATCCAGTCCTCACTGGTATTGGAAAGTTATTATTCCAAACAAAACTGAGCGACTTTCATTGCGGCATGCGGGCCTTCCGTAAGAAAAATATCCTAGAATTAAATCTCGTTACAACAGGTATGGAGTGGGCGTCAGAAATGGTCATTAAATCCAATCATGCCGGGTTAAAAATGACAGAAGTTCCAACCACCCTTCATAAGGATGGACGCAGCAGACCACCTCACTTGAGGCGCTGGCGAGACGGCTGG
Source organism: Bacteroidales bacterium (assembly GCA_038245405.1). Taxonomy (GTDB): domain Bacteria; phylum Bacteroidota; class Bacteroidia; order Bacteroidales; family VadinHA17; genus LD21. The sequence continues at coordinate 3,389 of JBBRSO010000179.1, forward strand.
CGGCATTTGCGTTTTATGCTTCTGCATTCCCCTAATTGGCTTTTTACCTCTCCCGGTGCTTTGCTGGTTCTTGCCGGAGCAGTCGGCGAAGCGGTTCTCGCCCGAGGTGCAATACGAATCGGAAATGCTGTTTTTGACGTGCATTCACTGCTGGTTATGGCATTTTTACTAATTCTGGGAATGCAAATATGCTTTACTGGTATTTATGCAAATATTTATACCCGTACAGTTGGAATCCTTCCCTGGGATGACCAATTTGATCAACTGGTTCGAAAACTGACTCTTGAAAAACTCCTTTTAATCTCTGTAATCCTAGGGGCGATCGGTTTTGCAGGTGTTTTTTCTTGTACCTGGAACTGGTATTCTCAAGGATTTCCCCCTCTTGATTATCAGACAACGATGCGCAAACTGATACCTTCACTGACAGTGCTCACGATTGCAGTACAGGGAGTCTTTAACGGTTTCATGCTATCAATACTGTTTCTGGATCATGGGAACAAGAATGTCAGAGGTTAACTTCGATGAATACGTCGGTGAGTACCGGAACATAATTAATCGGGTGTCGCGTATCAGTGGCGAACAATTCGAATTTTTTATTCAGCTGCGACTCACGCTGATGAAAACACGCATTGCCGAGCAACTCAATTGTCTCGACAAAATCAAGATTCTAGACTTTGGCTGTGGAACTGGTGCTACAGAAATATATATTAAAGAGTTCTTCCCAGGTGCTCTCGTATACGCAATTGATTCTTCTTCTGAATCGATTCGTGAGGCGCAAGCAAGTAACCTTGAAGGAGTAACATTTGTCCATTCGGATACGCTTGAACTTCCTTTTCCTGATAAGTACTTTGACCTGATATATTCAAATGGAACGTTTCATCACATAGAACCTGCTCAACATGGGAAATTCATGTTAGAGATGTCACGTGTCTGCAAGGATGGAGGAAATCTCTTTGTTTTCGAAAACAACCCCAGAAATCCTCTAATGATGAGGGCAATGAGAAATAATCCGTTCGATGTGAATGCCATAGTAGTATCTCCTGAACGGCTCCGGGAGACGACGGAAGCCTCAGGTTTTACCAGCAAAGAGGTCTGTTACTATTTTTTCTTCCCAAGGTTTTTACGTTCTTTTAGATTTGTTGAAAAATGGCTTCATAATATACCTTTTGGTGCGCAGTATTTCGTCTGGTTAATAAATCGCCACGATGAAGGGTGCACCACAGAACTCAGGTAATTAAGCAAGCTGAGCTAATCAATTTGTTCAACTTTGAGGGATAGAAGGTTGTAGTCAGCTGAAGCAGGAAGCCACCGGTAGAGCGTAGGGATCGATTTTCCCAGATTCCCAGCAACTTCCCTTGGAGTGATGCCGCTGGCAAGCAGTGTTTCCGACGACTTAATCTTGCTGCCGGTCATCTTACGTTTGCGGCCTCCGGTTCGCCCCTGGAATAAGCGGAATAAGCGGGGGACGGGAATAAGCGGGGGACGTTCCTGCTTTATTGCTTTTACAGCTTTTCCCACTACTCCTTATAGATCAGGCACCTCAACCGAACCAAAACGCAGCCTTCCCGTAATCCTCTCTTTAAAAGAAAAGTTGCTGAAAAAAGTTTTGCAACTTTATTGAGCTGCGGGAGCATAACATGCGCCCCTATGGATAATTTTAACGGATGTTCGGTGTGACTTGTACTGAGCGAAGTTGAGGTAGGCCTGAGGAACGTGTCCTCTCAGCCTGATGGTGTCAAACATTATCCGTGTGACGTACCAGTTGTTTTTGAGTACGTGAGCCATCCGGTAAGTCAGCTTTTTCGTGAATTGAAAGATATATACTATTTTTGTTTAAAGGTTCTTATACTGCCATGGGTGAGATGTCAATGTTTCTAAAGTTTGGAAGAGCGAAACGTCCTCACATCCAGGTCGGCTGGCCGGACTATCTCCACGAAAATCACGATTCAGAAGTGTCTACCGGTGGTGCAGTATTGACATAACGGCCATCATACGCCAATGTGTACAGTCCACTGGCCGACATCATCACCGCTATCCTGGCTGACGGAAGGCTCATTAACGGTATGAACTCCACTATATATAAAGTCGCCTTGAACAAAGAGGAACTGCAATGCTTGATCGTCTGCAAAAAATAATATCCGCCGCCGGCAT
>JBBRSO010000180.1:0-5531 GCA_038245405.1 Bacteroidales bacterium
AATTATTATTTCATTTTTGTAAGTACAGCCGTAACTTCATTATAAACTTCCTTCAAGGGTATCCCTTTTTCAGCAGCAATTTGTTTACATTCATCATATTCAGGCTTACACGATACCTCCATACCATTGTGATACGATCTTTTCACAGTGAGATTACCATATATGGTCGATACAGTTTCAAATTTTCTTATAAGTGTATTCTTTCTGAAGGGGAATGTTCTGATACCAAGAGTTGTTGTTTCGGTGAATATTATATTTTTAACCAATTCGGCTGATTCATTTTCGCAGATGACACTTAACAGGATCCCCGGTCTGCCTTTCTTCATTATCAGATTTGACAAGAAGACATCAGATACTCCGGCTCTAAAAAGTTTTGCAGAGATATATTCAAAGAATTCAGGGTTCAAATCATCGATGTTGCATTCAATCTGAAGCGCATCGTGTCCTGTTATATTATCAGTAACCGTTTCACCAAGGAAGACCCTTAATATATTTGGTACATCAGGATGTTCCTTATGGCCAATACCGTATGCTGTCTTTTCAATTTTTATAGTCAGATCGGGTTTGAAGCTTGTCGCAAGAGCAGCGAGTATTGCAGCACCGGTAGGAGTAGTGGCCTCAAAATCAACTCCTCCTTTTTTTACAGGCATGCCTTTTATTATCTCGGCTGTAGCGGGTGCGGGAACAGGAAGTTTTCCATGATCGCATATCACAAATCCACCTCCCAGCTCCACTGGATCAACATGAACAGCCTCAACATCAAGAGCAGTAAAACAGATTGCAGCCCCAACAACATCAATAATAGAATCAACAGCTCCAACTTCGTGAAAATGTACATGATCAACAGGGATGCCATGAACTTTCGCTTCAGCCTCTGCAATTATTGAAAATATTTTGAGGCTTAGCTTCTTTATTTTATCATTGAGTGTTGATGAAGTTATTATGTTATCAATATCAGAAAGATGGCGGTGGGCATGTTCCTGACGTGTTTGTCTGACTGTAACTTTTGTACCGGTGATGCCATGACGCTGATCCTTCTGAACCAGGAGTTCCCATCCCGGAAGGTTAAGCTTGTTTAATTCCCGGGTAAGGTAAGCCTGGTCGACACCCAGATCAAGCATGGCTCCCAGATTCATGTCTCCGCTTATCCCGGAGAAGCAATCATAACCGATTATTTTCATATTATTAAAATTATAAAATGCAACAATTCTAAATAAGGGTTGCCATGAATGGTTCAGCAACATACTACCTTAATCTACGTTGCTAATATACTATTTACAATCTTTACGGAATAATAAAAAAAAATTGTATTTTACCGACATCAACCGGGAATCGTATAACTTACTATTTATTAAGATATGAAAAGAAGAGATTTCTTCAGATCCTCAATTGGAGGCGGCCTTGCTGCCGGTGCTGCTTTTACTATGGGTGGCTTCGATAAACTGCTTTCTGTTCCATCTAAAGCGCCTATCTACGATTTGGTAGCAATAATGGGTGGAAACCCTGATGCAATGTTCGATCTTGGCATACAGGAGCTGGGAGGAATGGGTGCCTTTGTGAAGAAGGGTCAGAAGGTTCTCATCAAACCAAATATAGGCTGGGATGTAATTCCCGATCTGGGTGCCAATACAAATCCACTCCTGGTCAAACGTATCATTGAGCATTGTTTTAAAGCCGGTGCAAAAGAAGTGTATGTTTTTGACCATACCTGCGATAACTGGGTTAATTGCTACAGTAATTCCGGGATTGAAAAAATGTCGAAGTCAGTCGGTGCGAAAGTTGTTCCTGCTAATTCCGAAAGTTATTATCACGAAATAAGTATTCCCGGTGGTGTGAAACTCCAGAAAGCGAAAGTGCACCAGTTACTGCTCGAAACGGATGTGTTTATAAATGTTCCGGTTCTTAAAGACCACAGTTCAGCCCATATGACTGCCTGCCTTAAGAATAACATGGGTCTTGTGTGGGATAGAGAATACTGGCATTCGAATGACCTTAATCAATGTATTGCCGATTTTGGTATGTATGCAAAGAAACCTGTTTTAAATGTAGTTGATTGCTATAACGTTATGGTGAAGCATGGTCCGCAGGGTGTCTCAAAAGAAGATATTGTTTTGATGAAATCACAAATTATATCCGCCGACCGGGTTGCTGCTGATGCTGCTGCCGCCAGAATGCTGGGTGTAGCAGTCGAAAAGATCGAATATATTCCGATTGCACATAAGATGGGACTTGGGAACATGAACCTTGAATCTCTGAATATTAAAAGAATTAAAATGTAATCTCTTATGAGTTCATCTGTACTAAGAAGGATACGCATCGTATTTTCAACTCTTATCTTCATATATTTTATCCTGGTATTTATTGATTTCACGTCATTAATTCCCTCGAATTTCATAAGTTCCCTGATGTTCCTTCAGTTTATTCCCTCAGTAATAAAATTCTATGACCTGAAAACGCTGGCTGCCGCCGGCTTTCTTATTGTTATTCTTCTCACTCTTATCACCGGACGGACATATTGCTCATTTTTGTGCCCTCTCGGAATCGGTCAGGATCTGAATAGCAGGATAGGAGGCAGGATAAAAAAGAAATTCAGGAGGTATGGTTTTAAGAAGCCATTTACAATCATAAGATACTCATTGCTTGCAGTAACACTTATTGTAACAATGGTTTGGGGTATCTATATGGTAACATTACTTGATCCGTACAGCATTTTCAGCAGATTCATGACATATCTTGCAAGACTTGTTTTCATTCTTATAAATAATTTCCTTGCAGGTGTACTCGGTAAATTGGATATCTATACTCTAAGCAACGTGCCACATACCAGGTTTCCGCTTATAGTATACTCAATTCCTGCTGCATTTTTCCTGTTAGTTGGGGGTCTTTCATTAGCAAAAGGACGACTATATTGCAATATGATATGTCCGGTTGGTACGTTCCTCGGTCTCATATCCAAGATTTCACTCTTCAGAATAAAATTTAACGATACTGCCTGTACAAGATGCGGCAGATGTGCCATTGGATGCAAATCTTCATGTATCGATTTCCTGAAACACGATATAGATTTATCCCGATGTGTAAGTTGTTTTAACTGCATCCATTCATGCCAGGATAAAGCAATCACCTATGGATTGGTGGAGTTCAGGAAGAAGAAAAGTGTTGAAAAGAAACCCGGGAAGATTCACGAAACTGATGAAGGCAGACGGAAAGTGATTGTTGGTTCTCTTCTGCTTCTGTTTGGAGTTTCACGTGTTTCAAATAGCCAGAATAAATCTGCCCCAAAACCTAAGAAAGAATCTACTGTCAGGGAAAACCGGACTACCCCAGTTTGTCCACCTGGCGGTATTAGCATCGATGAGTTCAACAAAGAATGTATTGCCTGTTCATTATGTATCAGCGTTTGTCCAAATGGTGTGCTGCAGCCTTCATATAAACAATATGGCATCATGGGTATGATGCAACCCGTAATGGACTATCATAAGAGTTTCTGTACATTCAACTGCACAAAATGTACAGAGGTATGTCCTACTAATGCGTTACATCTTTTAGCTCCGGAAGCTAAAAAACTTACACAGATAGGTAAGGCACACTTTATAAAAGATAATTGCATTGTAAAAACAGAAAATACCGCCTGCGGTGCATGTTCTGAAAGTTGTCCAACGAAAGCCTGTCATATGATTCCTTATTCAGGCAATCTAGTGATACCCGAAGTAACGGAAGATATCTGCATTGGCTGCGGACACTGCGAATTTGCATGCCCTGTAACTCCTTACAAAGCGATATACGTTGATGGTAACCGGATACATGCTGCAGCAAAAAAACCTGAGAATACGGAGTCCGATATAAAAACTCCTGTTGAGTTTCCATTTTAATAATTTTTTAACTCATAAGCATGAAACCAAGTCATATTGAACATATCGGTATTGCTGTTGCAAATCTGAAAGACGCTATTGCATTCTATGAAAAAGTGCTGGGACTTACATGTTATAGCATTGAGGAAGTTCCGGATCAGAAAGTCAGGACAGCATTTTTTAAGGTCGGACAGACTAAGATTGAGCTTCTTGAATCTACTGATCCTGAAGGCCCAATTGGTAAATTCATTGAAAAAAAGGGGGAAGGCATCCATCACATTGCATTTGCCGTAGAAAAAATTGAAGAATATCTGACACATGCTGAGGATGAGGGTGTACGGTTGATCGATAGAATGCCAAGAAAAGGAGCAGAGGGGCTTGATATTGCTTTTTTACATCCCAAGTCAACATACGGCGTTTTGATGGAACTATGTGAAAACAAAACTATTTGAAAAAATTAGTAGGTTTGTATAACATTACCAATTTAAGGCAAAATGAAAAAATCCGTTGCAATCACGGGCAATTCCGGGCCAAAGATCAGATCTGATTGCGAAATTATCCTTGAACTAAAGAAAGACGGGGATATACAGATTGATCTTACATCTAAAGTTAAAGTACTTTATGGCCAATCAATTATCGATCAGGTCAGAGAAGTTTTATTTTTTTTTGGTATTAAACATGCTCAGCTTAAGATCAACGATTCAGGAGCTCTTCCCTTTGTTATTTCTGCCCGTTTAGAGGCAGCGGTGAAGCAACTGATTGTTACTGATCTTGAATACCTTCCGTCTTTCCTTGACGGAAATAATTATTCTACCCGGCGCGACAGATTCCGTTTTTCCAGATTATACCTCCCTGGAAATGCACCAAATCTGATGATAAATGCGGGGCTGCACTCCGCTGATGGGATAATCCTTGATCTCGAAGATTCCGTAACACCTGAGAAAAAAGATGAGGCCCGGATACTGGTCAGAAATGCATTACGCCAGGTAAATTTTTTCGGCGCTGAAAGGATGGTGAGGATAAACCAGGGTGACAAAGGATTACAGGATCTTAAATACGTAATACCTCAAAATGTAAATCTTATCCTGGTACCAAAATGCGAAACAGCAGATTATCTTTTAAGTGTAGAACAGGAAATAAATTCTATCAGGCAAAAATTCAACTTACAGAATGAAGTTTTTCTGATGCCGATCATAGAGAGTGCACTGGGAGTGGAGAATTCATATTCAATTGCCTGTGCCTGCAAGAGTATCGTTTCTATTGCAATAGGTCTCGAGGATTATACAGCCGATCTTGGGGTACCAAGAACAATTGAAGGCAAAGAATCATTTTATGCACGGACCAGGCTAGTTGTGGCAGCAAGGGCTGCCGGCATTCAGGCAATTGATTCAGTATTTTCCGATATTGAGGATATGGAAGCATTGAAAGAGAATGTGAGAGTTTCAAAATCACTTGGGTTTGAAGGTATGGGGTGCATACACCCACGCCAGATACCCGTGATAAAGGAACAGTTTGCTCCCGATGAAACGGAGTTGGAAAACTCCAGAAAAATTGTTCTGGCTTTTGCCGATGCAAAACTAAGAGGTCTTGGTGTTGTTGCAATTGGGTCCAAAATGATCGTTCCTCCTGTAGTTGCGCGCGCACAACGACTCATTGATCTTGCAGTTCGGATGGGCCGGT
>JBBRSO010000181.1:0-5525 GCA_038245405.1 Bacteroidales bacterium
AATTCACGCAAATATACTAAAAATTCCCCTTACGCCTCCAGCTTCTCCAGCCTGCTTAACAGCGGTGGATGCGAATAATGAAAAAATACATACACCGGATGTGGCATCATATTCGAGAGATTCTTGACTGAAAGCTTCTTTAAACCTGCAGCCAGCATTTCGGGTTTGAAATTTTCTTTGGCAAACCTGTCAGCTGAAAATTCATTCCTGCGCGAAATAAAGTTTGTCAGAAGACCTATTACCAGTGATAACGGGCTGTAAAGTATCCCGAAAACAACTAGTCCAAGGTGGAAACTGGTCTTATCCGAACCCAATGCCTGTGAGAGAGACGGATTGTCGACCACTACCGAAAGCAGAAATAACATTATTCCTGTAATAATGACCGAAACGAAAAGATTCAATAGTATGTGTTTCTTCTTATAATGACCAATCTCGTGGGCAAGCACTGCAACTATTTCGCCTTCAGTGAGTTCATTTTGAAGAGTGTCATATAAAACAATTCTCTTCTTAGGGCCGAATCCCGAAAAATATGCATTCGCCTTGGTGCTTCTCTTTGAACCGTCGATGATATAGATATTTCTCAGTCTGAAACCGGTCTTCTGTGCAAAGGATTCGATAGCGCTTCGCAATGATCCGTCAGGAAGAGGTGTTTGCTTATTGAAGAGCGGAACTATCAATTCTGAATAGAACAGGTTAATAAACACAGAAAAGAGCGTAACGAGTCCCCAGGCATACCACCAGAAATTTTTACCAGTCTTATAATAGAACCATGTAATCAGCCCGAGTACAGGTGCTCCGATAAGAAGTGCAATAAGCCACCCCTTTATATGATCGGTAATAAATGTCCTGAAGCTCATTGTGTTAAATCCATATTTCTTTTCGATTACGAAAGTGTCGTAAAGGCCGAAAGGTATGTTTATTACATCGGAGGCGAGACCTATTATTGCAAAAAAGATAAGTGAGATAAGGACTGGATTTGAGCTCAATTTTTCAGCTAAATTGTCGGCCAGTGCAAAACCGCCGGCAATGATCATCAGAAGAATTACTGCGAGGTTAAAAGATGATGACCATAATGAGAGTCTGTTATTTTCCTTTTGATATAACTGTGTTTTCCTGTACTCTTCCGCATCGCAAATCCCTTGGAGTTTTTCAGGAAGGGTATCCGACCACATAAGAGAGTTCAGATGTTCAAGATAACGATCGGCAAGAAACCCTGTAACAGGTATGATCAATATGATGAAAAAAATAAGGTTGTGCATTGATTAGCAGTCTATAAAAAAGAAGCAGGGTGCCTTTTTAAAATAAGTGTGGAATAAATATGTCTCGCTGCATTTCCTCGTGCTAGAAAGGATAGGCACCCTGCGGTTTCGTAAAGGTAATAAATATTTTTAAGTTAACATACCTCCACAAACATGAATTGTTTGTCCGGTTACATAAGATGACAGATCAGAAGCAAGGTAAAGGGCTGTATTTGCCACATCCTCAGGCGTTCCGCCACGTTTAAGAGGTATCTTGTCTGCCCATTCTTTTTTTACATTTTCAGGCAATTTTTCTGTCATTTCAGTAAGAATAAATCCCGGAGCAATTGCATTGCATCTGATATTTCGCGAGCCGACTTCTTTGGCAATACTCTTAGTAAAGCCGATGATTCCGGCTTTGGAAGCTGAATAGTTGCTTTGTCCTGCATTTCCTGAAACACCTACCACAGAACTCATGTTTACTATCGAACCACCTTTTTGTTTAATCATAGTCATCAGAACGGCTTTTGTAAGGTTGAATACCGATTTAAGGTTTACAGCAATTACAGAATCCCACTGGTCTTCAGTCATTCGCATGAGTAAGGTATCACGTGTAATTCCGGCGTTATTGATAAGGATATCGATTCTGCTGAAATCTTTTACAACATCTTCAATTACACGCTGTGAATCTTCATATTTGGCAGCATTAGAGACATAGCCTTTTGCTTTGACACCCAGAGCTTCGATCTCTTTTACTGTTGTTTTGAACTCTTCGTCATCAACGATATTGGTAATTGCAATATCAGCACCTTCATTGGCAAATCGCAGAGCTATTGCTTTTCCGATTCCTCTCGATGCGCCTGTTATCAGGGCTGTTTTTCCTTCAAGTAGTTTCATTTCAGTAAAGTTAAAATTCGTGCAAATATATGAGGAAATCTGGTAAAATCATTGCAAACAGGAAGAACTGACACAGAGTTACTATCTGTTCTTCAATGCCCTCGTCACAGTTACTCCGATATCAGCAGGTGACTGAACAACATGAATCCCGCACTGCTTCATTATCTCCATTTTTGCCGCTGCGGTATCGTTCTTTCCTCCTATTATAGCTCCCGCATGTCCCATCCTGCGGCCTTTCGGTGCAGTTTGTCCGGCTATAAAACCTATTACTGGCTTCTTCCCGTTATCTTTAATCCATAGTGCTGCCTCATTTTCCATGTTACCGCCAATCTCACCTATTATTACAATTGCTTCAGTACCAGGATCGTCCATCATGAGCTTTACAGCATCAAGTGTGGAGGTTCCTATAATAGGATCACCTCCTATACCAATTCCTGTCGATTGTCCGAAACCTTCCTTTGTTACCTGGTCCACAGCTTCATAGGCCAGCGTGCCTGAACGGGATATTATCCCTATTGTTCCTTTCTTGTGTATGAATCCAGGCATGATCCCAACTTTTGATTCGCCGGGGGTAATAATACCCGGACAGTTAGGACCAATAAGCCTGCACTTATATGATTTGAGATATTCTTTTACAATTACCATATCGGATACCGGAATACCTTCCGTTATTGTAACTATAAGCTTTATACCGGCATTTGCAGCTTCCATTATGGCATCGGCTCCAACAGAAGGCGGAACAAATATTATTGACACATCAGCGCCTGTAGCTGCAACAGCATCCTTTACAGTATTAAAAACAGGGAGGTTCAGATGAGTCTGTCCGCCTTTACCGGGCGTCACCCCTCCTACTATATTTGTTCCATATTCAATCATCTGTGTCGCATGAAATGTGCCTTCACTGCCTGTGAATCCCTGTACTATGACCTTCGAGTTTTTATCAAGAAGAATACTCATATCCTGGTTTTTAATTTTGTTTACGATTGCCCTCAAAAATATCAAAAAGAAAAGACAAAATGACGAAAAATTTCGGCATAACTGTCAAGCAAAGGGGTTTTAACCGGGATTCAATAAGGTAAATGACTACTCAGAATTATCCCCAAGCTTCACTCTCAAATTTTCAAGCCTTTTATGAAGGTCAGCCTTAACTGATGCATAAGCAGGATCATTGTAGACATTTTTCATTTCCAACGGATCATTCTGAAAATCAAATAATTCCCATTCATCTATGTCGTTGTAAAAATGAATCAGCTTATATCTGTCGGTACTGATTCCGTAGTGTCGTTTTACACTGTGAACTGCTGGATACTCATAGTAATGATAGTAATGTTCTTTTCTCCATGTTGAAGGAGTTTTGCCTTTAAGGACAGGAACCATGCTCATACCCTGCATGTCAGCGGGCACAGCTACGCCAGCCATTTCAAGAAATGTCTCTGCTAAATCAACATTCGACACCATATCATTATTTATGCTTCCAGGGGTCACTGTGCCTGGCCATTTAATCAGCAGTGGTGTTTTATACGATTCCTCAAACATCCATCGTTTATCAAACCATCCATGCTCACCAAGAAAAAATCCCTGATCGGAGCAGTAAATAACAATTGTATTTTTATCGAGACCATTTGCCTTCAGGTAATCGAGAACCGCACCCACGCTCTTATCTACCGCAGCAATACAGGCAAGGTAATCCTGCAAATAGCGCTGGTATTTAAAACGGGTAAGATCATTTCCTTTTGGGTTCGCTTCATAAAAATGTCTGATAATCGGATCATAAACAGTATCCCATGCTTTTCGCTGATCAGGATCCATGCGATCGAGACCGGTTTTTTTCATGTTCGGTTTGAGACTGTACATCTTTGTATCTTCCTCGATGCGCATGGTTTTGGAAATTGTCATATCCTGTGACTTTTCCGCTGTTCCCCGACCTGAATAATCGTCAAATAATGTTGATGGTTCAGGAAATACGGTATTTTTATAAAGCGTCAATTCGTTTGGACCGGGCTGCCATTCACGATGCGGTGCTTTGTGATGCATCATAAGCATAAAAGGTTTCCCCGATGTTTTGGCTTCATCAAGCCATTCCAGACTCTTTCTGGTAATTATTTCGGTCACATACCCCTTCTCGGTATGTTTACCGGTTTTATCTATAAAATCGGGATTGTAATATACTCCCTGACCCGGAAGTACTTCCCAGTGGTCAAACCCTGTAGGATCTGATCCAAGATGCCATTTACCGATCATTGCTGTGTGGTAACCTGCTGTCTGGAGCATCTTCGGAAAAGTACGCTGTGAACCGTCAAATGGAGCCTGGCCTTCATTCCTTGTGAATCCGTTGCGGTGACTGTATAAGCCGGTAAGTATTACTGCTCTGCAAGGACCGGAGATTGAGTTGGTAACAAGGCAACGGTTAAAGAGCATTCCTTCCTTTGCAATACGATCAATATTTGGTGTTGGAGCAAGGTCTTTCAATGATCCCTTGTAAGCGCTGATAGCCTGATAGGCATGGTCGTCGCTCATAATAAAAATGATATTAGGCCTTTGCCTGGCACCCTGGGAGCTTGCACAAAGAGTTGCTAATGATGCTAATCCGAGACTAATTGCTGATTTAAATTGCATAACAGAAGAAATTTCAGGTTTGGTTTAATAAAGGTAGAAAGATTTATGGTAAAATCAAAACTGAAGGATAAGACTTCATTCTTCCTCACACCTCACACCCCACACCCCACGCCTCACGCCTCACTCCTCACTCCTTTTTTTTACTACCTTTACCGCATGAAACTGAGATCGGAAGAAACCATTTGTGCACCCGCTACAGCTGTTGGGGGGGCAATTGCAGTGATCAGATTAAGTGGCACAAATAGCATAGTAATTTGTGAGAAAGTATTTTTTCCTTCAGATAAGAACATCAGATTATCTGAACAAAAAGGATATACGGTTTTATTTGGAGAGATCCGATCTGCTGAAAAAGTGGTTGATGAAGTACTGTTGACAATTTATAAAGCCCCCCACTCCTACACTGGTGAGAATTCTGTTGAGATCTCATGTCATGCTTCACCATACATAATAAGAAAAATACTCGAGCTGCTTATTCGATCAGGGGCTATTTCAGCGAATCCCGGTGAGTTCACCCAGCGTGCCTTTTTTAATGGTAAAATGGACCTTTCGCAGGCCGAAGCGGTTGCTGATGTTATTGCCTCCAGGACAAGCGTTTCTCATAATATAGCGTTGAACCAGATGCGTGGCGGTTTTTCGAACGAGATAAGCAGGCTAAGATCTGAACTCTTGAATTTTGCATCTCTCATAGAGTTAGAGCTTGACTTCGGTGAAGAGGATGTTGAGTTTGCTGACAGGGAAAAGCTGAAGGCCATAATTACAAGTGTGAAAGATCTG
>JBBRSO010000182.1:0-5476 GCA_038245405.1 Bacteroidales bacterium
GATGGCTGGATAGCTATTGCTGAAGTGCAAAAAAACAATAGAAAAAGCCAGAATTCTTTTTTCATAAATAATCAGGGGTACTTAGTTATTTAAAAGTGATATTCTGCAAGTAATCAGCACTTGTTTTAAGACATGCCATTCCGTCAACCACATTATCCCTTTCTACAAAATAATGTTTTATAACCTGATCTGCAGCTTCTGAAAATACCGAAGGAAAGTCAATGATCCCTGATCCGGGACATGCAAAATCCTGTTCCGGCCCCTGAGCCATATCTTTCACATGAAGGATACTATATCTGTTCTTGTATTTTTTCAGGAATTCAACCGGATTTGCACCGCCTTTTTGCACCCAATAAATATCAAGTTCACATTTAACAAGCTCTTTATCGGTATTATTCATCAAATAGTCAAAAGGCAGCCCTTTTTCCATTGGAATAAACTCCTTATTATGATTGTGCCAGCACAAATCAAGTCCATGCTTTTTACAAACATCACCTGTCTTATTAAGCATTTCAGCACTATTCTTGCAATCCTCCAGTTTGAAAGGGCCACCGACAAGCCAGGGCCAGTATATGACAGCATATTTCAGGTCAAGGTTATTGAGTGTATCAAGCGATTTATTTAATTCATCCATATCTTTCGTAAAGACTGTTCCGCCTGCTACTGGTTTGATTCCTGTATCACTGCAAAATTTCAGAAATGTCTTTGCAGATTCCCCCATATATCTTCCAATCTCAATTTCGGTATATCCGTACTTAACTGTTTCTCTGAGTGCTGCTTTCCAGTCAGTTTTAAGATCTTTGTCAATGATCCCTTCAATAAAGCCTATGTTTTTAAGCTTTCGGGAACCATCATAACCAAAAGCAGAAACCCGATTAACTGTCAGGGCTGTAACAGCTCCTGCAGTCAATTTCTGTAAAAACCTTCTTCTTGTAACCATATTAGTAAATTATTATGTTAGATTTCAGATTACCGGAAATGTCCATGGAGCCCTGTATTCAGGCTTAATTAAAGCATTGGCCTTTTCGCTGTTGGTAAAACGGGAGTTTTTATCATCCCATAAGAGAAGAGGCTCACCGGTTCGTCCGGCAATGTTCGGTATATGGGCATGCAATGCGGCAGCACGGCCTATTTCAGGTGGACAAACAGGTTGTTTGCGGTTTTTTACACAATCAATAAAATTCCTTGCATGAAGTGCATGTGATTCCTTTCCTTCTTTGTAGGATATGTCTGGCGTTTCAGGTGCTTTTTTATCGTCATCCCACTCTGGATAAACCTGAAAGCTATTCCTGTCAGTAACAATTGTTCCCTTTTCACCGACAAAAGCAAGGCCGTAAAGTTTCTCATAAGGACCCTGCTGAATTCCGGCTGTCATATCCCAGTTAATTACATATTCTTTTTTTGGATAAACCACATTCATTGTGTCAAACGTCTCGCGCATCTTCTTTTCAGAAGAGGAATTAGCGGCATAAGTTAATACCTGATCTGGTGCCTCAACCAAATCTTTTGACCAGAGACCCATATCAAGAAGATGCACACCCCAGTCTGACATTAATCCGCCACCATAATCCCAAAAATGACGCCATGAACCATGAAAACGTGCCATGTTAAATGGTTTTGAAGGTGCAGGTCCCAGCCACATATTGTAATCAACCCCTTCAGGAACCTGGCTGTCAGCAACTATTTCTGTTCCGGTTCCATAGTTAAAATTTCCCCATATATTGACTTTTCTCAGTTTGCCTATTGTCCCGTCCTTGATCATTTTCATCGATTCCTGAAATACATACCCGCTGCGTTGCTGCTGACCGACCTGAACAATGCGCTTATAATAATTCGCAGCCTTTACCATAACATTGCATTCCGCAACGCTGTTTGCCATCGGCTTTTCAACATAAACATCCTTACCAGCCTGACATGCATACACAAGCTGCAGGCAATGCCAGTGATCGGGTGTACCTATGATCACTGCATCGATGTCCTTCTGCTCCAACATTTTTCTGAAATCACCGTACAGCTTAGGTTCCTGGTTATATGTTTTCTTTATTTCTGCTGCTTTTTCATTCAAAACTTTTGAATCTACATCACATAGAGCTACACAGTTAGCATCCCCATTGTCAAGATGACATTTCAGGTCCCAGAATCCCTGGTTTTTACAACCTATCAATGCGATATTTACTTTATCGGAAACAGGAACAGTTGAAGTCCATATTTCTGACGGGAGTATGGAAAACACTCCGGCCCCGGCTGCAGATACGGAGGCCGTCCGGATAAAACTTCTGCGGTTTAATTTCATGGTATTTCAGTTTAAATAAAGGTTCTATAAAGTTAAAATTTTACATTACAATATTTGAGTTTTGGACAATTAATATCAAGTTAATAATAACCTTTATCCATTAACCCGATAAAAGCTAATAACCCCCCGCACGAGTAAAACTCGTCGCTACTGTTTACATCGCCACCAACGCCTGTTACCGAATTGTAGTTTTCATATACATGCCGGTTTTGCCGCCATTCCTTTAAAATCAATTCCTGCGATTTATCGACCAGCGCTTTTCTTGCTTCCGGTTGCAAGCGGATAACATGTAAAACAATTAATGTTAAAATTGCAAATTTATTTAAACTCATAACTGGTTGTTTTAAACTTAGTTAGTTTTAAATATTTTGTTTATTTACCAGGTGCCTTACTGTTTTTTTTATTCATAAATTGTATTAAAACATGACTCCACTATTATACCATTAAATTTATCATTCATCACGTAAAAAGCAACTTCAATAACAGGACCGGCATCTTTCAGGTCCTTTTCGGCAATTTCGCCAACAGCCCAGTTCAGTCCCGACCATATTACCTTATTGTAATTAATTGATACAGGGATTTTTTTACCTGCTGAAACAGCTTTGATCTGAAGCACTTCGCCAATTGGTTTACCAAACAGTGGCGCACCGCCTTGTCTTCATTAAACAAAATTTGAATTAAACTAATCAATATTTTATCCTTATATGATGAACCTTATCGAGTGATATCTTGAAATCAGTATAAACCGAGCTTTCAATTGTTGACATATTGAATTCAACAGGCTTATCATCGCAGGTAACTGAAACTGCTTTTATTATGTCTCCCGGCATAAGTACATGCCCATTAACTTCATTTCCGCTTCCTGTTAGCAGTAGATTTATCTCCTTTGACTTTACGTCGTTTGTAAATCTGTAACTCAGGTATCCACCTGAAGCAGGTAAATAAATGCATACATTTGCTGAATCAGTATTCGAAGAGTACCATCTGGGTGACAATCCTGCTTTGTCGAATGCCAGACCAAGGTTCTTCACTCCTGCCAACCCTTCAACAAGCGCAGCCATCCCATTTGCCGAAGCCCAGTTATCAGGTCCGCCGAAAGATTCAAGCTTTGGCTTGATATAGTAAGGTCTGTCGCCAAGAGTAATACCGATAACAGTGTATATTCCACCTTCGATAGGAGCATGAAATATCAGTTTTTCTATCTTCTTTCCAGGATCAGGATTATCGATGGCAGCCCAGCAAACTCCAACCTTGGTACTTACCGGATTGGGGCCAGACCATGCAACTCCGGCTCTTTCATTTTTAAGATCTGAGAACCACCAGTTGGTAACATCTCTGTATTTAATTATATTCCTTGATATTTCCGTGCCATCCTCATAACTGAATGTTATTGCTCCGGCAAAAGTACTTGGTATATTGTCTGATGAAGAATGGAGCAGATATACTACAGGAGCATTCTCATTTACAGGCACTTCTGCAGATCTGGGATATCCTTTGCCATAAGACAATCCTATAACTGCCTTTCTATTATTCAATTCAGGAGGTATTACCCTGAATTTTATGTTATTGAAAACCTGGTTGCCGGTCGGAAGTCCGCGCATATCATTTCCGGGCCGGGTTGAGCCCATCCAGCCGAAAACATCGTTGCCTCCTGTTCCCCATAGATCCATATTTGCCTGTGATGTAATATCTACTGTCTTATATTCGGGAGGTGGTGGCGGAGGTGGAATTGATCCTGTATAAGCAAACCACAAACGGTTCTGACCTTCCTTAATAAGATCTAAGGTACGCTGCATAATGTCTGACGCATAATCTTCATAACCATTTTCATAGGCTCCTCTTGCCAGTTCACCAATGGCATGTCCTGCAACTCCCCCGTTCATGTACTGCCATTTCTCATCGTGCGCCCCAAAACCTTTTTCAAATGGAGGGTATATTGCATACCATTCACCCGGTGATCCTGCAGGAAGCCTTTTTCTCAGATCAAGGTATGTGTTTATTATAGCAACATTCATTTCATGTGAAAGACCACGGTTGAGAGAATACATATTGCCCTGTGCGATCTGAGACTTTTCATCAACTCCAAGATGTCTTATAACTGAAGGATCGTCATCGATAAAATGGGTAAAATATTTTCCGTTCCACGACAGAGCAATTAGGTTATCAAGTATTTCCTTTCCACGATTGCGATATTTATCGGCATTAACTTTTTGCCCGGTATGATCGAGCATATCAGCAAGCTGATTGCATGCTTCAAAGTAGCCTGTGTTATCACCGAAGAAGATACCGAATTTGGTTTTTCCCGGAACTACTACCATTGTTGGGCTAAGAGGTGCTGCCGGAGTGTATTCATCATTAACCTGGAAATCCCATGAATCGATGCAATAGGGTCGTTTAAGCAGGTGAAATCTTTTCGACCATTTCAATGTATCGGTAGTACAATAGTCCAGGGCCCTCATGGCACAAGGCAGATTCATCTTCATCCATTCATTGTCGCCGCTGGCTTTCCAGTGTTGGTACATCATATTAACATAATTGTACTCAACATGATTCTCATTAGGCTGACGTACAAACCATGCCCCATTTCCACGATCAAAATAACCAAGATATGAATAAGCTGTTTCATAATAATAAAAATCCTGTTTATCGGGCTGAACAAAACTCCAGATCATGCCGTCTGCTTTCTGGTTTTCCCGGAATAAGTCGGTTAGTCCCTGACTATATGGGCTGAAATACTTCATACCCCTCATTGTATTATTGTTGTCGAGCACCCAGTTGACAAAATATCTGTAAGTATTTCCTTTCCAGTTAAGCTCTTCATAACCGGTTGGAGAATATACTAGCATTCCATTGTAAAGCAGTTTAAAAAGCTCTGAGAATTTACCTCCGTCGGAAACAACTGTTTTTGCCTCAACTCGGAATGTCACTTCAGCAACAAGCAATCCTTGTTTATTAATCAGTTTTGCAGAATGAAGACCAGTGGAACCGCCTGCCAGAAATGAAACAGCAGATGTTACATTTGTCCTGAAATATTCCCTGGACTTACTGTCAGTAACCGAAATAATTCCTGGAGTTTTACAGGTAAATACAACTTCTTCAAGAGGTTGAAAAACAGTTGACTCCTTAAGCACTTCGAGCTGATTCAGCGATTGGCCGTACACAAGCAATGATGTAAACTGGAAA
>JBBRSO010000183.1:0-5398 GCA_038245405.1 Bacteroidales bacterium
ATCACAACTTAATATGTGGGGAACTCAGGATTCACTTGGTGTATGGGCACCTTGTTTAACGTTTAAAGATGATATTTATTACTTAATTTATACTGATGTCAAAGGGGTATCGGGTAAATATATGGACTGCCATAACAAAGAAAGAAAAGTTACTAGCTAGAGTAAAGAATAATACTAAAACCGTAATATTCCAGGAAGTTGATAAGTTACTCAAAGATGCTGGTTTTGAAAGTAGGCAGCCAAGTGGAGGATCAAGCCATTATATATATTTTAAAAGATAAAATATTAACAGTGCCTTACAAAAGGCCTTATGTAAAGGCTATTTACATTAAAATGGCAATTAAATTATTGGAAGAGTTAGGTTATTACTTGAGGAGCTGATTATATGGAAAGAAAAGAAATAGATTATTACCTTTCATTGGAGTACCCGTTTAAAATAGAAACTATAACTGGAGAAAATGGAGGGGGGTATATGATAACTTATTCTGATTTACCAGGGTGTATTAGTGATGGAGAAACTATAGAGGAGACATTGGCTAATGGAGAGGACGCTAAAAAAGCATGGTTAAAAACTGCATATGAAGAATCAGTAGAGATTCCTATACCTAACTCTACAATAGATAGATTTAGTGGTAGAATAACTCTGAGAACACCCAAAAGTCTTCATAAAGATTTAGTAGAACAAGCTGAAAGTGAGGGTGTTTATAGTGGCTCGGTTGTCAAGACACAGATTTGAAAAAGATAGTGAATCCTAATATATATGATGGACTTGAGTGATAATGTTTAATTTATGTTGTAATTACTTAGCTATCTGGAGTGATAGTGACTCCAGGTAACTGTTGATAACTAAATATCTTACATACCAGATACTCTGAGTAGCTGTGGATAATATAATTCAGCTGGTGTTAAGTAGTCTAAGCTTGAATGCAGTTTTTGAAAGTTATACTTGTGGATAAAGTTCTTAATTTCTTTGCGAGCTTCTTTCATGTTCTCATAATCCTTTAAGTATACTTCATCATATTTTAAGGTTCTGAACCATCTCTCAATCATTTATCCTTATATGAAGATAAATGATTTTATCCTTAGCTTTTTATTATCCTCATCCTTAGAGATATACTCCTGATTCCACTCTTTCCTAGAAAAAAGATGAGGATAATCTTTTGCATATGGGCAATAATGAAACTACCTAAGGAGGTGGTTTCATGAATCAACAAGATTCAATAATAAAAAACACAGATATTCTTCCGTATGAAAATAAGCCAGTGGAAGGATATAAAAATCAAAGTTACGGTTCGATAAGTACTAATTATGCGCTACTAAACAATGGACTGAAGCAGGAACTGGACAATTATCTCATTACCTGTCTAGCTACCGATTCCGAACGGTATATCATAGACAAACGCAGTTCCTGTGCTAGGTTCATGAATTACCTACAAGAA
This sequence comes from Bacteroidales bacterium, assembly GCA_038245405.1. GTDB lineage: Bacteria > Bacteroidota > Bacteroidia > Bacteroidales > VadinHA17 > LD21. The sequence continues at coordinate 1,440 of JBBRSO010000183.1, forward strand.
AGAGGAATTTTCAGTATCGGAGAAACAGGATATCTTCATGTGCTTGATTACCATAACCGGGTGTCTGGCAAGGAAGCATCCAAAGCGATTGAAGAAAGTCGAATCCGCATGATGCTCCAATACTACACGTCACAGAATATTTGCCGTTTTGGGCTTTCGATTGTTCTGGGCAAATTGTATTTCGGCCAGATTGTTCTGCTAAAAGATTTTTCCAGGGAACATGCTGAAATAGTAGAAACTCACCGAGAAGCGAGCTTGGAGTTTCCGACAGATGCATTCATGTACAGTGTAGAAAAATTCTGCGAGGAACTAGAAATACATCGTTATAGTAATACCGTGCTGAAGTCCAGCAAGCATGTATTAACATTACTGTATGTTTTTCTGGACATGCACGACCTCGGATACAATGCAGAAATCGCTCAAGCATGGGTTGAAGAGATAAATGGGCTAATTGGTTCTTCATGGAGGGGATGGTTACGTACCTTAAATCAGTTTAACGAATTCAACCAGGACGGATACATCGACCCCAGCAGACAATACAGATATAGGAAACATCCCGTTGAATCCCTACCAGCTTGGTATAGATTACCGTTAGTAGCTTTTCTTCACTTACGGGAACAGGAGGGGATGGCTAAATCAACAATCACTATGGATCGTTCTTCGTGTATGCGTTTCTGTCAATTTTTAATTTTCTGTGGGATTAGCTGTTTTGAATCAGTGACTCCGGTTGTTCTGACTGATTTTAATAAAACGGATCATCATATGACAGCTGAGGGGAAGAACGCATACAATAACAGAATCCGAAGATTTATGGAGTACCTTGAAGATAAAGGAATGATATCTTCCACAATGCTGCACAAGGCACTTCCCAGCATGTGTGCGCCTCACGAAAAAGTGGTGAAGGTGCTATCGGATGATGAAGTGCATGCTGTAGAAATATTCCGGCAAAGCGCTAACACTCCATTAGGGCTACGTCGAGCGGCTGTTGTAATGCTCGGTTTGAAAATGGGGCTCAGGGGATGCGATATTGTCAATATCCGCTTTCAAGATGTCAACTGGATTGACCGGAGCATTACCATCATTCAGCAGAAAACCCTGACAGAAGTTTCCTTACCGTTGCTGGTCTCTGTTGGAAATGCAATATATTCATATATAAAGTCGGGCCGACCTAAAAGCGATAGCCCATATATTTTCATACGACACCACGTTCCATATGGGAAACTGTCAAGAAATTCTTGCATTCCTTCCCTGCAGGCTGCCTTACCAGAACGCAATGAACCAGGATCTGGGTTCCATGTCACAAGAAAAACCTTTGCAACTAGTCTGCTCCGTAAAGGGAACAGTATTCAGACAATCGCTGATTCACTGGGACATCGTCAGACATCCACAGTTTCTGTTTACCTTTCCCTAGATGAGAAACGGATGCGTCTCTGCCCACTTTCACTTTCAGATGCTGGAATCCTTGCAAAAGGAGGTTTGAACGTATGAAACCACTTTCTTTCAGCAGTTGTATGGGCCCATATATCTCCGGCTTGATTGAACAGAAGCAACTGGCAGGATTTCAGTATAAATCAGATTCATTCATCCTAAAACATTTTGATGATCACTGCATTGAACAGGATGTCAAAGAGGCGGTAATTACAAGGAAACTAATGGATAGCTGGTCTGAGCTGCGCCCGACTGAGGGAAAGGGTTTCCGCACACGGCGGATCACAAGTGTACGTCAGCTGGCTTTGTACATGGTATCTCACGGTATTGATTCCTACATACCCCGGAACTTTTCTGACAGTGAAAAAACAATACCGCATATCCTAAGTGATACAGAGATTATTGCACTGTTTGAATCATTAGACACCTACCGGCCAGGATGTCCAACCTCACAGATACATATATACAACAGGTTGGCACTGGAATATCGAATCTTATTTCGAATGATCTACTGCTGTGGGCTCCGTCTTGCAGAAGCTTGTTACCTGAAAGCCGCAAATATGGATTTAAATACCGGAATAATCACTGTGCTGCATTCTAAAGGAGCCAAAGACCGTCTGGTGTATCTTCCGGAGGACTTGCGAGAACTATGCGTTGATTATCTTGAACGTATGACAAACATGCTTGGTATTTTTCCGGAATGGTTCTTTCCCGGTCTGTCAGAGACTGCTCCTATTTTGAAGACATCTGTTGATCGGAAGTTCAGATACTTCTGGAACCGGATATCCTTCGCTGAGACCTGTGATAAGAGGCCTACCGTCCATTGCCTTCGGCATACTTTTGTCGTAAAGCGCATGAATCTATGGATGGCTGAAGGAATCAGCCTTGATTCTATGATGCCTTATCTCAGCAAATATCTCGGGCACAGTGGTAGGGATGAAACCTTCTACTATTTCCATCAGGTGGATAGTGCATTTGCAATCATCAGACAGAAAGATTGGATATCCGAAAAAGTAATCCCGGAGGTGTCGTATGAAGGGTAAAATAATGCCAGAGGCACTTTTTTTCTCAAAGACAAGGGATTATCTTGATTCTTATCTGACCAGACAATGTGGGAAAAGCCCACATACTGTAAAAGCCTACAGGGATGCTCTTACAATGTTCAGGCGCTATATTTTGGAAGAAAAAGGAGTTTCAATACTGAAGTTCAGATTCAGTGAATGTACCAGAGAGTTCGTCCTTGACTTTATCTGCCACATGAAAGATAAAGGGTATGTCCCAAGCAGTTGCAATCAAAGGCTTTCTGCAATCAAGGCTTATCTGTGGTTTGTTGCTGATGGCGATATCACATTCCAACCACTTGCAATGAATGTTTCCCGGGTTCCATTCCTGAGGGAGCCAAAACTTAATCGGGATATCATCGCTGAGCCTGAGCTGACAGCTTTGCTTTCTTCTACTCCAAATTCAAAAATGGGGCTCCGTGATCTGACCATTATGGTTTTACTATATGATTCTGCCATCCGCCTTTCGGAAATCCTAGAATTAAAACTGTCAGATTTAAATCTGACAACTGAAAGTTCATATATCCGCATACACGGAAAAGGTGATAAGGAGCGTATTGTAGCCATCACAGCTAAAACAGTAAGACATCTTCAAAGGTATATGCAACATTATCATCCAGATAGTACTAATAGAAACAATCCATTGTTCTACACAGTAATCAAGGGACAAATGAATACAATGTCTCCAGGAAATGTAGAACGGATTATCAAGAAATATGCGGATAGAGTACGTGAAGATCATCCCAATCTGCCTGATAAAGTATACCCACATATGCTTCGGCGTACCCGTGCTACAAATCTGTATCAGAGTGGAGTGGAACTGGAACTAGTCTCAAGAGTCCTAGGCCACAACTCGACACAGACCACCAGAATTTATGCAGCCCCTTCACTTGAGATGCTGAGGATTGCAATGGAATCTGGCAATCAACCATCCATTGAAGAACCTCTGTGGTCTGCAGATGAGTATGAAATGGCTAGGATATGCGGACTTAGATAAAACCTTTATCCTCATGTTTTGTAAAAGAATCCTACATTCCAATACACTCTCTTAAAACATGAGGATAATAATATGATAAGGATAAAATCATTATGTTGTCAGCCCATCGGCCTTTACCATCCATGCTAATTTTCAACTTGTTTTTCAAAACGAATGGTACATAGTCATTGCTTGTGAATTGTGAATTGGATTCCTTGGTCGCTGTTGATAATTTCTGGAGTAGACACTTGGAGCGCCTTTGACAAGGCTCTTTTTACAATTGCTGTACCATTATAGTTCCCGATTCATATTACTTTCCATACATTTTTTTATTTCTAAATACCAGTAGCTCTCAAAATGAAGAAGCAGGTTTTCGTGGGTAGTTATAACTGTAGAAGTTTTGAGACCCAAATTAAAAGACTTATTTGGAAGTAAGTTATGCTTGAACAGTAGAAAAAGTATATTTACATTCTAGTTGGGCATCCTGTATCCCC
>JBBRSO010000184.1:0-5361 GCA_038245405.1 Bacteroidales bacterium
GCTGAAATATTCAGTCCGATCATATTGGCACAAAAAGCTGTGGTAAACAGGGCAAGCCAATAGCTGAAATATAAACCTTTAATTCCCAGGATGGGGTTTGCAATTAATACAAAAAGAAGAGTCTGGACAGCCGATATGAGTATAAGAACAGCCACTTTAGAGAGGAGATAGCTGTGCCTGCTTAAATTCAGAAAATGCTCCCTTTTAAGAATTTTTCTGTCCCGAAAGATCTCTTCGGCACTTATAGTCAGTCCAAGAAATAGCGCAACAATCAGACTCATAAATATATAAATCGGAATATTTTCGTTTTCTGAAAAAATGTAAATCTTTGAATCAGGATCGGGGATATATCTTATAATAAATGACAGAACAAATCCCAGAATAGGTGCTTCAAGCAGAGTCAGCAGCACATATTGTCTGTTGGCAACTTTGCTCCTGAGATCCCTTGAAAAATAGATCTGAAATTGTCTGAAAAGGTTGGGTCGTTGAAGATTCTTATGAGGCGGCTCTTTAATTTCCGGAACTGCTGTAAATAAATGCTGTGAGTCGTAGGCTGCTGCCCATTCAGATGGTTTGATTTTTCGTTTCTCTGTATATTTTCCAAACTCGTCTACTACCTGAGTCTCAATAATATTAAAGATAGTTTCAGGGTTCACATTTCCGCAGGACGGACATTCCCCCTGGTTTGAGTTGATCTGGGTATCGAGGGTTTTAAAATATATGACTGAATCGACAGGATTGCCAAAATATGCCATGCATCCTCCCTGGTCGAGAATAATAACCTTGTCGAACATCTTGAATATTTCCGACGATGGCTGATGTATTACAGTAAAGACAATTTTCCCCTTTAGGGTAAGATCACGGATCAGGTCCATGAGTATTTCAGAATCTCGCGAGGAAAGACCAGAGGTAGGCTCGTCAAGAAACAATACAAGTGGTTCCCTTATAAGCTCGAGAGCTATATTCAACCTCTTTCGCTGTCCGCCGCTTATTACCTTATTGAATGGTGATCCTACTTTTAATTCTCTTTTTTCAAATAATCCAAGGTTTGACAGAGTTTGATCGACAAGAATATTTATTTCCTCTTTCGTTTTGTCCTTAAAACATTGACATGCTGCATAATACAAGTTCTCAAAAACCGTCAGGTCTTCAATCAGAAGATCATCCTGAGGCACATAACCAAACACCCCTTCCAGATCAGCATTGTCTCTCGATACATCCAAACCGTTAATCTTTACTGTTCCTGAAGTTGGCTTTTGAATGCCGCTCATAAGATTCATCAGGGTAGTTTTACCTGAGCCACTGGCTCCCAGGATTCCAATTAGTTTTCCTTCCTCAACCGAAAAGCTAACATTATTTACCGCCGGACGACCTGGCGTGAAATAGTATGAAAGATTCTCAACAGCAAAAGAAATTTTATGGAAATTAATGTCTTCCAGGAACTTTGAACTTATGTCGCTATAATAAAGTGAATGGCCCTGCTGTGATTTAACAGACCCGCCCTTCGCAAATGTATAGACCTGGCCCGACCGTATTGGAAGGCCGTTAAGATAAAGCTGTACTTTGGAAATATAACGGATAAAATAGAGGTCTACGCTCGCAACCCTTAGAATTATAATGGAAGTGTCAGGATAGCCGGATATCATTTTTTTGCAAAGATCGCATTCCTGAGCTTCCGGGTTTAAAAAAAGGATAGCCGGATTATTCAGATTTTCAGCCTCATCATTTTTTACAAATTGTTCTATTGCGATGAATTCCGCAGTAGATATTTTAAATACTTCAGCTACAGTATTTATGATATTCAGTCTTTGGAGCGTAAACTCACGGCTCGAATTTACCAGCTCATACAGCCTCATGAGAACTACAACCTTTTGTTCCTGATTCAGAGTACGGTTTATCTTTTTGCAGATCCCGAAAATCTTTACCGAATCTTTTACCGATGGGGGTGCAGAACCTATTAAGGCAGAAATGGGCATAACCGGTCCGGCATGTTCATCGAATAGTGCAAGATATTCTCTTACTGCATCTGAGGTAAGCTGTTTGTTTAGAAAGTCAGAAACATACTTCCTTTCATTCATGAGTATGCCATTGTCCTGTTTTACAATCAGGGCAAATAATTCCATTAATGCTTTCAGAATCTGCTCACTCATATATTAACCGATTCGACGATCAGAGGTACCGAAGTTAAAAAAACTATTTCTTTTTAGTTAATGGATTAATAAATTTTCTTTCAATCCAGCCGGGCAGCAAAAATGCGCCAATTACCATGTAAGGATAGTAACTGATTATTCTCCATATGATAGCCATTGCAAGGGCTATACTTTCCACCTGTGAAAGATCAACCGGTATCAGGTCGGAAATATAACGGCTCAAAATCAGTTCTGCAAAGCCACTGCCTCCCGGAGTTGGGCTGATGATCATCATTATCCAGGTTACCAGTTGCCGGGCGAAGATAAGGAAATGATCATTAATTGTAAAAAATGCAAGAAGAATTGCATTTACTACCCAGTAACGGGCTGTCCATGAGAGGAACGTAGCGGTGCCTGCCTTGAGCCAGAATGAAAATGGATGCTTCTTCAATTCCATTGAGCTCGAAACAATATCGTCGCCGGCCTTTACTGCGGAAGCGTGCCATCTGCGTATTCCCGGGAGTTTGAAAAAGCTCACAATAAGCTTTCTGATACCTTCCGGGTTATAGAAAAGTCCATAACCTACGAGTAAAACCCAGGTGAGAATTAAACTGTAGCCTATTATTGTAATGAATCTGAGCTCATTCAGAAAAGATAGGCCAGTTCCCTGCTGTGAAGTGGTAAAAAGTGCTGCACCACCTACAATCAAAAGGATGACCGGAAGCATTATAACAAAATATAACTCATCAAGAAATGATGTAGCCAATACAACCGATGTACTTCTTCCTACGGAAATGCCTTCCTTATTAAGAAAAACAACCGCGAGAGCAGTGCCTCCTACAGTGGAGGGCGTAATAGCCGAAGTAAATTCCCATAACATTATTATTCTGAATGCCTGTCGCCATGTCAGATCATTATTGGTTAGAATTCTAATTCTGATTATATATCCAAGATCTCTGCAAACCATGCATAGCCAAGCAACAAATATCCAGAAAACCGATTTCCAGGTAAAGTTCAGATAGCTCAGAGCGTCTGAATTTATCTCTCTCAGAACAAACCATACAATAATACCAAGACCTAAAATAACAGGCAGAATAATCCTTCTTGGCTTTAGTTTACTGATAAGACTATGTTGGCTTTCGGCGGTCATGAGATGTAAACGTACCTAATATTTATCACTTATGCAACGCCCGTCTGGCGGATACAAATGTACTAAAAGTATCAAATCAGTTAGCTAAGGTTGCAAAAGTTCCGATAATCATCCTGAACCCCACAACCTCCCATTTGGGGCTAGTAGAGACTTAAGTCCAGCCTATGGGAGGATTTAGGTGGTATTAATATCGGTCGAGCCACCTGTATTTTCTTGAGTTGTCGCCGAATTTTATTGCAATAGTAAATTCATGTGTTCCATAAGTTAGCCTTTGGATCTGATTAAAGGAGAAATCAAACGAGTATCCGAAAAAAAAGCTTGTCCATTGTGAATTTTCGGGGACAAATCTGAATCTGATACTGCTGATAAGACAGCGTGGGGTTCTGTAAGATAATCCTAACCACATGCTCTGGTCGTAAATAAAAGTTAGTCCGATATCAGACTGCGGCTTTAACTGGTCGGATATTTTTAAAAGAAAAGAAGGTTCAAATACTGATTCAGGGCTCATATTCATTTCATACGAACCAAATAAGTAATAGTGTCTGTTCATTCTGAAGCTATTATTGTTTGAGGAACCAATTTTTGCTGAAGCACCGAATAACTGAAGAGCAGAAAAACCGAGATCAAATTTCTTATTCAGCAGGTAAAACCCGGCATCAGCATCAGGAATAAAGACTCCCCTGCGAAGATTATTATTGATCAATGGTTCGCCAGGATCGCAAAAACTGTTCTCATCTGCATTTATTTTAAAATGATATCCCGTAAACGCGATACCCATCGAGAGTTGTGTGCTCTTATGGATCCAAAGGTTGTATGAATATGAAGCCTGAAATCCGGTTCTTTCTGTCAATCCGCTTCTATCGGTGAAGAGGTACCCGCCAAGACCGACTCTTCCATCACCTTTTGGTGTGAAGGTCGTAAGATTCAGGAAGTTCGTTTTTATCCTGTAGCTTTTTTTTAATAATCGTGTTTGCCAGCTTACAGAATATGTTCCGGGATGTCCGGAAATCCCAACCCATTGCTCCCTCGCGGTAATATTGAAGCTTGTATAACCGTCGCTGCCGGCATGAGCCGGGTTTATCAGAAATTTGTTGTAAAGATACTGGCTGTACAATGGCAGTTGCTGGCTGAATGATTCAATTGCCAATAAAGCTATTGCTGCCATGCAAATCAATCTCTTAATAAAATTGGTCATGCTGCTCATCTAATTATCGTTACATTTCCGGCTTTCGGTTTAGAACCATCATGCAGTTCGATGATATAAAAATAAGAGTCAACCGGCAGGTAACTTCCATTACTCGTACCGTCCCAGGGATAGGCGTATCCTGACACGGATTTCCATACCGGCTGACCCCATCTGTTGAATACGGTTATTTCAATCCTGGGGAACCTTTCGATATTCAGAATATTCCACACATCGTTTATAAGATCTCCATTTGGGGAGAATGCTTCCGGGATGATCAGGCACGATGTAACAAAAATCTGACACGACATCACAGCTCCCGGGCATCCCGAAGTTGAATATTCCTGTACTTCAAGTAAATATGTGTTTTCTGCATTCCAGATATGTTTGAACTCATTACCCATGAATCCTTCCTGGATCACACCGTCAATCCACCATTTAAATGAGGAACCCGGATTAGGGTCTACTCTGTAAAATTTTGTTTCCCCGATACATACATTATCAGGCATAGATTCCTGGCCGGAGGTATCCTGCAGATAAAACAATATCACGAAGAATGATATCAGAAACCGGTATCCTGAAGTCATTGTGTTTATGTATTTTTTATTCCTGGTTTAGTGCGTTTTTATTTCATAATATGATCATTTAATTATGATAAATAGGAGATGTCACTACCTGAGGCTGAACTGTTATAGATACATTGTTGGTTGTAACTTCACCGCAGCCTCCACTTGCTGACTGTTTCAGGTGATACATTACACTCTGACTCAATGTGGCAGGCTGAAAGGTCAGACTGTTGGCTCCTGTAATATTTGTCCATGTAGATCCATTATCGATGGAGATTTCCCACTGATACGTAAACGGGCCTGCACCTCCGGTAGGTGCTGTAGCCGTTAATA
>JBBRSO010000185.1:0-5311 GCA_038245405.1 Bacteroidales bacterium
TCCATGGAAAGGGCTATGGCTGTTGTTAATGCACTCATAACTCAGTACGCAATCAGCTCAACACGTCTGACAGGCTTTGGAGACGGTCCGACTTCTCCCGTTGCAAGTAATGAAAAGGAGGAAGGAAGGGCTCTTAACAGGAGGGTGGAGCTTGTTAAGCAATAGTCCTCGTCGTCCTCCGAAGCTTCAGAAAAGGATGATCGTTAACTTAACAAAAGAAGCAAAGGACCGCCGAAGCGATCCTCTGTTTCATGTTTTATGCCGTAATATCTTTAAGCCGTTGTACCGTTGAGCCTTTATGTCCTAGTTGTTGTATGGAGCGATAACCTTTTTAATAAGTGCAATTGAAGCTTTGATACCTTCATCCTCACTTAAATTATTTCCTTCATATTCAACATCAATATAGCCTGTATATTTTGAATCCGAAATGATCTTCATCATTTTGGCAAAGTCAACTTTTGTCTCATTGCCATCAGCATCGAAGTCATAGGTTTTTCCGCTAACACCCTTAGCGAAAGGCATCATTTCTGCAACACCCTTATAACGGTCATACTCATAGAAGTTTCCAAGGTCGGGCAATACTCCGCAATTAGGTTTATCTACGGCTTTAATGATTTCGATAAGCCATTTGGCTATCGAAGAGTTTCCACCATGATTTTCAACAATTACATTTATTCCGTAACCTGCAGCGTACTCTGATAATCTGCCTAAGCCATCTATAGCAGCAGCCTGCATCTGACCCATTGTTCCTCTTCCGGCAGCATTAACTCTTATAGAATGACAGCCAAGAAATTTTGCAGCTTTTACCCATTTATAATGGTTCTCAACAGCCTTTGTCCTTAATGCCAGAGAAGTGTCAGCAAGGCTTCCTTCACCGTCGACCATTATTAAAAGACTTATTACACCGTATTTTGTGCATGAATCTTTTAACGCGGTAAGATAACCATTGTCTTCACCTTTTCCTTTAAAGAATGTTGAAACATACTCTACAGCATCCAGTCCATAAGTTTTTTTGGTAATTCTGGGAAAGTCAAGATTTGTTACTATTCCCTTTCCTATTGCACGATGCAACGACCATTCTGCGAGAGAGATCTTATATTTCTGGGCAAACGCACCTACACTAAAACCTGTTATGAGGATAGTGATTAATAAAGCTTTGATTTTCATGTTTTTGGAATTTAATTAAGGAAATAGATCGAGATTTAAGTCTTTTGCAAGTTACAACAAAGTTCGTCAAATGTTATTGATTCAGGATTTCTGTATTTTCATTTCTTCAAATTTAATTACTTCTAAGTTTCTCAGCCTTAATGTTTCTTCAGAAACCCGGTATTTTGATGTTTCTTCGCTCTCTTCATCAACCCGCTTTATCTTTTTCTTAAACATTATATTGCCTGACATCAGCATAAAAATGGTCATCAGAATTACAAGTGTAATTACCTGTTCGCTGATAAGCGGTATCCTTGAAGCGAGCGGGATAGTCAGAAATAGTATTATCGTGATCAATCCACGGGGCATAAACAATAATAATGGCATTAAAGGCATCTTCAGAAAGAATTTAATAAAGATCATGCGCAGGAAAAACAGAGAAAATGTTATTATTAGACTCGTAAGAATATTTTGAGCGCTAAATAATCCTTCGATTTGGGTATAATATCCGAAGATTATGAAGAAGAACGACCTGGCCAGAAACGTAAATTCTATCAGCATTTTCTTGAAAGAGCTGAGATCGTTCCTGAATTTCGAGAAATCTACAAACCTCTTAATAAATGTATTTTCGAGAAATATATTATTTGACAAAACCATACCAAAGGTAATGATCAGCAACAATGCCGGAAGGTGTGATAACTGGGCTAGCATGTAAACCATTATAACAGATGTAACGATGATCACATAGTTTACATGATATCTGATCTTGTGCAGCAGAATTGCCAGGATCGCTGTTGTGACAAGTGAAATAAACAGAGTGATCAGAGTAGTGTAGGCAAAATAAATTATCCCGCCAAACAATGACAACTGACCCATCAGTATAAAATCAAAAATGATAATCCCAAAAATATCTGAGAATGAGCTTTCATAAATTACAAACTCTTTTTCACTGGAATTAAGAAATATAGCTGATGGTATAGCCACTGCGCTGCTAATTATACCCAGTGGTATTCCATTCAGCACTGAATCTCTTACACTATAGCCAAAGAAATGTACCAGCACGTAAGTAAAACCCGCCACAAAGATTGCGAAAAGAATAAATGAAGAAGATATTGATTTTACTATCAGCACCTTCTTATTCTTTTGAAGTTTCAGGTCAAGACTTGCTTCGAGTATTATAAGAATTAGTCCGATGGTTCCCAGTACTGGCAGTAATGGCTTCAGATTAGGTATTTCCACACGGGTATACTGGCCAATCAGCTGTATTCCAATGCCAAGGGCAATAAGCAGTATGACTCCAGGGATCTTTGAGTATTTGCTTGTAATATCAAAAATATACGACAAAAGTATAATGATGCAGAGGGCAAGAATGATATAACTGGTCATTAAAAATGTTTTTAGTGAGCTTAGTTATTTTTTAGTTAACGAAGTTACATAATAAAGTGTTGTTTCACCACAAAACAAATCCACTAAACATGAATTCACACATATCAAATCTGTCTTATCATAAACCGGATAACCACTTTCTTAACTATCTTTGCGAATAAAATCAGTGAATTAAAATAATAATTATAAGTGATATTCGAAGAATTAGACCTGAGTCCGGAATTACTGGAATCAGTTGATTATATGGGTTTCAGGGAAACAACCCCCATTCAGGAAAAGGCAATTCCGGTTATCCTTGCTGGCCGTGATCTCATCGCATGTGCACAGACAGGAACCGGAAAAACTGCAGCATTTCTGTTGCCAGTGATGAACTTTATTGCGGAAAAGCGTCCTGTTCATACTCACACTCTCATATTGGTGCCTACGCGTGAGCTTGCTATCCAGATTGACCAGCAGATACTGGGATTGGCTTATACTCTAAACATTACTTCAATAGCTGTTTACGGCGGAGGTGATGGAAGCGGCTGGGATCAGGAGAAAGCCGCACTCTCGAAGGGAGCCGATATTATTGTTGCAACTCCGGGAAGGTTAATCTCACATCTTAACCAGGGTTACGTAAAATTCAGTCAGATAGAGGTACTCGTTCTTGATGAGGCTGACAGAATGCTCGATGTAGGGTTCTATGATGATATTATGAAGATTATCTCCTATTTGCCCAAAATAAGGCAGACATTGATGTTCAGCGCGACAATTCCTTACAAAATCAGGACAATGTCGAAGCACATAATGAAAAATCCTGTCGAAATCTCCCTGGAAAGATCTAAGCCGGCAGAAGGTGTGACTCAGACAGTTTATATGCTGAATGATAGTCAGAAAATACCACTTATAAATAGTATCATTGCTGATCATCCAGAGTATACCAGCATTCTGATATTCAGTTCGACTAAAAAGAAACTGAGTGAAATCGTGAGAGGCCTCAGGTCGAAAGATTATCATGTCGAAGGAATTTCGTCCGACTTAGGACAGAAAGACCGGGAAGACATCCTGCTCCGTTTCAGATCAAGGAGAATACGTGTTCTTGTTGCAACAGATGTTCTCAGCCGCGGGATCGATATTAAGGATATCAATCTGGTAGTAAACTTTGATACGCCATCCGATGCCGAGGATTATGTTCATCGTGTCGGTCGTACTGCACGAGCTGAAACTACGGGTGTGGCACTAACGCTTGTAAACAGGATTGATACTCAAAAGCTTCAGCGCATTGAAAAGCTTATCGGCTATGAGGTTAACAGGGTACCTCTTCCAGCATATATTGCTGAGATACACGAAAAACATTCTGAAGGCCCTTCATCCGCGGCCAGATCAAAAAACAAGTTTAAACACCGGTATCCGCAGAGGGGGAAGAAAAAGGAGTGAGAAGTGAGGTGCATAGCCGTCAACTTAAGGAAAATAAAAAATCATATTAAATTGATATTCAAACATATAAATTTCCCCTCCTTTGAAAGGACTAATCTTTATACATTTATTTTTGGCTCTGAAAGAGCCAGTCGACTTTTTCCTATTGCAGATTAAGCTCGTTCCAAACATAGGGAGTTAAGCCAGATATAATTAAGATATGTATAAAGCGTAGTACGCTAGTAGAGAGGGGAAGGGGTGAGTTTGTGGAGCGATAAGATAAATCCCGCTTCAAATGAGATGTGTATAAAGGGTAGTTCAAAGGAGGGGAAATTTAACCTATTGTAATTATGTACTTTACACCTTAAGTTGACGTCTATGGGGTGAGGTGTGAGGGGAAACAGTGTGAGTTAATGTATTAATATCCTGAATAGATTAACATGGTACCACATTTTAGCATAGAAATATGCCAGTACTATTAACGCTGTAAAAAATGTAAAAAACAACCCCAGGTATTTCCCTGCGACTGATTTTCCGCCTTTAACAACTTTTACAGAGATGATCTTGACCCAGCTCTCGAGTTGAGTGAACAGGGGATAAAAAATGACTACCGTTATAGCCATTGCAAGAAATGTAAATTCAACAGGCTTATAATGATTCTTATAGCTAATCATATAATTTGTTATGGCAGTAGTTATAAGGTTTACCGAAAGTATGGTGAGTGATATAACGACAAAACGAAAGAAATAACGGTACATAATTCAGGTTTTTGATTGTCTGCTGGTCTTCTTGTCTCTTAGTCCATTAGTTAGAAGCATGCTCTGTAGTCAGTCTTTCCCGTAGCCGGTCCAAACCATCGGTACCGATATCGTGCAATAATATTATAAACCGGGTCCCTGATGAACGCAGGAACAATAATAAATCCGTAAAACAAAGGCCATAAACCATCAAGGCATTTTAGAATATGCAGAACAGCGTTGGATTTTGTAAAAATCTTATCTTCCTGGATAAGCAGAACAGATCCTTTATTCACATCTTTCTGCTTATAACGGATTAGATATTTTGCAGCCATTTCCGATTCGAGGGGTATGAAGCAGAATATTTCTTTGCTGTCATTCTTTGAAATAAACTTAACAACATTATTGCAGAGCTTGCATGTTCCGTCAAAAAGTATAATATACTTCTTTACCGCTTTTTTATCTTCTGCACCCGGGTTTTCCATAAATTAGGAATTATTTCAATCCTTTCAGAATCCTGAGCGCCTCATCAACATGTTTTGTAGCTTGAGTCTGCGAATCGAATACATAAACTACTTTACCTGATTTATTTACAATATATGTAACCCTTCCGGGGATCATGCCCATAAAATTGACAGGCACACCGA
>JBBRSO010000186.1:0-5309 GCA_038245405.1 Bacteroidales bacterium
AGCGTCAGCAGATAAATCTCTTTACCGTTATGAGAACCAAAAACTTCTTTTTTTACCATCTCCTTATTTTTTGATGATTGATTGCAGGAAGATATCAGAATTGCAACCATACTTAGTGAAAACAACAGAATCTTTTTCATTTTATTCATAATAAATTATTCGCTAAATTAATAATAGTTTACCCATCACATAACCCTGCCTTGAAAATATATGGCATGATTAAGGAATTTTAACTACTTCGTTCTGAACTGCCATGCAGCCAGACCTGCTTTATTAAATAAAGTAGCTTGCGATCCATTGTGCCAGCAGTATCTTACAGATACCGGCTTTTTTACACTGGCAGATGAAACAAGAACTTCATCATTCATAATTTTTGCCTCCGCCTTTTTATAGATTCCGTCGTCCCCTGCAACTTCAAATTCTTTCAGATTATTATCCTTTGCAATAAGTCCGCCTTCAGCGTTTTCGAATTTCAGTGTAATGACATTTCCCGATGAGAGCATTGATTTATAAACCGGCCCAAGGTATGGTGATGACTTTCCGTAGTCGTTATTAAGAGCCAGTAATGCAAGTCTTTCACCCACTTCAAGCTTAAATGGCGGATGTATATTGTTAACAGTTGCAATATCAAGAGTCACTACCATACCTGTTTTCGGCAACTTCAGAGCGCTTTCCTGTGCTTCACGTAGAAAAGCAGACTCGGTTGAATCTACACCAATATAGACGTAAGGTGCAATCTGTACAAAATAGAATGGAAAATCTTTTATACCCCATGAATATCTCCAGTTTTCAATCATAGCCGGAAAAATTTTAGTGTACTGCTCTGCTCTTCCTACATTTGCTTCTCCCTGATACCAGATTGCTCCTTTGATTTGATAAGGTATTACAGGATTTACCATTCCGTTGTATAATACTGATGGAGTTCCGGCGCCGATACTGACAGGTCGTTTTTTACTCTGAAAATCATTTCCTGCAATATTGAATACATAGAATTTGCCGGATTTGAATTCTGCAACCGGTTGATATTTCCACTCGCCGTTCAGGGGAATAACAGTTTTCGGGTTGCTTTTAAGTGAAAGCTTCATTTTTTCAGGTTTGCCAAAAATCCCACCACCACCCTGAGTATCAATCACTCTCACGGAAACCTGGTTGATTCCTGTTTTTACCAGTGTAGCAGGTATATTGTAGATTCTGTCGGTCTGCCAAAATCCGGAAGCTTCTGTTGCACCTACAAGCTTTCCGTTAAAATATGTGCGATCCATATCATCAATAGGGCCAAGAGAAAGAATCAGATCCTTTTCCGACAGATCCTGGGGGATCTTTACTGTTTTTCTAAACCAGACAGCGCCATCAAAATCTCCGGTTACTGTTTCTATTGCGGCCGGAAGAACCATTGATTGCCATTCACTGTCGTTGAAATCAGGAGAGGGTACTTTATCATCGTCAAAGCTCAGATCTTTGTATTGATCATTACCGTCAGGTTTCAGATCAACTTGTTTGAGGGTGTTCAGCCATGCCTGGTATTCAGCAACCAGTGGAGCTGATTCTTTAATTGAATTAAGAACAGAAATAAATTCTCCTGTTTTTTCCAACGACACGGCTGAGGTCCATGATTCAGAAGGTGTTCCTCCCCAGGCTGATTCAATCAATCCTATTGGAATATTCAATTCACTGTGAAGCTTCCTTCCAAAGAAATATGCTGTAGCGCTGAACTGTGCAACAGATTCTGGTGTGCAAATTTCCCATTTCCCTGTGCAATCTTCCAGAGGTTCATCTGAAATTCTTTTTAAGACATTAAAAAGACGTATTTCAGGAATAGAAGAAGAAGCAATAGCGTTCGCAGAATGCATAATTGTATCTGCAGGGGGCCAGCCTGCAAGCGGCATCTCCATATTTGACTGTCCTGAACAGAACCAAACTTCTCCAACCAGAACATTATTAATTGTGATTGTAGTGTCGCTGGCAGAGATTGTAACTGTATAAGGTCCGCCGGCCTCCGGGGTGGAAATATTCGCTGACCATTTTCCATCTTCCCCGGAAACAGCTTTGGCTTCTGAATTCCAGCTTGCCGTGACATTTATTTTCTGTTTAGGATTCGCTTTACCCCATATTTTTACAACTGTCTTTTGCTGCAATAGCATATTGTCTCCGATAAGAGAAGGCAGAACAATTTTGGAACTCTTCTGACAACCGACAAGGGTCAGAAATGCAATTAATAAAATTGAGGTAAGTTTCATGTTTTTAAGATTAAGTATTTCTGAATATATACTGCATTTTAGTATTTCCTTTTTCCATATTAAGTTTTTGAAGCGTCTCTCCTTACAGCAAGCTCGGCGCTTACTGTCAACATCTTTTTCTCATTAAGAGGATAAATAATCATAAAGAAAGCGCCCAGGAAAGTGCCTATTGCCGGAAAGAAGCTCAACATCATTTTTATTCCGTTCTGAGCTGCATCGGACTGAACGACATTAGCTTTGAAACCATAATATCCCAGAAGCCAGCCTGCCAGAGCGCCGCCTAACGTCCATCCGAATTTCTGCGACAAAGAAGAAATCGAGAAAACCAATCCCGTAGCCCTTCGACCTGTCTTCCATTCAGAGTAATCAGCAGCATCAGCGTACATCGACCATATCAGAGGGTATATTATGCCAGCGCTCATACTTATAAGAAACTGTAACACAAAGATCATGGTTAAATTGCTCCTGTCGAGCCAGTAAAATGCTATGCTGAATATTGTGGCAAAAAGCATTGCGTATAAGAATGTGTGCTTTTTGCCAATCCGGTCAGAAATCGGTTTTGCAAGTACTACTCCTGCGATGCTTGCTGCCTGTCCGAGAACAAAGTAAAGGCTACTGAGAGTAATTGTTAGTTTTATGCCACTGATAGTGAATGCACTCTGACCCTGAATATAATACTTGAAATAATAAATTGCGGCTCCATCACGGATAGAATTAAAAAAGAATGCTGCAATACCAGAGGCAAGCAAGATAAACCATGGTTTGTTAGAGAAAAGATCAATTATATCTTTTTTAAGTGAAGTTTGTGGGGAGGCAGGTTTTATCCTTTCTCTAGTCCAGGAAAATGAAAACATGAAAAACATAATGGCAATAAGGGCAAAGACGGCGGCTGCCAGCTGCCAGCCTTGCTGAATATTTACAGTTCCTTTTTGTAACTTACTGAAAATATCGACAAGTGGTTCAGCAAGACCGAGAACCAGAAGCCCTCCTCCAAAAGCAAAGATAAATCTGAAGATAGCCAGACTTGTCCGCTCTTTTCCATCAGCTGTCATCACTCCCATAAGAGATGCATATGGCACATTGATAAAAGAATAAACCATCATCATAAGTGAATAAGTGACAAATGCATAGACTACCTTCCCCGTTTCAGTAAACGAAGGAGTGGTAAATGTCAGTACCCCCATTATTCCAAATGGCACGGCTATCCACATCAGATATGGCCTGAATTTACCCCATCCTGTTTGCGTACGGTCACCAAGTATTCCCACTAAAGGATCCAATGCTGCGTCCCAGATTTTTGTGATAAGAAACATAGATCCCACAAGAGTAGCGGAGATACCAAAAACGTCGGTATAAAAAAACATCAGGTACATTGAGAATAATTTCCCGAACATGGAGATGGCAGCATCTCCAAATCCATATCCGATCTTTTCTTTAAGTCTCAGCTTGTATGATAACATAATTATAAGGTGTATTATAAATACTTCTTATTTCGTTTATACATGTTTCCGTCTATGAGTTTCATTTCATTTCATAAATACCAGGCTCTGATCCTCTGCCAAGCGGGACTGGGCTGCCATAAAAATCTCTGATAGGTTGTTTTACATGTAATATTTTCTCCAGATCGAGACCCTTGTTTCTCAATCCAGATTCGGGTAGCAGGTTATATCCGTCTAGTTTTTCAAGCTGGTATGGATCGGTAATATCCGTAAGCAGAGGGCCTTTGAATTTCGGATCCTGCTGATTACCGACCAGGTGGTTCTGATACATTTCCTGATCATTTTCTTTAGCCCATTCCTCCATGTTGCTGAACGACATAAAAGTGGCTTGACCGCTATCGTTCCACCAATCATTTCCCAGAAATTTACTACCGGAAGTTACACCCGATATGGGGTTTGCTGATCCAAAAAATATATTGTTGCAGAATATGAAATTTTTGTGTGGTGATGAGCTTTCAAAACTTATGAGAGGAGCCCTGGAGTTAAAGGCCACATTGTTGTATACCATGCAATTGGACAGCTGCTCAGCATCATTTGATCCGTTCCATATAAAGAAACTGCCTGATCCAGCGGTTGTCTGGCCATCATTAATGCTGACGCAATACCTTACAATATTGTTTGTCCATGGTGACGCACCGGCATACTGAAACAAGCCATAGC
The DNA here is from genome assembly GCA_038245405.1 of Bacteroidales bacterium. Lineage (GTDB taxonomy): Bacteria > Bacteroidota > Bacteroidia > Bacteroidales > VadinHA17 > LD21. The sequence continues at coordinate 4,397 of JBBRSO010000186.1, forward strand.
CTGCGCCATGGTTCTCATAAGATAAACAATATTGAATAATAGAATTGGTAACGCCTCCATCAAGATCGAAGCCGCCACCGTCTTTTGCATTTTCAGAAGTTTTATTCCTGTAGCTAATACAGTACTGGATCGTAACATTATTGCTTTCCCATGCCCAGATACCTACCGGGCCATTACCCTGTCGGGGCATGTCCCAACCGTTGTTTGTTGCACTGCAATGGTCTATTGTTACATCATCGGAAACACCAACAAGTATCCCATTACCGCTATGGTTATCAAGATTCGTAGGATCACCAGGGTTATTTTCAGCCTTGCAATTCTGTATCATTATTTTCTCCGATAAATTCCGGGATGACCCCATTACATTGATACCGCTAAAACCGTTTTCAGTTGCCACAACATTTTTAACCACAATGGTTTTACAATTATAAAGATCAACACCAGACTTCTGAAATCCGGAAGCATTTAAATTTTCGATCATGCAGTTAAATGAATTGCTTAAGGATAAACCATTAGTCTTATTCCCGTCCAATCTGCCGTTTCCTATAATATCAATCCCGTTAATCCAGATATTTTTACAGTCTGTAACTTTGATTGCTTCTGAGTCGTTGCCATTAATTATTGCCCTTCCGTCGCCCCATGAATAAATCTTTATAGGGTGTGTCTCCAGCCCCTCTACATTTTTCATTTCCAGTGTTCCTGTGAAAATCTGGCCTGATGCAAAATTGATATCAGCTGCCCTCTGAAGCAGGTGGAGATTTAACCCGGCAATCGATTTAAGCGGCTTCTCCATCGTTCCTGGATTATCATCGGCACCCGAGACCGAATTAAGATAATATGCATTTTCAGTATCTATTACTTTTTTACCGCTTCTGGGCGATTTACAGCTTATACCCCCGACAACAATAAATAT
>JBBRSO010000187.1:0-5270 GCA_038245405.1 Bacteroidales bacterium
CTTTATTCCACAATTGAAACCACCATGGCCCGGAAAACTTCTTGATCTCAACTATTCAAATCCAGCAACCCTTGCCGCAAAGGAACTTGGCTTCAATCCTGCAGACGCTGACATTGCTCCCTTGTTTAACCTTTGGAACTACCGCCGTATTATAGATAAGACGAATTTTAAACCTGGCTTCTTTAAAAGCGATATAACTATTGTAAACTGGCCCCAGAATGATTTCATGAAAGGGAACATAATAGGAGCAAATCCGGATGACCTTAAAAATCATCTTTACAGTGCAAAACAGCTTAGTCTGTCTCTTCTATACTGGCTCCAGACTGAGGCACCACGTGTCGATAATGGAAATGGCTGGCCAGGATTAAGACTGCGGAAAGATATTATGGGTACAACAGATGGGCTGGCAAAACATCCATATATACGCGAATCACGTCGTATAAAGGCACTCTTCACAATTCTGGAGGAACATGTTGGCAAAGCGAACAGGGGACTTGTTGCGGGCAAAACGAATGCAAATTCTGCTGCATTGTTCAACGACAGTGTGGGCATAGGCTATTATCACATTGACCTGCACCCAACATGCGGCGGAAATAATTATATCGACTTTGATTCACTTCCATTTCAGATACCTCTTGGCGGCTTACTGCCCGTACGCGTACAAAACCTTATTCCTGCGAATAAAAATATAGGAACGACACATATAACCAACGGATGCTATCGTCTGCATCCTGTGGAATGGAGCATTGGTGAGGCTGCCGGATCGCTGATAGCATTCTCATTGAAGAAAAAAGTTAGTCCCAGGGCCGTGCTTGACCGGGAATTGCTTCTTTCAGAGTTCCAGGATATGATCCACTCACAGGGGATTGAAACCAGTTGGAAAAATACCTGATTTACCCTGGCTGAAAAATATCTCCTGCATCATTTTCTGTATTGAAGATATTGTATATTTGTCATCTTACTTGACTTTTATTATCCAATTACCCCCGTTACCATCTTAAATTCCAAACAGGGATCGTTAATCCATAAACCTATTACAAAATGAGAGAAGAACATTCACGCCGCGATTTCCTTACAAAATCATCTTTGGCTGGACTAGCAGCAATAGCAATTCCTTTTACATCCTGTTCAGGCAACGATAGCACAACTGTTGCCCCAGTTACAAGTGATCAACTTCAATCGCGACTGATTGTCCCGAAAGGTGAAGCATTACGCATTACCGGAACATTTCTGGATGAGATTTCACACGACATTCCTCATCAGAACTGGGGCGAAAAAGAGTGGGATACAGAATTCGGCCATATGAAAGCAATCGGGATTGACACTGTGATAATGATCCGGTCGGGTTACAGGAAATTTATAACATTCCCATCCCCCTACCTTCTCAAAAAAGGCTGTTATATGCCATCAGTCGATCTGCTTGATATGTATCTTCGATTAGCTGAAAAATACGGCATGAAATTTTACTTTGGCTTGTATGATTCAGGGAAATACTGGGATACAGGTGATATGACATGGGAAGTGGAAGACAATAAATATGTTATTGATGAGGTCTGGAAAAACTATGGAAGCAAATTTAAAAGTTTCCAGGGATGGTATATAAGCGGTGAGATCAGCCGGAAAACAAAGGGAGCCATTAGCGCTTTTCATGATATGGGGAAACAGTGTAAAGATGTTTCAGACGGTCTTCCTACCTTTATTTCACCCTGGATCGACGGGTCAAAAGCTGTGGAAGCAGCGTCAGGAGACCTTACTAAAGCGAAGTCGGTTTCTGTCCAGGAGCACGAAAAAGAGTGGGGTGAGATCTTTGATGGCATACATGATGTAGTGGATGCGTGCGCTTTCCAGGATGGACACATCGACTATGATGAACTCGATGCCTTCTTCTCTGTAAATAAGAAGCTGGGTGATAAATATGGGATGAAGTGCTGGACGAATGCCGAGACATTTGACCGTGACATGCCAATCAAATTCTTCCCTATCAAATTCGATAAACTAAGGCTAAAGCTTGAAGCAGCTAAGCGTGCAGGCTTCGACAAAGGAATAACCTTTGAATTTTCACATTTCATGAGCCCTCAGTCATCATATATCCAGGCCGGACATCTATACAATCGTTACAGAGAATACTTCAATATATAACAGATATGAAAGAAGAGTCAAATCAAATAGTATATGTTGTCTGGTTATCTATAGTAGCGTCACTGGGAGGATTTCTTTTCGGTTACGATACTGCTGTCATTTCGGGTACTGTGGATCAGGTCTCATTGCAGTTTCACCTCGATGACATAACCAAGGGATGGTATGTCGGATGCGCACTTGTAGGATCCATTGCAGGTGTTATTGTAGCGGGTTCCCTTGCTGACAAATACGGACGAAAAATAGTCCTCATTCTTTCGGCCGTATTATTTTCCATTTCGGGCGTAGGATGCATGGTTGCAGCCAATGAAGTGCAACTTGTTATTGCCCGTATTCTTGGAGGAATTGGCATTGGTGTGGCATCTATTGTTTCTCCGCTTTATATCGCTGAAGTTTCCGTTCCAAGCTATCGTGGCAGACTTGTTTCCATGTATCAGCTGGCAATTACTGTTGGTTTCCTTGGAGCCTATCTGGCAAATTATGGATTGCATCAGTATTCGGTATCTCTTTTGGAAAAGGGTGCATCAACAGGTTTGTTTAATAAAATCTTCGGCACTGAAGTATGGAGGGGAATGCTTGGCATGGAGTCAGTTCCGGCAATCTTCTTTTTTATTGTCCTCTTTCTGATACCTGAAAGCCCCAGATGGCTTGTAGTTAAGGGGCAGGAAATAAAAGCCGCTATAATACTGAAGAAAATTTATGGCGAAAAAGAAGCCGGGGTTCAGATAAGTAATGTAAAAAATCTGGTTGCATCCGAAACAAACACAAATTGGCGTATGCTTTTCCAGCCAGGTTTCAGGATGGCACTTTTTATAGGAGTAGCCCTTGCGATACTCGGCCAGTTTATGGGTGTTAACGCCGTTTTGTATTACGGTCCCACTATCTTTAAAGAGAGCGGTTTGTCAAGCGGAGACTCATTATTTTATCAGTCGCTGGTTGGTCTGGTAAATATGCTTACTACGGTGCTTGCACTAATAATAATTGACAAAGTGGGACGTAAACAACTCGTATACTGGGGGGTATCAGGAATGATAATCGCCTTGGTCTTAATTGCGGTATATTTTTCATTTGGAACGTCCCTCGGTCTTTCCGCGGTTTTCCTGTTGATATTCTTCCTGTTCTATATCTTCTGTTGCGCAATTTCAATATGTGCAGTTATTTTTGTACTTCTCTCCGAGATGTACCCTGTGAAGGTAAGAGGTGCCGCCATGTCAATCGCAGGTCTGTCGCTCTGGATAGGAACCTACCTGATTGGCCAGCTCACTCCTTTAATGCTTTCAAAATTTACCCCGGCAGGAACATTTCTGCTGTTTGCTGTTATGTGTATCCCATATATGCTGATTGTATGGAAACTTTTACCTGAAACTACAGGAAAATCTCTTGAGGAAATCGAAGAGATGTGGATAAAGAAAGGCAAAACAATTTAAAACCCAAATAACATGGACTTTACACAATTATCCAAACTTTACAAAGACGAACTGCTCAACAACGTGATGCCCTTCTGGCTTAATAAATCGCAGGACGCAAAACATGGTGGTTATTACACATGTCTCGACAGACAGGGAAATGTCTTTGATACTGATAAGTTTATATGGCTCCAGGGCAGGGAGGTATGGATGTTCTCCATGCTTTGTAATAAACTGGAGAAAAATCCTGAGTGGCTTAAATGTGCCGAGCAGGGTGGTGAGTTTTTAAAGAAATACGGACATGATGGCAATCTGAACTGGTACTTTTCTATTACTGAAGACGGAAAGCCGATTATTGAGCCTTACAATATCTTCTCATATACCTTTGCTACAATGGCTTTCGGCCAGCTAAGCAAAGCCACCGGTAACCAGGAGTATGCAGATATTGCAAGAAAAACTTTCGACATAATCCTGTCAAAAGTAAACAATCCAAAAGGAAAGTGGGATAAGTCGCATCCCGGAACACGGAGCCTCAAAAACTTTGCCCTGCCAATGATACTCTGTAATCTGGCACTGGAGATCGAACATCTTCTGGATGCTGAGTTTCTTAACAAGACCATTGATACTTGTATTCATGAAGTTATGGATGTCTTCTATCGTCCGGAACTTGGTCTTGTGGTTGAAAACCTTACTCTTGACAATAAATTATCCGATACATTTGAAGGCAGGTTGCTGAATCCGGGTCATGCAATAGAAGCTATGTGGTTCATCATGGATCTGGGAGACCGGCTGAAAAGACCGGAACTAATAGAAAAGGCTGCTGGTATTGCTGTTAAAATGGTAGAGTACGGCTGGGATAAGCAGTACGGCGGAATATTCTATTTCCTCGACAGGAATGGTCATCCCTTACAGCAACTTGAATGGGATCAGAAACTCTGGTGGGTACATATTGAAACACTCATTTCGATGTTAAAAGGATACCAGCTCACAGGCTCAAAAGAGTGCCTGAAGTGGTTTGAGATAATTCACAACTATACCTGGAAGCATTTCAAGGATAAAGAATATCCCGAATGGTATGGTTATCTGAATCGTCAGGGAGAAGTACTCGTTCCCCTTAAAGGTGGTAAGTGGAAAGGATGTTTCCATGTTCCGCGTGGCTTGTACCAGTGCTGGCAGACCCTTGAGAAACTAAAATAGGGGGTATAAATCAAAAATAAGATTTTATCGATTTGGAACCGAAAACAACTCCATACTATTTACTTCAAGGGCTGTAAGCATTCCATAACCTACCTCCTTCTCGTAAAAACAACCTGTATCAATTGGAATGACATTTGGCTTTTCGCTTAAGATTTTTTGAACAGTCAGAAGTGTTTTTGGCCGGTGACCATGTATGATGGTTTTACCGGTAAGAGCAGTATTCTGATATGAAGATCTGCACTCCCATATCATACTGTGAGTCACTTCGAAGGGGTTTATGGCAAAGTCATCAAAACCGGCATGGACAAAGATAATACTCCCGATAATCTTATAAAATTCAAGGTTTGTAAAAAACTCCAGATAGATTTTGTCAATATCCTGAATATCATATATTCCAAAGCTTTCAAGGGTTGTAGCCCCTCCATTTGCCAACCATAATGGAAAAATCTCAGGCTTATGATATGATTCAAGAAGCATTACTTCATGATTACCAGTAAGGGAAGTAACATTGAATCCGTTATTATTCAAATC
>JBBRSO010000188.1:0-5265 GCA_038245405.1 Bacteroidales bacterium
GATATTACAGGACAGGTAAAAAGAGAAATATTTATTCTTCCTGACAAGCAGAAGATGGAGAGTATGGGTATAACCGAAAACGATATCTCAAATGCTGTTACACTGAATAATATCAATATCGGATCGATTCTCGTCAAGAACGGAAAATATCTGTATAACCTTGAATTCAGTTCATATCTCAAAGAGACAGAGGATATCAGGAATATTTATATAAAAGCGGGAGGACGGCTTCTCCAGCTGAAAGACTTTGCAGAGATAGGAGTAAGGCAGGAACAGCCAAGAGGCCTTTATTACTCTAACGATCAGAGAGCTATCTCTCTTGCAATCATCAAAGAATCAAAAGCTAAAATGTCGGGACTGAAATCCAGAATGAACGACATGATCACTACTTTCTCGAAGGATTACCCGCAGATGAAATTTGAGGTATCACAGGATCAGACCAGACTTCTGGATTATTCACTCTCAAATTTAAAACAAAGCCTTCTGGCAGGTGGCCTTCTGGCTTTTTTCATCATGTTCTTCTTTCTTAAAGACGCAAAATCACCACTAATAATAGGATTCAGCATCCCTGCTACACTGGTGATCAGCCTGCTGCTATTTTATATTGTCGGACTATCTATCAATGTTGTATCGCTGGCCGGACTGATACTTGGAATAGGGATGATGATTGATAACTCAATTGTCGTTATCGAAAACATAACTCAATGGATAGATAAGGGGCTATCGCTTATGGATGCATGCGTAAAAGGCACAAATGAAGTAATAACACCTTTGATATCTTCAGTTCTTACAACATGCGCAGTATTTATTCCATTGATCTTTCTGAGCGGGATTGCCGGCGCTTTATTCTATGATCAGGCAATAGCTATTGTAATCGGTCAGGGTGTATCGCTTCTTGTTGGGATAACCTTGCTACCCACCGTCTATTATCTTCTTTACAAGAGGAATAAAGTAGGTTTTATGACAAAGCTGGTACAGAGAATAAGTCTGAAAGGCCTCGAAGAGAGTTATGAATCGGGAATGGACTTCTTTTTCAGGTACAGGAAAGCAACGATGATAACTTTTGGTGGCATTATTCTGCTCATGATCTGGCAATTTTATTCCATGGATAAGGAAAAATTTCCGGAGATGAGACAGGATGAAATGGTTATTGCCGTAGACTGGAATGAAAACATTGATGCTGCTGAGAATCTGAAAAGAGTAAGGGAACTCATTGGCTCAACCGGAGATAAAGTAATTCAGTCGAATTCATTTATTGGCGAGCAACAGTTTCTGTTTAACCGCGATTATGACCAGTCGTACACCCAGGCAAAAATTTATATCAAAGCAACAGACTATTCAATAACAGAGAGTATCGATAAAAATTTTCATCAGTTTATGTCTGTCAATTACCCCGGGGCAGTTATGACCATTTCACCTCAGCAGAACATCTTTGAGAAGATCTTTTCAGCTACCGAGCCACCACTTGTTGTACAGGTAAGTCTGATGAAGGAACAGGAAGTGCCTCCTGTGCTTCAGATGACGGGTATTATTGAAAGGATGGAAAAGAGATGGCCAGATGCCGGGATATCAGCGCCATCAATGGAAGATAAGATCCTCCTCAGGATAGATCCCGATAAGCTTCTGCTATATGATGTTGATCCTGCCACTTTGTACAGTACACTTAAAACGTCGTTTAACAGAAATAACATAGGAGAGTTGAGATCATCATACGAAATACTTCCTATTGTTCTTTCAGGGAAAGAAAAACACATCAGCGATATCATATCTTCTGAGTTTGTACCCTCAAACTCAAAAGAGCTCATCCCCGTGAGTGAAATTGTCAGAATGGAACGGGTCCATGACTATAAGACAATAAAAGGAGGTCTTCATAGTGAATATGTCCCGGTAGCGATGAATGTCAGTTCAAACAAGCCAGAAGTTCTCACAGCCGAAATACGAACTTTTCTGACCTCTGACCGGACTCTGGATGTCAATTTCGGAGGAGCACTTCTGACGGGTCAGAAGCTTTTTCGTGAGCTTGCAGTTGTGCTTATCGTGGCATTGCTGTTGCTCTATTTTATACTCGCCGCACAGTTCGAATCACTTACCCAGCCATTGATAGTTCTTCTGGAGATCCCAATCGATATTGCAGGAGCGCTGTTGCTTGTAAAGATTTGGGGAGGAACCATTAACCTTATGACTATGATTGGGCTGATTGTTATGTCGGGGGTGATCATCAACGACTCAATACTGAAAGTAGATACAATCAATAATCTCCGGAAGGAAGGGATGAAGCTCAAGGAAGCGATATATACAGCTGGAGCAAGAAGGCTAAAACCGATTGTAATGGTTGCAATGTCTTCACTGGTTTCAACCGGTCCGATACTTTTTAGCTCAGGATTAGGAGCTGAGCTTCAGAAGCCGATGGCACTTGCGTTGATAGGAGGTATGTCGCTTGGTACAGTGGTAAGTTTATTCTTTATACCGCTGGCTTACTGGTATATTTACAGAAGGAGTGAGCCTCTTTAACCTCTACGAGGTAAAATGACATAACATCGCGGTTTTTTGCTACAGTACTTGAAGCCCTACGGGCTAAAAATTTCAGCCGGAGATTGCAAATGGAGCAGGGAAAATATGAGATTGTGAAATTAGGCTGAGAAAATAGGAGATTGCGAAATGAGACTGAGAAAATAAGATATTATGAAATGGGGAAGCCTCTTTAACCTCTACGAGGTAAAATGACATAACATCGCGGTTTTTGCTACAGTACTTGAAGCCCTACGGGCTAAAAATTTCAGCCGGAGATTGCAAATGAGGTTGAGAAAATAGGAGATTGCAAATGGGGTAGGGAAAATAGGAGATTGCGAAATGAGACTGAGAAAATAAGAGATTGTGAAATGAGGCAGGGGAAATAGGAGATTGTGAAATGGTGAAGGAAAATAGAGTGTGACAATGATACCGAGAAGTAAACACCTTCGCCGTAGGCGATAAAGTATTGTAGTAGTAGATTAGGTCTCATATAAGTCATCCTACCGCGTAGCGGTTTAACATTTTTTATTACACATATATATTTCGATGTTTTTTTTCTGCTGCATTATTAATTAATCTTATAACTATGAAACCAGGAGCATTTACCCAAATGTATGTTCATCTTGTCTTTGCCGTAAAAAACAGAGATGCACTTTTGTCAGATAAAATCCGTGATCGAGTATTTAAATACATAAGTGGAATTTTGACAACAATGAAACATAAATCAATAATTGTAAATGGAACTTCAAATCACGTCCATATACTTTTCGGATTAAATCCATCAATCACAGTTTCAGATACAGTACATGACATTAAAAGGAACTCCTCATTATTAATCAATAATGAAAAACTTTGTCCCGGAAGATTCTCCTGGCAGGAAGGATATGGAGGATTTACATATAGCCGGTCTCAAATCAAGCATGTCTATGATTATATTCAGAATCAGGAATTGCATCATAAAAAGAAAGCATTCCGTGAAGAATATGTCGATCTCTTAATTGAAAACGAAATAGAATTTGACGAACAATTTTTATTTGAATTCTTTGACGAATCTCTTTAACCTCTACGAGGTAAAATGACATAACATCGCGGTTTTTGCTACAGTACTTGAAGCCCTACGGGCTAAAAATTTCAGCCGGAGATTGCAAATGGGGTTGAGAAAATAGGAGATTGCGAAATGGGCAAAAAACGAGCAAGGAAAATATACTGACGTCATAGCCCATTATTCTTTCAGATTTTGCCGCCTTGTGCCCTGAGCCTTGTGACCTGTGCCCTTTACTTCCTCTTCCCCGGTCCGATCATCTTCTCGGGCACAACCCACTCATCAAACTGCTGTTCGGTCAATAGTCCCAGCTCAAGCGCTGCGGCTTTGAGAGTAGAATTTTCTGCATAGGCTTTCTTGGCAATTTTTGCGGCATTATCATATCCTATATGTGCATTTAGAGCAGTCACAAGCATTAACGACCTTCTTAAATTCAGTTCAATCTGATCGCGGTTGGGGGCAATTCCTTTTACACAGAAATCATTAAATGTTGCGCAGACATCTGACAACAGGCTGGCTGACTGCAAAAGAGCATTGATCATCACGGGCTTGAAAACATTAAGCTCGAAGTGCCCGGCCGAACCTGCAACTGATATTGTGGTGTCGTTACCCATAATCTGGGCACAAACCATCGTCATAGCCTCAGTCTGTGTCGGATTCACCTTCCCGGGCATTATTGAAGATCCTGGCTCGTTTGACGGTATGGTTATTTCTCCTATTCCCGAGCGCGGTCCGGATGCCAGCATCCTTATGTCATTGGCGATCTTCATAAGACTGACAGCAAGTAACTTTAGTGAACCATGTGTTTCAACAATAGCATCATTTGCTGCAAGAGCCTCAAATTTATTTTCTGCAGTAATAAAAGGCAAGCCGGTAAGCCTGGCAATCTCCTCCGCAACCTCTTTGTCATAGCCTTCAGGTGTATTCATTCCTGTGCCAACGGCGGTTCCTCCCAGGGCTAATTCGGAAAGATGATTTAGAGAGTATCTTAGTGACTTTAATCCATGTTTCAACTGGAAAACATAACCCGAAAATTCCTGACCGAGCGACAATGGCGTGGCATCCATAAGGTGAGTCCTGCCGATTTTGATAATCTCAGCCATGTCATTTGATTTCTCAGTTAATGTGTTAATAAGCTTTTCCACTGACGGGATGGTATTTGCATAGATCTTCCGGTATGCGGCAATATGCATTGCAGTGGGAAATGTATCATTTGATGACTGTGACATGTTCACATCATCATTGGGATGGATGTGTCTTTTTCCTTCTCCCAGCTTATTGCCCAGCAGCACGTGAGCCCGGTTCGCAATAACCTCATTGCAGTTCATATTTGTATGTGTGCCCGAACCTGTCTGCCATATCACGAGCGGAAACTGATCATCGAGCTTCCCTTCCGTTATTTCATCACATACTTTGGAAATGAGCTCTGTTTTTTCCTTCGTCAGCAGTCCGAATTTTAAATTAGTACGCGCTGCAGCCTTTTTCAGATAACCAAAGGCGTGGATAATTTCTAAAGGCATCGACGCAGGTGGTCCAATGGGAAAGTTCATTAACGACCTTTGTGTTTGTGCTCCCCAATATTTATCAGAAGGTACCTGGACCTCACCGAGTGTGTCTGTTTCAATTCTATTAATCATGGCTTTTGAAATTAATTTTTCTTAAGGAAGCTTCGTAATACAAATTGAAGTATCCCTTTATTCTGAAAATAAGCA
>JBBRSO010000189.1:0-5252 GCA_038245405.1 Bacteroidales bacterium
AATTAAGCAGAAGAAACTAACCAGTTTTGAGTTACAGTCATCGGCACTGATTAACTCCAGCGGAGAAGAAATCTCTTCACCCGCTTATAAATCAAAAGTTTATTGGTTCACAGTTAAAGTGCCATCGACAGTTCTTACGGGGCTAGTGGCAAATAAAGTTTATTCCGATCCATATCTTGGATTAAATAATATGGTGATTCCTGATGCCTCGGATGAATTCAATAAAAAATATAACCTTGAGCAATTCAGCTTTCTTCCGAATGATCCTAATCCCTGGAAAAAGCCATACTGGTACCGGACAACTTTTAATGTGCCTGCAAATGATAAGGGAAGATCATTTCAACTGATATTTAAAGGAATAAACTATCGTGCTGCCGTGTGGCTTAATGGTAAGCAAATAGCCGATTCAACCCAGATGGCGGGTATGTTTGCGGAATATAGTCTTGACATCAGCAAACAGGTAAATCCGGGTTCTGAGAACGCCCTTGCTGTAAAAATATATCCTCTGGATTATCCCGGCTTGCCGGCTGAAGAACAATTGAAAGCTCTCGGAGATTTCTTTGAAAATGGTGGGCCGACCGGTGATATTGGAAAAAATGTTACCATGCTTTGTTCGGTAGGTTGGGACTGGGTGCCACCCGTGCGTGACAGGAATATGGGAATCTGGCTTCCTGTTTATCTCCGTACATCCGGATCTGTTACAATTACGGATCCTAAGCTTATAACAACCCTTCCAAAATCACCTGATACAACCCTTGCAAATATTTCGCTAAATCTTAGACTTAAGAACAGAAATAATCTGACTGAATCAGGTAAACTGACAGTTACCATATTCCCGGAAAATTTCAAAGGAATTCCAGTGCAGTTTACAAAGAATGTGTCGCTATCGAACAATGATCAGATAATAGATCTGAACAGCAGCAACACTAAAGAACTCAGCATAACTAATCCGGCACTCTGGTGGCCGAATGGTTATGGCAAACCAAATCTTTATAAGATTAAGATTCAGTATTCGGGCGTTTCCGGGATTTCTGATGATACAACATTTGTATTTGGCATCAGGACTGTCAGTACAAAAGCTATTGACGTTAATGGCTCATATCGTCGTGATTTTTATGTGAATGACAGAAGGATCCACATCACAGGAGGAGCATGGGTGCCTGATTTTATGCTTAACCGCGACTCTTTGAGATATGATTATGAGATGCATCTTTGCAGAAATTCAAATATTAACCTTGTAAGGATCTGGGGCGGAGGAGTCACCCCTTGTGATGAATTTTTTGAAGCTGCAGACAGGTATGGCCTCTTTGTATGGTCTGATTTCTGGATTACAGGAGATACTCAGGGCGAATTCAAAGGATCAAATGAATGGCCTCTTGAAGCAAATGTTTTTATTAAGAATGTAAAAAGCACCATCCTTAGAATCAGAAACCATCCTAGTCTGTTGGTTTGGACAGGTGGTAATGAGGGACATGCACGAAAAGAGCTGTACGACGTAATGAGAGAAAGTATAATTACCCTCGACGGTACCAGACCTTATATTCCAAGTTCTTCGGGGTTTGCAAAACTCCCATCAGGGTGGGCAGGTGCATGGCCTGATGATAAACCCTCAGGTGTTTACAGCGGCGGTCCGTATACATGGCAGGATCCGAAAATCTATTATTATAAAGCTGACACAGGAAAAGACTGGGTATTTAAGGATGAGACCGGTCTACCGTCACAGCCACCATATAATATAATGTCCAAAATAATCCCTGATCTGGTTTGGGATAAGAATTTGCCCTTCCCACTGAATAATACATGGGGATATCATGATGCAGCTACCGGAAATGGAAGGTACGATCTGTATCTGAGTGAGATGGTAAAACGATTCGGGGAACCGGTGAGTATGGAGGATTTCTGTAATAAAATGCAGCTGATGAATGCAATAGGTTACCAGGGCATATTTGAAGCAGCAGGACATAAGCTTAATGATATCGGCGGAGTTATGTTATGGAAACTCAATTCAGCATTCCCGAGTGTTGTATGGCAGGTTTATGATTGGTTCCTGATGCCAAATGCCGGATATTATTTTATGCAGAATGCCTGCGAACCGGTGCATATTCAGTTGAATCCAATCGACTCCCAGGTACTTGCAATTAACAGAAGTTATAAGAAGATTAATGGTGTCAGGGCAAGTATGGATATATTCGGTTTGGATTCCAAATCATTGTTCCATGAGGAAAAGGTCATAGATCTGGCCAGCACTGATGTGGTGGAAGTATCTTCAATCTCTTCTGCCCTTACCAAAACAAATGGGGTGGTTTTCGTGGTGCTTAACTTAAGAAACAGTGCTGGGAAGGTGATATCGCATAATGTATACTGGATCTCCAAAGATGACCAGTATAAGGCACTTTCTGGCATGCCAAAATCAAAGGTTGATGTAAGGCTGGTAGGAACTGTTAAGGGTAAAAATGAATCGGGCTGGACCATAAGAGTCAGCAATACAACCGATAAACTGGCCTTTTTTGTACGTCCCCAGTTATTGATTGACAGTGAGGAAGTTCTTCCAAGTTATTGGACCGGAAGTTATTTTACACTTGCTCCCTCTGAGTCAGTCACGTTAACAGTGAGCTGTCCTCTGGTAATGGTTAAAGGCAAAAAAGCTCATATAAAAGTATCAGGGTTTAGTATCGACCCTGTAGATATTAAAATTAATTAGTTTTCAGTTTACCAAGTTGCCGGGCTTTTAAGACTTCAGCAGGGCTTACTGCTGAAGCTTTATTATCCCACGAATTCCGGACAAAAGTCAGGATGTCGGCAATCTGCTTATCAGAAAGATAACTCTGAGGAGGCATAGCCTGGTTATAATCTCTTTCGTTAACTGTAATCGGTCCTTCAAGACCGAACAGGACAATGCTGATTATTTCCGTCGGTTCTCCTGTAACCTTAGCGTTTCCTGACAAGGGTGGAAACATACCGCGTACTCCTTTTCCATCAGCCTGGTGACATGTCATGCAGTATTTTGTATATAGCTGATTACCTGTTAATTGTTTAGATTGAACTGCTGAAACAGATTTGTTGTCAAGCGCCGGGAAAATGAAATAAGAGATTACGGCCAGACTTGCAACAGCTGAGATAAGGATCGGATGTTTCATTTTTTTGCAGTGTAAGTTATTTTCCAGACTCTTCCTTCTTCAGAGTCGGATACATAGATTGAGCCGTCGGGTCCTTCGGCTAGTCCCATAGGCCGGTAAGTTGCGTCATTAGGACTTTTTACGGTCTTCGTGCCTGCAAATCCGTCCGCAAAGGTTTCCATCTCACCCGAAGGCATTCCGTTCTTGAATGGAACAAATGCCACAAAGTATCCTTTCTGTTCAAGCGGTGATCTGTTCCATGAACCGTGAAACGCAATAAATGCTCCATTTTTATATCTCTCAGGAAACATTTTGCCTTGATAAAATAAAAGATCATTAGGTGCCAGATGTCCGGGGAAGGCCATGATTGGGGACTTTGCCTTGTCGCAACGTCCGGTTGCCTTTGCGTCGCCTCCATACTCCGGCGCTAATATTTTTTGTTTTTTGAACTGATCGTAGTAGCAATAAGGCCATCCGAAAAAATCACCATCCTCTACCATAAAAAATTCTTCTGCTGGCAGTTCAGCTCCCTGCTGGTCGTTATACAGATCGGGATAAAACTGCGCAAGCTGGTCCCTGCCGTGCTGCACAACATAAAGCTTATTATTGGTGTTATTCCATGCTATAGCTACCGAGTTACGGATCCCGGAGGCGTAACGATGGCCATCTGTCACCTGCTGCTGACCAGGCTGATCTGCTTTGAACTTCCAGATCCCGGCATGACGTTCAAGTTGCGGACAGGGATCTATTCCGGGAGAGCCCGGAGTTCTGTCTACCACCTGACAGGCATTTGAAGGCGCTCCTACATTCACATACAGATTCCCGCTGCCATCGAGTGCAAATGTTTTGTCCTGGTGCTGATTCTGTTTTTCAAAGCCTGTTGCTATCACAACCGGTTCTCCGGCGGGAACCAGCTCATTCTCAGGAAGCGGCACCCTGATAACTTCATTAAAATTGCTGTAATAAAGGAAACCTTCAGAAATATCGATTCCGGTGGTTAGGGTGTTGGCAAAATATTTTATGATATCCGCTTTACCGTCACCGTCATTGTCATGAAGTGCAACAATGCCTTTTCCATTATGAAGATTGTGCAGAGCCAGATAAACGTCCCCATTGCTTTTTACCACAATGTGCCTGCCTGAGCCAAGCTTGTCAGCAACGATTCGTGCTGAAAAGCTTGTTGGGAGAGTTAGTCCGGCATTATCTTTCTGAATAGCCGTCTGTCCGTTTGTTGACTGAATCCAGATAAAAAAGCCTGAAATAAGGCCACTGAACAGGATCAGTGAAAATAAGCAAGACCTGACTGTTTTCATTTTTTCGCCTATTATTAAGTTTGATAAATGAGTTTAACATCATGGCAGGGATAAAACTCCCCGAGTAAACCGGCAATTTGATTTTTATTTTACCTTTTCATAAATATATTTTCCTGAAGTCTCATTCCCCGACATTTTATTAGTGAACTCCATTGTGAGGATTTTTCCATCATCGCCAGGTTTCCAGGTTTCTTTGGTAACCAAATCTTCCATTCCACTATTCCCATTAAAGGTTGTGGTCGACATAATGGACACTGCTCCATCTGATTTTGAACGAGTTGCAGTTGACGTTCTTGGCATATCGTAAATTACTGTTTTACATTCCTTGCCATCGAGGGAAAGCTTCTCATCAAAAGGATACTCCTGGCCATTCCCGTTTTCATAAACACGGGTTGTAAGAAGGCTGTCGCCTTTCAGAGTCATTGTTATTTTGCTGAGGAATAATGAATTGCCGGTAATATCAGATTTTTCCCTGTTCAGTTTCCATTCACCTGAGAAGTCTGTCTTCTGAGCAATTCCATTGAATGCCGGAAGAAATAGAACCAGAGAAATAATTGTAAGGATGGCCTTCGTTTTCATGTTATTTAGTTTAAGGTTAGTGAGTAATTATTATTAAAATTTTAAAATGCTGCCAGCAAACAATTAAAAATAAATTCCGGACAAAGAAAATCATTCATTTTTTGCTCCACCTCTCGCGTTAAAACAAAAAAAATGCAGGTTTTGTTGAATCATCCTCTAAACAATATATTAAATATTGCCTCTTCTCAGGCTGCCGTGGATTTTTTTTAAAATATTTTTAAACAAGTAGTCTGTTAATCATCAG
>JBBRSO010000190.1:0-5225 GCA_038245405.1 Bacteroidales bacterium
CAAAACCTTTTTCTGATCTTCGGAAAATGAAAAATAATTCACCAGAAGAGGAGTTGCTATCCCTGCCGGTGTAAGCTGCTCTTTTGAAAGTACCAGAACAGGTTTATCGGCTGGTAAAAGGTATTGAAAAAGCTCGTTCTTCTCTAAACGATAATATGAATTCCCGTCTACGCCCCATTTTTCGTCACTCTGAGAACTCGCTGCCAGCGGTAGTAACAGAATTACAAAAGAGAGAATAAACACTTTTATCCACGGCTTGCTTTTTAAAAAAACTTCTGTTTCAAACATATTTATGAATTTAAAGTAATCAATGAATATTTTCGGATAGCGGAACAAAATCCTAAAACAGTAATGCAAATCAAATCTAAGTATGAAAATCTTTATATCAAAGGATTTATTAAAAATTGCGGATTGGGGATTCGGATTGGGGATTGCGGATTCCAAAATAAAGCAGAGAGCTTCCCCCTTGGGTGAAACCCTCTGCTAAACACAAAAATATATATTGAATGAAAAAATTTAGGCGGAAGCTTCTTGTCCAAATAAGCTCTCGTAAATTGCCTCCCCCCATAATCTTCCAAGTACGTTTGCACCTTTTTTATTAGGATGCAGATAAAAGGTTCCTGCATTACCCGATTCGGGTATCAGATCGGTAAGATAATTATTCCTGAAATATGCAAAACCCTTAAGATCGCCAAGAAATAGATGTCCTGGCTTTGTGAGAGAATAATGTGTTACCAGCGATTGCAGCTCCGGGAAATAACTCTGAAGTCTGGCCAGCCCCTCTGACATATACTTTGAACTGTTATAAGTATTGGGGCTGTACCATATAGGCTGCAGAAAGACTATCTTACATTTGGGAAACTCGGCTAATAACCTGTCTGAAATAATCCTGAGATTTTTCTGATAATCAGCAGGATTAACAGGAGAACCAGTTGGTCCCTTTTCTGCGCTATCGTTTGTGCCAAGCGATATTGTAAATACCAGGAGCCGGTCGCTGTCTTTATGAAATTGCCGTGTTTCGTCAATAACCTCTTTCAAAACTCCGTTTCCGGAAGGAAGATAATCAACAGTTGTAAAACCACTCCTACCCTCATTAAGAAACTCTACTGAACCAACACCTGACTGCCTTCTTAAATATTGGCTTGCTGTTGCAGGAGGAGCCTCTTCAGAAGGCTTAGCCAACTGAGCACCCTGAGTAATACTGTTTCCAATATAAACAATATCCATATCCCACTTCTTCTCAAAGGGCTGATCTGACATTTCTATAATGGAAAAGACAAGAAGAAGAGCAATTACTAAAAATGATCTTGGCAGTCTTAAGATATTCATGGTCTTCATTTTAAATCTTCCTGATTAAGAATGTAATAACCTAACACATAATCCTGAAAAATGTTGAATTTCTGATCTTCAGGCTTAATATCTGATCTAACTAAAATTTAAAACCAAGGGTAGCCTGTATCCAAAGATTCCTGTAACGCGGACTCGTTGAGGTTCCGTCGCCATTATTATTCATAATATCATAGCCTACTCTTGTTCCAATAACAACATGTTCAATGTTGAAATCAAGTCCGCCGACCACTGCCAGAATATTTTTCCGGATATTGGTATTGTCAAAATCCTTTTGATCCTGTATATTAAGGATTGAGTTTTCAAACTTATTCTTTGTACTTACCAGATACGAATACTGCGGACCGGCAACTATTGTGATATAATCAGAAGGTTTAATCTGAAGTAAGATAGGTATATCAATATAATCAGAGGTATGAGTGATTTTATAGCTTGATCCAAGGATGCTACCTTTTGATATATATCCCTTCTGAGAGTACAGAATTTCAGGCTGTATGCCAAATAATTCTCCAAGCGGAATTGCTACAAATAAACCTCCTGCAAAACCTAACTTAAAGTCAGCTGAAAAATCCTGTCCCTTAATGTCATAGACATTGGAATAGTTTACTCCTCCTTTAATTCCGAAATGAGGCTGATCACGATCCTGCGCATTTACGCAGAATGTAAAAATTGAAAATATCGCTGCTATTAAAATTGTCTTTTTCATAATTTAAATATTTGAAGTTAGATACTGTTTAAATTAAAAGTCATTCACTAATATTAAAGTTCATCTAAGAGTTTTTGCAATTCCTCTTTCGATTTACCAAGCTTTTTCTGAAGATTTCCGTAAAGTACATCTTCCTTCCCATCTTCATACATAAGATCATTGTCGGTCAGTATGGCAAATTTTTTCTTGAGTTTGCCTTTTAACTCATTCCAGTTACCTTTCATCTCTGTCGTATTCATTTTAATTGTTTTTAATAATTTAATACTGCAAAGTTGCATCTATTCAATGGCGCATCTGTTACATGTTTAAATATATAAGTTACAACATTCCCACATTATCCTTAATTGGGTATAGGTGCAATGTGCTGGGTGCTGGGTATATGATCGCTGCATCAAACATATTCCTCACATTCTCCAATACGTTTTAACAAGCCTCTCAAGCTTTCCCGATTTTTCCCAAACCCTGTACATTGATTCGAGCTTCCACTTCCAGCTGTCCTTGCTTCCACCCGGAGTATTGAATCGCTCAGTATGGTCAGATCCCAAAATGTCCTGCAAAGGAATGATTGCAATAAAAGCTACTGACGAATAAGCCAGTCTGATGAATTCTTCCTGAATTGTTTCTCTGTTTACATCCTTGTTGAGATATTCCTCTACCCACTTCCTGTAGTAAGTGCCAATTTCCTTTTCGAACCATCCCCTTGTTGTATTATTATCGTGTGTGCCTGAATATACAATACAGTTTTTTGTATAGTTATGTGGCAGATGTATAGATTTCCCGAAGGCATTATTAAATGCAAACTGCAATACTTTCATTCCGGGAATACCAAACTTATCTCTCAGCCGGTATACTTTATTATCAATATCGCCAAGATCCTCTGCAATAAATGGCATCTCATGAAAATCTTCTTTCAACCGGAGAAACAGGTCATCACCCGGACCATCAACCCACTGTCCGTTAACTGCAGTTTTCTCAGTAGCTTTTACTTCCCAGAATCCTGAAAATCCGCGGAAATGGTCAAATCTCACAATCTCATACCACTGCGTATTCCTGAAAATCCTTTTTCTCCACCATGAGTAATCATCATTTTTATTGTTTTCCCAATTGTACACCGGCATATTCCAGAACTGCCCTGTCTTACTGAAATAATCAGGTGGAACTCCTCCGCTGGTAACCATTTTTTTATTCTTATCAAGTTTAAAGAGCTCGGGGTTCTGCCATACATCCACACTGTCGTAACTGATATAAAATGCCATGTCTCCGATCATTCTGATCCCATTCTTCCGCGAATAATCACGAAGCTCCTGCCATTGTGTAAAAAACAAAAACTGGCTGAATTTAGTCTTCTCCAGATCACATTCATGTAATTTTCTGAGAAGGTCGATCTCAGTACTCTCCCTGTCCCTGATCTTTTTCGGCCATTTGTACCACGACTTTTCTTTAAATCCTTTTTTTAGAATCAGGTATAAGGCAAAGTCATCAAGCCAGTACTTCTCTTTCTCACAAAAATCTCTGAATTTCGATTTCAGATATGGCATTTCATTGTTTTTGAAAGTTGAAAATGCCTCATCAAGAAGTTTTAATCTGAATTCTTCAGCTTTTACAAACTCCGATCTTCTCGATATTGAAAACTTAGATGTCGACAAGCTTTCACCTGTTATTAAACGGTTCTTTTCAAGCCACTCCGGATCAATGAGCAAAATATTTCCTGCAAAGGCAGAATAGGTACTATACGGAGAATAACTGCTGCCACCGCTAACAGGATTAATCGGAAGGATCTGCCAGTAGCTTTGTCCCGATTTACTCAGGAAATCGATGAATTCATATGCCTTCGACCCAACATCGCCTGTTCCATAATTACCCGGCAGCGAAGTTATATGGAGCAATACACCAGCTTTTCTGTTGCTCTCCTCACTAACACCTTTTATTATGACAGGCATTTGTAATTTTAGTATATCCGAAACACTCAGATGGTCATCGGAATAAAAACTTTCGGAATCAGAAATGGATGACCATACCCCCGGCGCCAACGCTGGTAACTCAATGCGGGTATCGCCCCAGTCAGCACCATCATTAAATGTCGCCATATATAACGGGATTACAACCACATACCAGGTATTCTTGTAAGACCGGGCATATGCCAGGATATGTTCTTTTGACTTCCCCGTACCTTTAGAGGAATGTACTTCCCATTAGCGAATAAATCGGGATTGAGCTCCAGTTCCTTTAGTAACAAGTGACTCATCCATAGCTTAATATGACCATTCTCCCTGCTATTGTAAAGGTCCCCCATGAGTTGGCGCGGATTATCATGGCTTCTTTTAATAAGACTCTTCAGGATTTCCATCGAATTATTAAAATCAACAGGACGCCTGTTATCGGGATCAACCATCGACAGGTCCCATAGCTCAGTGCCCTGGTAGAAATCAGGCACTCCGGGACAGGTTGTTTTCAGGGTTATCTGAACCAGTGAATTATTGATCCCAAACTCAGATATCATCTTTTGAAGGGGCAAGAATGATTTGAGGAATTCACTCTGAGGCTCAAGAATCTTACGCATAAAACCTTTTATAGCAACTTCCCACTGTTCATCGGGGTTTTGCCAGCCGGTGTTTATGCTTGCTTCACGGAGAGCTTTTACAAGATATCCTTCAATCCTTTCAAGTAAATTTTCATCAATTACCTGGTTAAAAGGATAGATCCCTGTTAGTGTCTGATAGATAAAATATTCTTCATTTTCATCAGGTGCAGCCTTATCGTTAATATGGCTTTTAAGACGTCTGTTTATTTTCATCCAGTGCCTGACATCTTTAATCCACCGGTCAGGTATTTCGCTTATCACATTCAAGCGGGCTCTTACATCCTCTCCCCTCTTGGTATCATGCGTTGCAGTTGCATTAAGACTTAGTGGTAAGAGCCTTTGCCGCTTAAGCATAATATCATGGAATTCATCTTTACTAATTCCCGGAGAATCTATACTGTCACCCACTTCATTATGAGCCAGGAAACAGTTATAGGAATACATAGCAGTATGAACAGCCTGCCAAGGTTATCCAAATCACCCTGCATGCTCTCGGTAAGAATCTGTTTTTTCTTCTGATAAATAAATTCCTCAGGTTTTTCAGCATTGATTGTCTTATAAAACTTAAGAAGCTTAGGAAACCCTTTTTTA
>JBBRSO010000191.1:0-5221 GCA_038245405.1 Bacteroidales bacterium
TGGCCCGGTGGAAGCTCGATCACGGGTTAACTGCATCAGACACAAATATTTCAGATATTCCGTATTTAAAAATTAATGGTGCAGGACGAATTGTAGGTGCTGCCGCATACATTTACAATCCAAGTAATGTACCAACATCATGGGGTAACTGGTGGGGTGAGGGAGATGAAAAGATCTGGGTTGATAACGATACTTTCCCTTCATTCTTCGGCACCGGATCAGAGGATTACTTTAATTACTCCTGGTCGTCGCAGAAAATTTTTTCATTCCCATATTGCGGACAACCAAGGAATGACGGACCGGGTAACAGGGGATACGTTTCAAATTTCCGGTGGCATATTCTGGACGATATTCCATTCAACGATCAGTTGGCATTCTATATGGAATTGCGTCATCATGGAGTGGTACCGGGGTTTTCTTACGGGAGAATAACTTATTTCTATGCTTTGCCTGGGGTAACCGATGATTTTAAGCGTGTTTCTCCGGATGATATTCACAATCTGCCATACCAGGTTTGGAAACCCGAAGCATATCTGGGTTCTGCTGGCTTCAGATTTGAACAGGCTGAAAATCTTGTAAGTGCGAATAGAAATACCACGATTGAAAAAGGGAAACTGTGGGCCGGAGGTAAGATTCTTGTGTGGAAACCATTAACCAGTGGAGAGACACTAACATTCAGAATACCCTGTAAGAAGACGATTGATAAAACTAATCTTGTATTTACTCTGGAAAATTGCCCGGATGGCGGATCAATAAGTCTTCTTGTTAATGGTAAAGCGGTGAAAATTGACGGGAAGGATACATTAAACCTTGGGACCACAGGTTATACGGCCCTTGAAAACCACTTTTCAGAAAATGTAACTCTTGTTTCAGGAATTAATAAAGTCGTTTTAAAGTCAATGAGAACGGAACCTGGTAAAAGAGCAGGCATCGACTTTATATGGTTAAAATAGCATGAAGTAGAATTAAAGAAAGATTTTCATATCAAATACAGTACTCATGGGCACCTCACTTAAAAGCATTAACAAATCGATGGAGTGTTACCAGGTAAGGAATAAATCAATACTTTCAAAGGAGAGAGTGGTTTCTGTAGATGCATTAAGAGGATTTGACATGTTCTGGATTATTGGCGGAGACATTGGATTCCAGTCCCTTGATAAAGTTTTTCACAATAGATTATCGGGTTTCATAAAATTGCAATTTGATCATACCGAATGGCTCGGATTCCATTTTGAGGATATTATTATGCCGCTTTTTCTTTTTCTTGTCGGAGTTTCAATGGTTTATTCATTTCGCAAAAGACTCACCAATGGCGCATCCGACAGACAGATCTGGATTCATACAATAAAGAGAGTAATAATCCTGTGGATACTGGGTATGATGGTGCAGGGTAACTTGTTTTCCTATGATCCGGATAAGATCGAATTATATTCAAATACCCTGCAGGCCATAGCAAGCGGTTATCTTATCGCAACTGTTCTGATACTTTACCTGCCTGTCTCATATCAGATACTTTCCACAATTGGACTTCTCATGTTATATTGGATAATTGTAGCTCTTGTACCGGTGGGTGGCACGACTGCCAACGCATATTCAATGCACGGGAATTTTCCGATGTTTGTCGACGATGTAATTTTAGGGCAGTTTCGTGGATGGTGGCATTACGCATGGATATTTCCCAGCCTTAATTTTGGTGCAACAACCATGCTTGGAGTATTTGCCGGGTACATAATGCAGTCACCAGCCGGGAAGATGAAAAAATTTCGCAACTATTTGATAATTGGTTGTCTGCTTGTTTCTGTTGGCCTGATTATTGGCATCTGGCATCCGATTATTAAGAAAATATGGACCAGTTCCTTTGTCCTTTTTTCAGGAGGAATTTGCATCCTTCTGCTAGCCATATTTTATCTGATTGTCGATGTCTGGGGTATCCGGAAAGGAATACACTGGATGATAGTTATTGGTTCAAATGCCATCTTTGCTTATGTGGCATGGCATCTTTTTGCGAAAAGTTTAAGAGGTGTAGCTGAAGTATTTTTAGATGGGTTGAAACCATGGATAGGAAATTGGTTTGAGGCTATGAGCATCTTTGGGGGGACCCTGGTCCTTTATCTGATCCTCAGTTATATGTACAGACAAAAGATCTTTATTAAAGTATAAATAAAAATAGATTATTATTATTAATTCTTACAATCAATGAAAACTAATCGTCGTAAATTTTTTCAGATTGCCGGTGTTACCGGGGCAGGGATCCTCACGGGAGGACTATCCTCATTTAGTACAAAAAAGCCTGAAGCAAAGGAGACACATACACAACTTTTCAATATGAGCGGATATGTAGCCCCTAAGCTTGACACTGTACGACTTGGAATTATCGGACTGGGAATGCGTGGACCGGGTGCAGTTGAAAGAATGTGTAATATTGAGGGGGTTGAAATCAAAGCACTCTGTGATACCAGAATGGACAGGGTGGACAAGGCACAAGAAATTCTTGCCACCCATGGTTTACCCGGGGCGAAATCATATGGCGGTAATGATGATGCATGGAAAGATTTATGCCGCAGTAATGAGATTGATCTGGTTTATATCTGTACTCCGTGGCAGCTTCATACCCCGATGGCTGTCTTTGCTATGGAGAATGGCAAACATGCTGCATCCGAAGTTCCTGCGGCGACAACTCTAGCCGAAGCATGGAAGCTGGTTGAAACATCAGAAAAGACCAGGAAGCACTGTATGATGCTCGAAAACTGTTGTTATGATTTTTTTGAATTGCTGACTTTAAATATGGTCAGACAGGGTTTTTTCGGAGAACTGGTGCATGCAGAAGGAGCTTATATTCATGATCTCAGATCACTGAATTTCAGTAAAACCGGTTATACCGATATGTGGCGGCTGAAACATAATCAGCATCGCAATGGAAATCTGTATCCGACACATGGGCTCGGACCGGTATGCCAGGCAATGAACATAAACCGTGGTGACCGCATGGATTATCTGACCTCGATGTCAGGTAATGATTTCATGCTGGCAGATATGGCTGCTGATCTGTCGAAGGGAGATTCATTCTATAATGAATTTGCTACTAATGGTTATCGGGGGAATATGAATTCAACAGTTGTCCGTACGGAAAAAGGAAAAACAATTATGATTCAGCACGATATAACCTCTCCCCGTCCGTATTCAAGAATACACCTGATTAGTGGAACAAAGGGTGTAGCGATCAAATGGCCGGAACCTGAGCGGATTGCAACATCTCATGAATGGTTTGATGAAGCAAAAATGAAGGAAATAAGGGAACAATATAAGCCTGAAATTGATAAACGTGTGGGGGAGCTGGCCAAAGAGATCGGTGGACACGGAGGGATGGATTTTCTGATGGATTGGCGCCTTATTGACTGCCTCCGTAATGGTCTTCCACTCGATGAGGACGTATATGATGCAGCTCTTTGGAGCAGCATAGCCCCATTGAGTGAATGGTCGGTGGCTAACAAGTCAAACTCGATTCAGGTTCCGGATTTCACATGCGGTTCATATAAATCGAACACACCCGTTGATATAAGTCTTACTAAAGGTGGAAACACGAAGATCAGGATAACCAGTAAGAAGTCTGAAAACCAGCTAGACATTAAAAAAACAGAAAATGAAAAATAACTATCGTGATTCTTTAGTTACCATAGCATTATTATGCCTGGGAGTAGTTTTATGTTCAGCCAGGGATAAAGAGCAAGATAAAGATCGTCATGCTTTCAATGGTATTTACACAGGTAAGTACCTTGATCATATTTCATTTCCAATCGGAGGCATAGGAGCTGGGATGTTCTGCATGGATGGTACAGGTTCCATATCAAATCTCTCTGTTAGAAATAAACCTGAGTTATTCAATGAGCCTGTTGCTTTTGCTGCTATAAGTGTTAAAGGATATGAAAATGCCACAAAGGTTCTGGAAGGGCAAGTCCCTGAATGGAAACTTTTTGGTCAGGCAGGTACAGGTCTGGGAGCTCCGGGTAAACTTTATGGTTTACCAAGGTTTGAACATGCCAATTTCCTTGCCAGGTTTCCATTTGCAACCCTCAACCTTGCGGACAAGGATATTCCGCTTCAAGTGGAGATCACAGGATGGAGTCCATTTATTCCCGGCGATGCTGATAATTCAAGTCTTCCTGCAGGTGCAATGGAATACAGATTTAAGAACAATACATCAAAAGCAATTGAATCGGTTTTCTCATGGAACTCCAGGAATATTATGACTGAATGGGCTGGTCCCATACTGGAGACCCCGCAGGGATTTACAATGGCAGCGAATGCAACCGATAAATCCGAATTGGGGAAAACAGGTTTTTCCGTATTTACAGGAGATCCCTCTGCTGTTGTTGATTACTGCTGGTTCAGGGGTGATTGGTTTGATCCTTATATGATGCTCTGGAAAAATATTGAATCGTGTAGTATGCCTCATAACCCTCCTTCAAAAGACCCGGTCATGGGTGCTTCAATCTATGTGCCATTTACTCTGAAACCAGGAGAAGAAAAAACCATAACAATTAATTTTTGCTGGTATAATCCCGGATCTGACCTTTCTATTGGCAATGTTCCGGGGACAGACACCAAACTTCCTTCATATAAGCCATGGTATGCAGGTAAATTTCAGAACCTTAATGAAGTTATCGGATACTGGCGTGAAAATTATTCAAGTCTTAAGAAGAACAGCCTGTTGTTTAAAGATGCATTTTATGCTTCAACCCTGCCACAGGAGGTCATAGAGGCTGTTGCTGCCAATCTTACCATACTAAAATCTCCAACTGTTCTCAGACAGACCGATGGCCGGCTCTGGGCATGGGAAGGATGTGCTGATAATGAGGGTAGCTGCCATGGAAGTTGTACACATGTGTGGAATTATGCCCAGGCGTTATCGCATCTTTTTCCGAGCCTTGAAAGATCCCTGAGAGAAACAGAGTTCAGGGTAAGTCAGAATGAAACAGGCCATCAGAATTTCAGGGTTAATTTGCCGATCTCCGAACCTCCCCATAACTTTTATGCATCAGCCGATGGCCAGCTTGGCGGTATAATAAAAACCTACCGTGAATGGAGGATCAGCGGGAACACAAACTGGATGAAAGAACTTTTCCCTTATGTGAAAAAAAGCCTTGACTACAGCATTGGGACCTGGGATCCGGGTCATAAAGGCTTCCTTGAAGAACCCCATCATAATACTTATGACATAGAA
>JBBRSO010000192.1:0-5210 GCA_038245405.1 Bacteroidales bacterium
ATAGGAGGAAAACTATTTTATTTTCCTCCTACTCGATTGCTTTTAAGGTCCGTTAAATGTTTTCATAATTGTAAGTTTTTAGGTTAGATTTATTTCTTACTATAGATAGTAACTTCTTTTTTCTTAACAGTACCATCAGCCATTACTTCAATAGGATTAATTTTATATGTTATTGGTGAGGTCATTGCTAAAATTCTTATAACATCTTCAAGTTGATCATCCTGAAAAGTGGCGCGGAATGAATATCTGTTAAGTTCCTTATCTGCAATAATTACCTTAACATTATACCATCTTTCAATACGTCTTGCAACCTCACTCATTTGATCACCTCTGAAAATCAGTTTACCCTTGGTCCAGGCTTTATATTTTTCCGGGTCGGTAACTGTTAGATTTACTTCCCCATTTCTAAAGATCAGTCTGTCGGACGGATTTAAAAATGTTTTATTCTGGTTAATATTGTTAAAAAACTCGACTTTCCCATTTAAAAGAACAACCTCAACATAGTTTTCTTCCGGGTAGGCATTTACATTTAAACTGGTACCCAGGACTTTTACAACTGAATTTCCAGTATTTATTTCAAATGGATGACTCTTATCATGCATAACATCTAGCCACGCTTCACCTTCAAGTTTTATTTTCCTGTTGTTATTAAATGGATAGGAATAGCTTAAACTGGTACCGCTGTTGAGCATACCAGTTGTTCCATCAGGAAGATTAAATGATAAACGGGAACCCATGGGTGCATAGATGGTCGAATTAACTGGATGCTCAGGTAATGTTTTATTCTGGGAACTGATATAATTGTAACCCAATCCGCCTGCGATTAAAATCGGTAAAAGCAAAATAGCGGCAACTCGACTGTATACCCTTAAGAATTTCTGTAATGAATTTTGCTTTTTAAATCCCTCTTTTTTTCTGATTATGTGGTGTATTTTATCGAGTATTGGAGTAAGGTCAACTCCCAAATTTGACTCTTCTTCAATCATTTTTCCCCAGTCTTTTTCCATAACTGATTTGAGTGAAGGATTCTCCTCTCCATTTAAAAATAATGATTCAACATAAACATTTAAATCCTCATCAATATGACCGTCAACATATTGTTCTAGCTTATTTTTATCTTCTTTCTCGTAGATCGTCATCAAAGTATTGTCTAAAAATTATTTTCCTTTTATATAATATCCACAAGTAAAGTAATTCTCATATAAAAAATGTTATTTTTTTAGAATGTCTTTATTAAATGGCAGGCGCAAAAGGATATTATCTATCCAATGCTTAGGATTATTGGCAGATTGGATTTAAGTACAGGATTAATTTAACCTATTATCTTTTATAGAAAAAGGAGAAAGAGAAGCAATATCAATGCCAGGCTTTCCCTTTTTATCTTAACCCGTATAAACTTTATTGATTGTGAAATATAATTGTCTATTGTTCCGGGTGAAAGACCAATTTCCTGCGAGATCTCTTTGGAAGATTTACCTTCGAACTTGCTCTTTATGAAAATAGTTTTTTGTCTTTCAGGTAGCAGGTCTATAATTCTTTGCAGATGGGTTAATAATGAATCGTAATCAACATTTTCTTCTGTCTGGGAGGAAAAATGAGTACTCCCGTTCAATATCTCTTCTACATACTCTTTTTTATATTTCCTCTTACGAAATAGTTTGCAAATATCATTATATGCAATTGTGAAAATATATGATTTGAAGAATAATTCCTTTTTGAGGCTTTTATGGTTCTCCCACAGCTTCAGAAAAACTGCCTGCACAAGTTCTTCAGACTCCTCTGAAGATTTTAGATACTTAAGTGCAAATGCATATATCTTAACTGAATACTTCTTGTAAATCAAATCAAAAGCTTCTATATCCCCTTTTTGAAGCCTCATGACTAATTCATCATCCTTAATTATGTGCTTCAATGATGTTCCCATTTGGTTCTAATTATGTAAAGATATTGTTTACTGTACCAAATTTCAAATCATTTTTAAAAAAAGTAAAATTATTACAAAGCTACTTATTTTCAGGTTTCTAGAAATCATTCGGTTTTAAAGTTCTGCTTATTGTAATATATGGTATGTAGTGATTTTCATTACACATGGACAGGTGTTAGATACAATATTCATCTTTTTTATAAAAAATTGATAAAATTGAAGCATATTTATGATATTTGATATGAAAATTATACGGTTATGAAAAAGAATAGTCTTATGTCAGCAGCACTGTTGCTCATATTTTTATGTCAGTGCACAACAAAAAATGATGGAATAATTATGACAGTTCGTGGACCAATTCCAGCAGATAAAATGGGAATGACCCTCGAACATGAACATATATTGGTTGACTTCATTGGGGCAGATTCAATCTCAACCGATCGGTGGAATAATAATGAGGTAGCTTTAATTGCACTTCCATTTCTCCAAAAGGTCAAAGAAGATGGATGTACAACATTTATTGAATGCACTCCGGATTTCCTTGGCAGAGATCCAGAATTACTCAAGTCTCTTTCATCCGCTACCGGCTTGAATATCATTACAAATACCGGACTATATGGAGCAGGAAATAATAAGTTCCTGCCGAAATATGCATTCGTGGAGACTGCAGATCAACTGGCCTCCAGATGGACGGCGGAGTATGAAAATGGTATCGGCGAAACTGAAGTTAAGCCCGGATTCATAAAAATAGGAGTGGGAACCGATCATCTTTCGGATCTTCATAAAAAGCTTGTTACAGCAGCTGCACTGACTCATATTAAAACAGGATTGACAATTGCCTCTCATACCGGACAGTCAGTTCCGGCGTTTGAAGAGATTGAGACGCTAAGGCAAGAAGGTGTTTCTGCTTCTGCATTTATCTGGGTTCATGCTCAGGCGGATAAGGATATAAAGACACATGTCAGGGCAGCAAAGATGGGAGCATGGATAAGTTTTGACGGATTAAGTGATGATAACATGGAAGAATATTTGATTCTGCTACAGAATATGAAGCATAATCATTTACTCAATAAAGTTCTGATATCCCACGACGCAGGATGGTATCACCCCGGAGAACCAAAAGGTGGTGAGTACAAGGGATATACAACTTTATTTGAAAAATTTATCCCGTATCTGTAAAATGAAAATTTCACAGAAGAAGAAATCCGTCAGCTGCTTGTTGTGAATCCTGCACTGGCTTTTACAATCAAGGTTCGCAGAACAAACTGAAACACCACTGTAAAACTTTGAGATTCATATTCCAAAAAGGAGCATAAACCCGACAGTGTGTTAAAAAAGGTTAAAAAAACACATTAATTAAAAAAGCTGGAAATATGTAACCGATATCAAAATGATTTGGTTTAAATTTACTAATCGATGAATACAGTATTCACTATTTTAATTATTATCTGATGACAACCCGCAGAGAATTCATTCAAAAATCGGCGCTTGGTGCTGCAAGTCTGACACTTAGTGCAAAGAGTTATTCACGAATCATGGGGTCTAATGACAGGGTTCGTGTTGGAATAGTTGGTTTTTCTGACAGGTTCAGATCATCCCTGGCGCCCGCATTCCTGAGCATGAACAAAGAATTGAATTTCGAGATTGTAGCTGTTTCTGATCTTTGGAACAGACGACGCGATGAAGCAGAATCATTCTTTAAAGGAAAGGGAATAACAATCAGGAAAGCACGCAATAATGATGAACTTTATAACGGAAAGGATACAGATGCTGTAATTATAAGCACTGCAGATTTTCAACATGCCCTGGTTTTAGCTGAGGCAGTAAGGGCAGGCCAGGATGCATATTGCGAAAAACCATTTGCAGAAACGATGGCCGACGCCAGGGAAGCACGCAAAGCTGTTGAGGAAACAAAGAAAATAGTTCAGATAGGATCGCAGCGCAGGAGTACACCAAATTATATAGCTGCAAATGATTATATACGTTCAGGGAAGTTCGGGAAAATTGTAATGGTAGAAATGTCATGGAATGTGAACCAGCCCGGGAGATGGAGAAGACCTTCCCTTACACCTATCATCAAGGAATCAGATACAGATTGGACACGCTTCCAGATGAATCGTACACCTGCAGCATGGGATCCCAGAAAATACCTGGAATTCAGACTGTTCTGGCCATATTCTTCAGGAATACCGGGACAATGGATGGCTCACCAGATCGATACTGTTCATTGGTTTACGGGTTTAAATCACCCCAGAAGCGTGTCGGCTAATGGTGGTATATATCTCTGGAAAGACGGTCGGACAAACTTTGATACTATGACTGCGGTAATGGACTATGGTGATGAAAATACAGGATTCCAGGTTGCCTATACTTCACGTTTTACAAATTCAGCCGGAGGGACTAAGGAGATTTATTATTCAAACGGAGGTTCTCTCAATCTTGATACAAATAAAATAAACTCTGACGGTGGCTTATCAGCAGGCGATGCACGCGACATGAAAATGCAGCCTAACCTTCTGGCATCGATGGATCTCCCGGGTTTTAAAGTAGAGACTTCTGCCAACACGGGTTCCGATCCTATGACAAATGCACATATGAAAAACTGGATGGAATGTGTACGCGACAGGAAAAAACCTAATGCAGATATTGTTGCCGGATATAATCATTCAATTGCCACCATAATGTGTACAGCAGCACTCAGAACAGGTGAGAGAGCAACATTTGACGAAGCAAAACAGGAAGTTCTTGCCGGAGAAAAAGTATTCAAATATTAATATTTTTCATGATGGAGAAAACTACTATATTTTCAAAGCGAATAATCCTGATTTCGACGGGATTTTTAATTCTTGTATTTCTTAGCTCGACGAGATCATACGGACAAACTTCAGAAAAAGGAGTGGAGCTTGTTTCTCATGATGATAAACACAAAATAGATATATTCATTAATGGGAGCTTGTTTACCTCATATCAATATCCTTCAAACATTGAAAAGACATTTCTTTATCCTGTAATTGCGCCAAACGGATCAGTGGTAACACGTGGTTTTCCAATAGAACCGAGAAAAGGAGAACGCATCGATCATCCTCATCATATAGGCATCTGGTTCAACCATGGGAATGTAAACGGCCTCGATTTCTGGAATAATTCTTCAGCTATACCGGCTGACAAAAAAGATTTGTACGGACAAATCGTGCACAAGAGGACCAATATTGTAGCCGGCGGCAAAAAAGGAATTCTTGAAGTTATTTTAAACTGGAATGACAATAAGGGAAATACATTACTTTCA
>JBBRSO010000193.1:0-5182 GCA_038245405.1 Bacteroidales bacterium
CGGATTCATGAAAAAGCATGGGGTGGCATTACTTGAGGGTTATGGAGCTACGGAAACATCTCCTGTTATCTCTGTCAACTCTCATGAGTTTTCGAGACCAGGCAGCACCGGAAAGGTTATCCCTAATGTTCAGGTGAGGATTGAGCATATTGAAACAGGAGAAGAATGTGCGGCCGGTGAAGTAGGCAGGATATTTGTAAAAGGAGATTCCGTGATGAAAGGTTATTATGATGATCCTCAGCTTACTGCAGAGTCGCTGATAGATGGATGGTATAATACCGGAGATATGGGATATCTCGATGAAGACGGATACTTATACCATTCAGGCAGGTATAAGCGCTTTGTAAAGGTGGGAGGAGAAATGGTTTCACTGGTCAAAGTAGAAAATACTCTCGAAAAGTTTCTGCCGGCAGGAGTATCGTGCTGCGTAGTTGATATTTCGGATGAAATTAAAGGATCGTCAATTATTGCTACCGTGACAGTTGAAGTGAATAAAGCCGAGATGCTGCGAAAGATGGGTACTGAGCTTCCCAACATTGCACTCCCGAAACAATTTTTCGTTATAAAGGATTTACCCATGATGGCTACAGGGAAGATCGATTTCCGTACTGTAACTAAGATTGTACAGGAGAAGCTTGGAGTATAGAGTGCCTGCATTCATCGACCTCTACCTCAACCTCAACCTAGTGCAAATGGCTGTCTTTCCGGAAAAAAAATCTATATTTACTATAGTAACTTCTAACCGCAAAACAATGAGAAAAATCCTCTATTTACTTTGCATCACTGTTATCGGAACTCTGTTAGGTTGCACATCAGTAAACACCACCACTGAGCCGCCAGATCGTAACGTCGCATTCGATGCCGGGTGGAAATTCATCCGCGACAGTATACCCGGAGCCGAAAACCCTTCATTTAACGATTCTGGTAATTCAATTGTAATGACGCGGCAGCGCAAATGACTACCCAATGACGGCGAAGTAGATGCCCGCTCAGCAAACTGCGGCTGGCTGTTGTCAAACTGATTGAAAATATTGGAGAAGCCTCAAACGGCATATCACCAAAAACCATTAAAAGTCTACCTGGTATAGAATGGTCTGTGCTGAAAAAATAATTCAATTATTTCTTCCTCACTATCCCAATAACATTCGGCACCGACGATGCGAAACCCTTAACCTGAGAACCCGTCAGATCAAAATCAAAACCGCCTGATCTTTCCACTTCTATTCCTTTGTAATTTAAATAGAATGACGCGGGAACTGATCCTTCCAGATACATGGCATTATAGATCTCAAGAGGCAGGAGTTTCAGGATCTTAATAAAATTATACACTGAATACGGTGATTGTGTAAATATGAACAATGCATTACCGTGCTTGTCCGTTGCAATAACTGCCATGCTGAATTCATCGGGCTGGTTACTCCATGTACTTTTCTGGCTACAATCGATCATCCTGATACATTGCGAAAATGAATTGTACTTATCCTTTAATTCATTCCAGTTCTGACATTGAAGATCGATTATCTGAAATTCCGGCACGGTGGCATCTTTTCTGTTGAATGCCGCTATTGTATTGTTCTTGTTTACATGACCATTATTGACAAAAGAGAAATTCTTCATATACCCGACATTGGTTTTGTCATCTCCCTGAAACAGACCGCCATTAATTCCTGCAATTAATCCCTTTGATTTTACCCATTCTTTCACGGATTTATTGTCCTCATGCTTCTCTTTGGCACTTATCAGCCTGAAATCAAAATACTTCGGGTCGATTTTCAGAAGCGTGATTTTTGAATCACCATAATCTGATTTTACAGGAGATACTACTTCAGCGAATAATAAACCGTCGTCAATTTTTTGCCATGCAATTTTTTGTGCAAATGAATGTACAGGACTCAGTGTACAAATAATGTATAGAGCTAATTTCAGATATATCCTTCGCATTTCCTTTTTCATTTATAAAAAATCAATTTATAAATAAATATTATAATATCTTCGAAGAGAAGCGGAAAAGAACTTACACAGAGGGGCACAGAGTAGCGCGGGAGCTACAAAGAGGAATTCAAAAGCACAGGGCTCAAGACACAGAGCACAGGGTAATCCATAGGCCAATCCCGAAGCTTAAGAGCGGTTTACAAAATCAATCAAATCCAGTTTTATTATTTGCCAACGTTTTTCCTTTAAACATATCGGATCAAAATCATCGTCACAATCTTTAAAATTTATCAGACTTTTCTTAATTTTCGTCGGATCGTGATCATATGGATACTTCTCTTTATGCAGAGCTAGCATCTTATCTATTGAATAATCATCTTTAAGCTCATGAATATCCCAAAAATCTTTTTTTCTTCCTCCAATTGATATTACATTAAGTTTCATAGCTACTATTTCTTCAATCGTGGCAAACCGTATATCATCTATTAAAGTAATGTTATGGATAAATTTCTCTGAATAATATAAATCCAGCTTAATGCAATCATCTTTATTCTGACCAACAAAATATGACTTCCCCATCCCAATAACAGGATAGTTATAAGAATCAACGTAAGAATAAGATTTCTTTAAAAATTTATTAATCAGTCCAAAATCTATAGATTCATATTCAGAATCGGTGAATAAATCTATATCTGCCGATTTCCTATGACCTCTGAATAAACTTAATGCGGTCCCACCAACCAATCTGAATTCATCAAACTCTTTGTTTGACATAAGAGTTTTCAATATCCTTAGCAATAATGGCGAAACTGTATTATAGTAAAGTTTACTTAGCATTTTTCAGAATTTTTCTAATGTTTTCGGGACCATAATAACGGGCAATTTCATCTTTTTCAATCTCATTGCCGCGCTCAAATACTCTCTTTACGACAGCATCCTTTTGCTTCTTCCAATTTATAATTTCCAATTTTGTGTCCCAAAACAAGACCTTCCTTAATTTTGAAAAATCAGGATGATCGGTATTTTGGATTCTTTTAGTCTGTTCAATATCATAAAATACCTGAAGAGTCATGAAATATCCTTCTTCAATTCCCAACGCATTTTCTATTTTTAAAGCAAGTGGAGTGTTCATTCTTCTTTTTCCTTTAGTAATAGAAACCATGGTCTGGGGATACTCCTTTAAAGAAATCGCAAACGGTCCTTTAAGGAGTTTTCTTTCTTTAAGTTCCCTTTCCAGAATAAAGCCAGGATGAATACCTCGTATTATTGATATCTGATTTTTCATTTTACAAAAATAAACAATATTGTTTACACAATTTTAATTATATGAAAAATATTTTCCTGTCAATTGGGTTCTACACTTTATCAGAGTTCACTGAGTTAATAACGCTTAGTTACACTAAATATCGGGAGCAGAGAAGAAGTTTTATTAACTTCGACAACTACCAGCAAATTGAATTTTCAGAATAATATCATTTCCTATGCCAGAAATAAGTTTTAAAGAAAGAGCCAGAAAGCACCAGATAGAGTTCAGAGAAAATATTCTGAAAGTCGGTTATGATGAATCTGAAACCATACTGAGAGATGAGGATGCTGTAAAAGGACTTATCTTTTTCGACGGATTCAGAGTGATTGAAGCCGCTCAGGCAAGGTATCCACACTTCAGGCTTCAGCAGGCATGCTTTGCCAATATGCTCAGAAGTGAACATATCCCATTTAATTTTTTTATACCACTTTCAAAGAATAAGGAATATGCCAGGGCAGTGCTTAACAGTTTTCTGGGTGGAACAGTCAATCTCATTACGGAAGTAAGAATAGATTATGCTCCTGATCCGGCTGAGGCTCTGTTGGATAAAACTTCATTCGATGTGTTTGTTGAGTACCGCCACATCATGGGCGGATATGGTATTCTTGGTATTGAAGTTAAATACACTGAAGAGGAATACCGTATAATTAAGAAGTCAAGAGAAGAATTGGAGATAAATCTTGAAACTTCCATCTATAATATCCTCACTGCCAAATCAGGGTTATACCGGAAAGAGTCCATGCCGGATTTAAAAACTGCCAGGTTCCGGCAGATTTGGAAAAACCAACTCCTGGGTGAAAGCATGACAAACAAGAATCATCCGGATTCCAAATACAAGCATTTTACATCAATAATTTTGTATCCATCTGGTAATATACACTTTAATAATATTGTCGCTGAATATAAAACCTTTCTTAAACCGGGTCATGAGCATTCTTTTACCGGAATAACATACGAAGAATTCATTAAGGCCGGCAGAGAGCTTACAGAAGATACTGAATTTATTCGTTGGTTACAGTACCTTGAAGACAGGTATATCTTTTAACCTCGAGACTTATGGTCACGACCTGCATGACATTTTTTTTGTATCTTTGCACCTCATATAACCCGGGGCTGACATGGTTTTGACAGCATGAGGGGTGTTATGTAAGCATGCAGGGTGTGGTGGCGCGTTCCTTAAACAGTGTCACAAAACAACAAAAGGCGAATCTAATTACGCTCTCGCAGCATAAGCGAATAACAGTAGCTTAAGCACTTTACGCCGAAAGGCATAATCTCTCAGCACATGTGTTGGGACGAGACGTTTCCCGGGCGGTCATGCCCTGATCCAACCCGATTCGGAGACGCACGCAATCCGGGGCTAGTCTGAAGGTTGTTCCGACCCGACGGCGAAACAAACAGGAAATAAGGGCAGGTTAGGTTGTTCTGCAGCTGACCGGTCACGAAAATCAAGCAGGAATAAGCATGTAGAAAGCGTATGATTCCCATGTTTGGACGCGGGTTCGACTCCCGCCAGCTCCACGATCAAGCACAAAACAACCACCCCCGACAGGGGGTTTTTGTTTCTTCGAAAACCGTTGAAAACTTGTTTTCAAAAGGTTTTAGAAGAAACAAAAATAACCATGCGTCAGCATGGTGGTTGTTTTGTATTTGCAGGACTGGAGCTAAGGGATCACCGAAGGTCCCCCGCATTAATTTTTATAATTTCTAAGACACATTTTGTGTTATATTACCTCTATAGCAGTAATATATAAGATTTTTACATTGTGAAAAGGACCTATTATGTTTTTATTGCTGCCAGAGCAGTAATAATATGGCAATTGCTTGCTGTTATTAAAGAAATTGTTTACTTTTACCGCTATAAAGGTAAAAAATGGCAAAATCTAATGAATTTGCAGAAGCAATAATGTTGCATAGAAAGGCAGCCAAATTAAGTCGTGTACA
>JBBRSO010000194.1:0-5165 GCA_038245405.1 Bacteroidales bacterium
ATAGTAAGGGAACTCCGTAATGAAAATATTGATGTTATCAACTTTACCTCAAACAACCAGCTCTTTATCCAAAGGGCACTCAGCCCGGCAAAAATCACATCTATTAAGCTTGTTGAGGAAACAAAAAGGGCAGAGATTTATCTGAAGCCTAATGAAGTATCTCTTGCAATTGGGAAAGGCGGACTTAACATTAAACTCGCAAGCCAGCTTACGGGTTATGAGATAGATGTTTACAGAGAGCCAGGTGGTGAAGATGAAGAAGATGTTAATCTAGACGAATTTGAAGACGAAATTGAAGATTGGATTATCGAAGAACTTAAAGCAATCGGTTGTGATACAGCCCGAAGTGTTTTAAACCTCTCAATCAGCGATCTCGTAAAAAGAACTGACCTTGAAGAAGAAACAGTTAAAGAGGTTGTTAACATCCTTAGAGCCGAATTTGAATAAAAAAAATATTATCTATTCACAAGGAATTTTTGAAGAATTAATAAAGGCAAGGCATATTTATGACAGAGGATATAAAGGTTACAAGATTAAGCAAAGCTGCCCGTGAATTCAACGTGGGGATATCCACTATTGTTGAATTCCTTCACAAAAAGGGATTTGATCTTGATCCAAACCCAAATACTAAACTTCCTTATGAAGCTTATATTTTGCTTGTAAAAGAATACAGTACAGATATCAGCGTAAAGAAGGAATCTGAAAAACTTATTCTCAAAGATCTCCATAGAAAGAAGGAATCTGTCTCTATCAACGATTTTTCAGAAAAATCTGAAACAGAAGAAGCCGAAAGGGATGAAGATATACTTGTAAAAGATTCTTCGGGATTGAAAACTACCGTTGACATCAAGACTGAAATCAAGAAACCTGACATTAAGCTTGTAGGTAAAATAGATCTTGAAAAGACTTTAAAACCAAAAGTTGAAAAACCAGTTCTCCCAAAAGAGGAACCAGTACAAAAATCTGTTGAACCTCCGGTTGAAGCAAAAAAACCTGTAAAGAAAGTAAAAGCTGAAAAGGAACCAGAACCAGAGTTGCCCGTTGAAGAAACAAAACCAAAATCAAATATAGACATCCGTATTGTCGGCAAAATTGATCTGGACACAATCGCAAAAGACAATAAGCCGGTTAAGAAAGAGGAACATAAAGAGAAACATAAGGTTCAGCCTCCAAAAGAAAAAATCAAGGAACACGAGATTCCAAAAGAACCTGTAATTGAAAAAGCAGAAAAGAAGGAACCGGAAGTTATAAAAGAGACAGTTGCAGAAAAGGCTATCGAAGAACCAAAAAATATTATCGAAATCGCAAAAACAATAATTCCTGAGCCTGAAGAAGATATTGTTGACCTTTACAAAACTGATTTTAAAAAGCTCGTTGGACCAAGGGTTGTCGGGAAAATTGACCTTCCTGTTGAAGAGAAAAAGAAATCTACACCATTCCAACCTGTAAGAGTTAGTGGAGAATCTGATTTCAGAAGAAAGAAAAGAAGAAAGAGAATTCTCAAGGAAAAAGAAGTTACCCCGCTTATTAAACCTGTCGTTTCAGATAAGAAGGAAAGACCTGTAGCAAAAAAGGTCATAAAGAAAAGACCTGTCAGGGCCGAAGTAAATGAAGAAGAGGTTCAGAAACAAATAAAGGAAACACTTGCCCGGCTTACCACTAAAGGTAAATCTAAAGGATCGAGATACCGCAGGGAAAAGAGGGAAGCAGTCAGTCAGAAACACCAGGAGGTAGTTGATCAGCAGGAACTTGACAAGAATATCCTGAAGGTTACGGAGTTTGTGTCAGTTAACGAACTCGCTTCGATGATGAATACTCCTGTAACCGATATTATATCAACTTGTATGAATCTTGGTCTGTTTGTTTCCATCAACCAGCGTCTTGATGCTGAAACGATGGCACTTCTTGCCGATGAATTCGGATATAAAGTTGAATTTGTAAGTGCAGAGCTTCAGGAAGCAGTACGCGAAGAGGAAGATGAAGATGAAGATCTGAAACCACGCCCGCCTATTGTAACCGTAATGGGCCATGTAGACCACGGAAAAACAAAACTGCTTGACTATATTCGAAATACAAACGTTATCGCAGGTGAAGCGGGAGGTATTACACAGCACATAGGTGCATACGGTGTTATCCTTGAAGACGGCAGACAGATAACATTCCTCGATACACCTGGTCATGAAGCGTTTACCGCAATGCGTGCCCGTGGTGCACAGATCACGGATATTGCAATTATCGTAGTAGCAGCCGACGATGGAGTGATGCCTCAGACAAGAGAAGCTATCAACCACGCTTCTGCTGCAGGCGTTCCTATCATTTTTGCTATTAATAAAATTGACAAGCAATCAGCAAACCCCGATAAAATAAAAGAAGCTCTCGCTACAATGAATTACCTTGTAGAGGACTGGGGTGGAAAATATCAGTCACAGGAGATATCTGCGAAGAGTGGTCTTAATATTGACCTTCTTCTTGATAAAGTTCTTCTTGAAGCCGAAATGCTTGATCTTAAGGCAAACCCTGATAAACCCGCGCTTGGAACCGTAATAGAATCTTCGCTCGACAAGGGACGTGGATTCACTGCAACAGTACTCGTTAAAGCCGGAACATTAAGAATCGGTGATATCATGCTCGCAGGAAGCTGTTTCGGTCATATAAAGGCCATGTATAATGAACGTGGCAATAAGGTTGAAGAAGTCGGTCCGGCTACCCCTACCCTGATTCTTGGTCTAAACGGCGCACCTCAGGCAGGCGACAAGTTCAACGTTATGGAGAGCGACCGTGAAGCAAAAGACATTGCTACAAAAAGAGCACAGCTTCAGAGGGAACAGGGATTACGTACCCAGAAACATATTACTCTCGATGAAATCGGTAGAAGAATAGCGATCGGTAACTTCCAGGAACTTAATATTATCGTGAAAGGTGACGTCGATGGTTCTGTTGAAGCATTGAGCGATTCACTCATAAAACTTTCTACACAGGAAATCCAGCTTAACATTATACATAAAGCTGTTGGACAGATCTCTGAATCAGATGTACTTCTTGCAGCAGCTTCCAACGCAATCATAGTCGGATTCCAGGTGAGACCATCGGTGAGCGCCAGAAAACTCGCAGAAAAAGAGGAGATAGATGTACGTCTCTACTCAATTATCTATAATGCAATTGAGGAGATCAGATCTGCTATGGAAGGTATGCTTATGCCTGAAGTAAGGGAAGAGATTGTTGCAACTCTTGAGATCCGTGAGATATTCATGGTTACTAAGGTCGGAACTGTTGCAGGCTGTTATGTTAAAGAAGGAAAAATTACAAGGAATACCAGGGTGCGTATAATCCGCGACGGTATCGTAATCTATACAGGCGAACTTGGATCACTGAAACGCTTTAAAGATGATGTTAAGGAAGTGGTAGGAGGATACGAATGCGGCCTTAACATACATAATTTCAACGACATAGAAGTTGGGGATGTTGTTGAAGGCTATCGGGAATTCGAAGTCAAGAAAACACTCTAAGGATGCTCTAAAACCTCGGCTTGGCGAAGTCTTCAGACTTCGCCATAAACATAAAAAGCGAAGTTCCGAAGACTTCGCCAATCTTCAAAACTTCGCTAAGTATTTTGCCTTATTCTGATCTAAAGAAGTGCCTTGTAACTGTCAGCTGAAAGCAGCGTTTTGAGTTCAGCAGGATCAGTAATACTAATTTTTACCATCCACCCTTTTCCATAAGGATCTTTATTCACTACATCAGGGGTTTCCTCAAGTGCAGGATTCAGCTCAAGAATCTCGCCAGCTACCGGCATGAACAGGTCAGAAACTGTTTTTACAGCTTCAATGGTGCCAAATACTTCTTCTTTCGCGAGCTTTTCCCCAACAGTTTCAATCTCAATGAATACAACATCACCTAATTCACCCTGTGCAAAATCGGTAACGCCTATAATTACGGTGTTTCCTTCTACGCGAACCCACTCATGGTCTTTTGTGTACAATAAATTTTCTGGAACGTTCATATTATAGTGTTTTTAGATAAAAATTGGATTCATTTTATGTATTAACAGGATTATCAAAATTAAACTATTTTGTTTAATTACAATTGTGGATTGAAGATTAATGGTATAAATATATACCCCCCGCTAAGCGAAGTTTTCAAACTTCGCTTTCGTCTTTTCTTCTTTTCGCCCTTCTACTTCACAAAAATCTTGAATCCCCAGGGCCCGAGTCTCAGTGAATCGGACAATGGCAGGTTTACAGATATTTCACCGAAATAATCAGTATATTCTCCTTCAATATTTTTAAGAACCGGTTTGATTGCAACATTCTTCGGGCTTAGATTCAGAAATACAACTACCCTGCTGTTGCCTTTTTCTCTGGAGAAGCTAAAAACAGTATTATCGTTTCCTGTGCTTAATCTTTCCATCGCGCCTCCCGAATCGCCATTCCAGAGAGCCTTGTTTTGTTTTTTAAGGGAAACCAACTGTCTGTAGAAACCAGT
This sequence comes from Bacteroidales bacterium, assembly GCA_038245405.1. Lineage (GTDB taxonomy): Bacteria > Bacteroidota > Bacteroidia > Bacteroidales > VadinHA17 > LD21. Next base: position 4,483 of record JBBRSO010000194.1, read on the forward strand.
CATGCTGCAGGTATCCCAATTGATAGTGTCCCTCACAAAGAATTTTAGTCTTTTATTAAGACAAACCTCCTGACCGCTGTAGATTAACGGCACTCCCTGCGCTGTAAATATCAGAGCGGCAAGTGGCTTCTGTGCCGGCCCCATCAGCGTATCAATTGTTCCTTCCCAAGTATTCTGATCATGGTTTGTAAGGAATTGCAATCTGTATACACTATTCGGATAAATCTGCCATTCTTTATTGTAATATTTAATCAGGTCCCTCACTGTTTTTTTACCCTGGGCGATATCTACTGTCAGATGATAAAGTTCCCAGGCATAGTTCATATCAAACCCTTTCTCGAGGTAGGTAGTCGGTTGTTCAATTTCACCTATCAGCAAAACTGGCTTTATCGCACTCAATTCCAATCTTGCTCTTTCCCAGAATGCAGGCGGAATTTGGTTCGGATGATCTATACGGAAGCCGTCTGCCCCCAAATTCATCCAGAATTTAAATGCATCGATCATATAATCCTGCAGCTCTTTATTCGACCAGTCAAGCTGTATCACGTCTGTCCAGTCGAAACCAATAGGCGGAGTAAATTTTCCAGTGGAATCCTTAACATACCAATCGGGATGTTCAATGGTGAGCTTGTTATCCCACGATGTATGATTCGGCACCCAATCTATCACAACTTTCATCCCCA
>JBBRSO010000195.1:0-4990 GCA_038245405.1 Bacteroidales bacterium
GCTCAGAATCATTAATCCAATCATCAGAACCAGCGATCTGGTCATTGAACCGGTTACGGCAGATTTAAAACTGTCCATGCCAAAAATAAATGCAATGCCTGATACCTGTCCCATCATAAGCAGCATTCCGTTTGAGGTACCTTCCGAAGCAGGATATGTTATTTCTGCACCATACTGGAAACCAATTGGTCCGGAGCTTAAGAGAAAGAATCCCAAAACCATTCCGGAGGTAAGCAATAACCAATAGCTGGTTGCAAATGTGATACCTGCCAGTCCTATTGTCGCGCCTGAAAGAGCTAGAATAATAAAAGGAGTTCTTTTTTTATCACGATCGGAAAGTATAGGGATGAAAAGCGCCCCAATAATACCACCCACAATCATTAATCCTCCGGTAATACCTGCCTGTGTCGTAGAGAACCCCCTGGGCCTCAGAATATCTTCTATCCAGGTTGTAACTGCATTAAATACCCCTAAACCGATAAAAAAGATTACCATAAGAAGTATAAAATCCTTGGTTCTGAGGGTCTGTTTGAAGCCATCATATACAAGCGACCGTTCTTCCTGACCTGGAAGGCATGGAGCTGTGGGGGGTCCTTCTTTGATCAGAACCAGGAAGGCAGTTGCTGTTACAATTGAAATGATGCCATAGATATATAACATTCCTCCTATCCCTGAACCTATTGTGAGATAAGGTGTAAGAGTCATTCCCAGTAATATACCCAGATACATTGCAAGTGTACCAAGTCCGGCTGCTGTAGCCCTTTCTTCCATAGGAAACCACCTTGCCGCGAGTTTTGTGATGGCATTCAGTATAAAAGGCTGACCTATGGCTATACCGATCTGTGCTATTAGCAGCCAGTTATAGTCGGATCCTGCAAAACCGCGCACCAGGCCAAATACACCGGTGAAAACAGCACCAATGCCAACACCAATTCTGATTCCGAATCTGTCGATTATCCAGGAGGCAGGAATTGAAACAATAATATAAACGATCATAAAGCACATCGACAGTATCCCGATTCTGAGATCAGAAACGCCATAATATCTTGTTGCCTCACCGGTTATAGGTGCAAATGTGATCCAGAGAAGCTGATTCACTGCAACCATAACCATATATACAGCAAGCATCATCCATCGGATGCCATACACCTTGAACTCTGATTTCGGCATAACGTAGTAAATTTGTTCAAATATAATTTTATTATTCAGGTAAGCTTCCCGATTTTCGCATAAATTCTGAAAAAACAATTGCGGCAGCCATTCCTACATTCAATGAATCTATGCCTTCTTTTGCATTACTAAATTTTGGGATGCTTATTTTTTCATTTATAAATGGAAACAGCTCTGGTGATATTCCTTTTGACTCATTCCCAAGTAAAATGATTCCTTTGGAATCAGGTTTGTGTTTGTAGATTGACTTGCCATTGAGTACAGTGCCAAACACCGGTACAGAGTATTCGTGGGCAGCATTTATAAGCTTACTGAGATCATAATAGAAAATATTAACATGAATTAAAGCCCCCATGCCGGCTTGTACAACCTTGGGGTTAAAAGCGTCAACACAATCAGGTGAACATACAATGTTTTTTATACCAAACCAGCCGGCTGCTCTTATTATGGTACCCATATTCCCCGGATCCTGAATAAAGTCGAGAGCTACACAGTAGGTATTCAGAATTGCAAGAAGATCAAATGGTGGTTCGGGCATTTGTACAACAGCAAGAGCGTTGTGTGGAGTTTTTAGTGAACTTATTTGCTTAAGTTCTTCGGTGCTCGTCTCTTCAATACTATTAATATAGCCTGTCAGACCATGCGGCAGCTCATTTAAAAAATCACTCTTTGCCAAAAGCATTTTTACAGGGAATTGCACCGATAAAAATTCCTTTACAAGTTTGTCACCTTCAATTACAAATAATTTCTCTTTATCTCTGTTCTTTTTAATCTGAAGAGAGTTTATGAATTTGATTTTTGTCTTGCTCAGCATTCTTATTAAGTATAGTTTTTGACACTACAAATTTAAACAAAGCATTTAAAGAACTTATATTGGATTATCTCTATTTTGCAAATATGCAGAGAGTATAAGCGTCGTCTTTTACTTCAGATTATTATTGATATATTTGGATTAAAGTTTTTGGCTAGTTTTTAGAGTGAGTTTTGAAAAAATCCAATACATATTCATTTCTTTTCCGATCATGCAGAGACGCCCAACCCGGGCATCTTTCTGTAATTCTCATTACTGTTTTATCCTTTTTCATACATTCTTGTAATCCAACTAAGTACGTGCCCACTGGCGAAAGTTTGCTTAATGAGAATCATATTTATGTAAACAAGGAGGGTGTAAAGAAAAGTGATCTTGTACCGTATATCAGGCAAGTCCCAAATAAACAGATTTTTGGCAGGAAGTTTTATCTGGGCCTGTATAATCTTTCAAACATCAATAAAGAGAAGTGGCCTCATAACTGGCTGCGAAATATCGGAGAACCACCGGTTATCTTCGACCCGTCTTCTGCTACAAAATCGAAAGAACAGATAAAATCATACGTAGAATCGAAGGGTTATTTTGACGGAATTGTAACTGACAGTGTGAAAACCAAGAATAAAAAATCTGATGTTTTTTATAATGTTAGTCTCCATCGTCCCTATACGATCCATAACATTACTTATGAAATTGCTGACAGTAATATAAAGAACCTGTGTTATTTTGATTCTGTAAACTGTTTGATAATAAGAGGAAAACCATATGATGTTAATATACTTCAAGCCGAGAGATTAAGATTTGAACGGTTTATCAGGGATCATGGTTTCTTCGGATTTACAAACGATTTTATTTCGTTTGGAGTTGACAGCACAGCAGGAAACAGACAGGTTAATATCAGATATATTGTTCGCAATTTTACAAAAGTTGACGATAACAACAGGGTTATTTCCAGTCCATTCGCGATATATACTGTAAAAAACATCTATATTTTTCCTGATTATATTCCAAAGGAAGCACTTGCTGGCGGTGAACAATACTTTCACGGAATGGATACTATTTTTTATAAAGGTTATTATTTTGTAACCTCTAAAAAGAATCAGGAAGTAAAATATGATCTGATAATAAAATCCCTTTATATTAATGCCGGTTCTGTTTACAATGTTACGAATTCTGAACAGACACAAACTCATTTGCAGGCACTGAAAGTTTACCGACTCGTTAACATAAACTTTTCCGACGACAGGGAAAATAAAAATATCGAAAGCCTTGACCTGCTTTTGAATTGTAACATCTATTTAACTCTTCTCAGCGAGCAATCGTACAAGATTGAACTTGAAGGTACAAATTCAGCCGGAAACCTTGGCGGAGCACTTAACTTCGTGTATCAGCACAAGAATTTGTTCAATGGCGCTGAATTGTTGAGTACAAGCCTGAAAGGAGCATACTCGGTAATAAAATTAAATGATACGCTTAGAAGTGTCGAAGAATACGGATTTGAGACAAGCTTAAAATATCCTAAATTTATCCTCCCATTCTTCAAATCAGTAGGATTCATTGAGAAATATAATCCATCAACTACATTAACTGCATCATTCAACTACCAGAATATGCCATATTATACAAGGAGTCTAGCAAACGCCAGCTTCGGATACGATTGGAAAGCAGGGAGAAATAAATACCAGGAACATATTGTAAATCCTCTTGTGTTTAATTTTGTGAATGTTCTGAAGATTAATAAGGAATTCGAAAAAAAAATCAATAATTCTTCTTACCAGGCATCCAGTTATAAAGATGTTTTAATAATAGGTGGTAATTATTCATTTATTTATAATAATCAGAAAATTCAGAATTCAAAAGATTACTGGTTTCTCAGAGTCAATGCTGAAACTGCAGGAAATATAGTTGGATTGATAGATGTGATGGCTGGAGGGAAAAAAACTCAGGGAAACAAGAGAGATGCTGATGGGAACCTGATTGACACAACAAAATTATACAGGATTATCGGTCTGCCATTTGCTCAATATGTAAGGACAGACGTTGATCTAAGGTATTATTACAGGTTTAATGACGCCAGCTCAATGGCATACAGAGCATTTGCCGGGGTAGGTGTTCCTTATGGCAATTCGAGGGAAATACCATTTGAAAGGCAGTACTTCGGTGGAGGCGCAAACGGAATAAGAGCATGGCAGGTAAGAACACTTGGACCGGGGTCATATAATCCAAATAGGCCGGTATCATCTGGAGACTCTACTTCGTCAAGGGTATTCCTGAATGAAACCGCCGATATAAAATTAGAAGCAAATGTCGAATACAGATTTAAACTTTTCTGGATACTCGAGAGTGCAATATTTTTAGACGCAGGGAACATCTGGACATTTAACAGGGATGATGCGAGAGTAGGCTCTCAGTTCAGATTTGACAAATTCTACAAGGATATTGCCGTAGGAACAGGAACCGGTTTCAGATTCGACTTTAAGTTCGTTATTGCAAGGGTGGATATAGGCATGAAGCTGCGGGATCCGCTTAATTCAAGAAGTTTGGCGGCGGGACAGGAGGGACTTCTGGTAAACCCCAGGTCTGGTTCGAAATGGATATTCCTGAATGGACCCTACAAACGCGATGATTTTACAATTGTGTTTGGAATAGGCTATCCCTTCTGATGTTCAGAGACTCAAAATTTCCTGCTTAATCTAAAAATCAACAAGTTAATATCGGTAATTCACAGAAATTTCATAAATTGCATATCGTCTCTATGCATTTTTGTGAAAATGATTTTAAACACGGAACCAATTAAGAACTGGTTTGGCTTTACACGTAGGGAGAGAAGATCGACCTTTTCCCTGCTTGTGATAATTGTAGTCCTTCTGGTAATCCGCTATACTGTTCCTGATAGCAGGCTACCTGTAAAAAACATCAGTGCTGAGGTTATTGAAACTGAGAATTCCAGGGTGGATCTGGAAAATGATAGTAGTTCAAAAAGCTCTAAGGTAAAATTCAAAAGTACTTATACAA
>JBBRSO010000196.1:0-4936 GCA_038245405.1 Bacteroidales bacterium
ACCCCCGGGATCATATTAACTGTATAGCTTGCACCAACGAGCATTGCGCCTGTATTCCCGGCACTGCAAAAGCCATCGAGAGTGCCATCTCTGAGCATACCGAATCCTACAGCTATACTCGAATCTTTTTTTTGCGAGAAAGCCTTTGCAGGATGATCTGCCATTTCTATCACCTGCGTTGTATGAATGATTCCAAAACGTGCAGGATCCGTCTGCATCTCATGCAGTTTTCTCAAAATGGAAGTTTCGTCACCGATTAAGATAAGATTCTCATTATCTGATGTATGCTGAAGGAAGTCCACAGCGCCTTCAATGATTGACTCAGGTGCATAATCACCACCCATGACATCAAGGCCAATTCTCATATTCTACTTTTTAAGTTACTCAAGGTCAGGCAATAGCCTTTTTCTCAATTGCCAGTTTACCTCTGTAAAAACCACACTCAGGACATACCCTGTGGTAAAGGACTGAAGAACCGCAATTTGAACAACTTCCTACAGTAGGTGCAGTTGCCTTGTAATGTGTTCTGCGCTTATCTCTTCTGGTTTTGGAATGTTTGTGTTTAGGATGTGCCATTTTAAATTAATTTAATTATCGTTCATTAGTTTTTTCAATTCATCCCATCTCGGGTCATTGTCTTTCTCCTCATCAGTTATAAGCTCATCCAGTTTTTTTAACATCAAGGGGTCGCAAGTGCTTTTCCCCTTTTTGTCTGTCGGATGAACTCTTTTAATCGGCAGTGCAAGCATTAAAAATTCATAAATCTGCTGTTGCAGATCTAATTCGTAGGCATCAACAGGAACTGAAAGTATGTCAGGATCGGTATCATCGATACTTTTCCCGAATTTTACCAGCAACCTGTTCTCACATTTCACGGGCTGGGAAAACATTTCCAGACATCTGTCACAACTTACTCTTACAGTGCCTGAAACCTTAATTATCATATCGAGATGGGTTGTTCTTTTATCTATCTCAATATTGGCAGTAAGGCTTCCTTCCTTAACTTCCGATTCCTCATACAATTCAAAAAACGCATCATCAATCTCAAAATCAATCGTGTGGGGCCCTTCTTTTAATCCACTTAACGGTATACTATATGATAAGGACATCTGTTTAAATTTTGGTTTGCAAAAATATGAATCCTTCTTCAATTAAAAAAATTATCAACAAAAAAGTAACATTTATTGTCATTTAATACCAACTACCGATACAAACACGCCATTCACCGAATTTATCTTAGCTAGTGTTATACTATGAATTACATTTGATTCATATTAACAATCAGGGTCATGAAACACGGTTATTATCATCACCAAAAACTACAACATCTCCAAAAAAGAGAACACCATCCTCGCGTAAGTGTAGGGATATTTTTTATTCTTCTTGGCATTTCTCTCCTTGTAGCTACCAACGATCTGCTGAAGCTGGGTAGTGTAAAAGACTACTTTACATGGCAAACAGCAATGATATTTATTGGATTGCTTCTAATTTTGAATCTTAACTTAACAGGAGGTGTGCTACTCATTGCCGGCGGTATCTGGTTTCTGAAAGACCAGATTTATATGATGCCGCAGGAAGCATTTAACACTTTCTACTGGCCTGTAGTGATAGGTTTATTCGGCGTTGCTTTTATTTTGTCGTCACTTTTTAAGAACAAACCTAAAATTAATAGTTGAAAAACATATAAATTTACGATTATGGAAACAAATGAAAATTTCAGGGACGATCGTCATCAAGTCAGAGATACAGAGCGTCAGACACGACGTGAAAATCGTCATCTTACAAGCAACAGACCAATTATCGGTGTAATACTGGTTCTTACCGGACTATTCCTGGTGCTAAGAAATACCGGATTTTTCCCCTCTTCAATCTCCAATATAATCTTCAGCTGGCCAATGCTGCTGGTAGCAATCGGACTTATTATCACCCTTGGTTCAGGAGGCAGCAAAACTTCTGGTGTTATCGTAATGGCTGTTGGCGCATTTTTCCTAATCCCTCATATCTTCAGGGACGCATTTGATGTAGATATGTTCTGGCCTTCAATCTTTATTATCATCGGTGTGATATTCATCTTTACAAAACGTAATGGCTGGAATTCAGTATCATCAACAGACGTCCTTGGTGACGAATATATCGATTATATCAGTATATTCAGCGGAGGAGAACGTCAGATTGTTTCCGAGAATTTCAGAGGAGGCAAAATCTCTGCTGTTTTCGGTGGAATGGAACTTGATCTCACAAAGGCCAAACTGGCCCCCGGCAGCAATGTAATAGAAATTGCCTGTGTATTCGGTGGCGCAACACTTATTGTTCCCGATGACTGGAACATATCAATACAGGTAACTCCGATACTTGGCGGTTTCAACGATACGCGCAAATTATTACCCGGCAGAGTTGTTGATACCACAAAACAACTTGTAATAAAAGGTGCTGTAGTATTTGGTGGAGGAGAAATAAAAAGCTATTAACACGATTAACGGATGAGACATCCGATATTTTCAAACAGAAAACGTCTTATAGTATGGTGGCTGGTGTGGTTTTTTCTTGCTTCAGGCCAGTCTCTGTTATTTTATTATGTCTATGGAAGTTTTATCAAAATAAGCATCCCCGACAGCCTGCTCTCCCTAGCTCTGTATTCCGGTATTGCATTATCACTCTGGTATCCCTTTTCTTTCTTCAATACAGGTACCAAAAATATTACGGCTCTTATATCAAATCTTGTAGCCAGTGGAGCCATTTCAATTACCGTATGGGTACTGCTTACAAAATTTATTATGACATCAGTGCTGTCTGATGATTTAAACTACCAGGGATACTGGGAATCGACTTTCCCATACAGAATAGGTACCGGTGTTTTTATCTACGGTTTGATAATTATGACCTATTATCTTTTTTTAAGCCTCAGCAATCTCTCGGAGAAAAATGCAAAAGAAGCGCGTCTCGAGAGCCTGGTAAAGGAAACTGAATTAAAAATGCTGAGATCGCAGATAAATCCTCACTTTCTCTTTAACAGTCTGAACTCAATAAGCTCACTCACCATCACTGATCCCGAAAAAGCAAGGGACATGGTTGTGAAGCTCTCGGAGTTCATGAGATATGCTCTTTCAAGAAAAGACGAGTTGCCTGTTTCCCTTCAGAACGAACTCGAAAACCTGCGATTATATCTCGAGATCGAAAAGGTCAGATTCGGTGATAAGCTTATCACCGAAGAAACAATCTGCGAGGATTGTCTCAATTTTAAGATCCCTGTCCTGCTGTTGCAGCCTCTGTATGAGAATGCAGTCAAGCATGGCGTTTATGAAAGCACGGAAAGCGTGAAGATCATGACCAATGCGAAACTTTCCAACGGCTATCTTGAGATAACTATCAGCAATAATTACGAAGATTCGCCCTCACAGAAAAGAGGAACCGGTACGGGGCTGCTTAATGTCAGCCGCCGTCTTGAGCTTTATTATGGCAAAAGGGCGATGATAAAATCCACAAAAGAGAACGGAATGTATACGGTAAGTCTTTATATTCCGGCGGAATATTCTTAAATGCCGGCAACGCCATGGCGAGCCTAAGGAGGAGCAAAGAAAATCATTGATAGACGTAAAATTCACAAAAAAGTCTTTAATTTTATGTCTCTGAAAATTAACTGACTTTTTAAAAATGGAAAAAATCAGGATCGTAATCATTGATGACGAAACCCCTGCGAGGGAAATAATCAAACACTATTTAAAGGAAGTAGAAGATATAGAGATCGTCGCTGAATGTGCTGATGGCTTCACCGGTCTGAAAACTATCTCCACGCTCAAGCCAGACCTGGTGTTTCTTGATATCCAGATGCCACGGCTCACAGGAATTGAGTTGGTGGAGGTACTCACCGAGAAACCCGAGATAATTTTTTCCACAGCCTATGATCAGTATGCAATCAGGGCATTTGAACTTAATGCTGTCGATTATCTGATGAAACCTTATCAGAAAAGACGATTCCTTGAGGCAGTTAAAAAAGCGATTGACAAGATCCATTCGGGGAAAGCGCCTGCAAGTCAGCTTCTCGCGAAACTACCGGAACCGGTCTCACCCGTAAACAGGATTGTTGTAAGAAAAGGAAATGCCATCAACCTTATACCAGTTGAACAAATCAGATATGTTGAGGCACAGGATGACTATGTAATGATTTTCCATACAACAGGAAAAGCCCTCAAGCAACAGACAATGAAGTTCTATGAGGATAATCTCCCAAAATCCGATTTTGTGAGAATACACCGTTCCTACATCGTGAAAGTTGAGGAGATAAAAGGTATCGAGCCTTATGGCAAAGACAACCATATTGCTATTCTGCATTCAGGCGACAAGCTGCCTGTAAGCCGCTCAGGATATAAGCATCTAAAGGAAGAACTTAAGTTTTGATGTGTCTTCTTTTTGAACCTCGTGGTCCTCTGTCTAACAAAAAAAACTAACACAGAGTTACGCAGGGATCACCTTTTCAACCTGTTTTCATGCTTCCCTTTGCTGAATAGCTCTGACATTGGACGGTAATGCCGGAACCTGAACAATGGTACCGGGTCATAACCATGTGTCCCTCCCGGACGGCATCGCAATATTCTTCCGGTACCCATTATCAACCCAATAAATGGACCATGTATTTTCAGGGCATCGAGCATATATTGCGAGCATGACGGTACATGCCGACAGGAAGGACGTAAAAATGGGGAAATCGCATACCTATATAAAAACACAGGAAGCGAAAACAGAAATGATATTATTGAGTTGATTGCTTTAATCATAATGCAAAGATAAGAGATTAAGGCTGAGGTAAAGGCTAAGGCTAAGGCTAAGGTTAAGATTAAGGTTGAGGTTGAGAGGCCTCTTGCCATGAATTCTGTGCCCTGTACATCAAAATAAGACTGCCAAAATGACGAATTTTTCCTTGCCGGAAGAGTTTGGCAAA
>JBBRSO010000197.1:0-4933 GCA_038245405.1 Bacteroidales bacterium
CTATCACCTGAAAAAAGCCGATAATAAGTGCTTGTGTAAAAGATATCTTTTGATTTTCTGATGGTCTGTTAAACCACGAATCGATAAACAGCAATAATATACCTCCTAGAACAAGAGAAATGGCTACAATCAGAACACTTTCCAGCATCTTGTCAATATATTCACTGAGGAGGAAACCAAAAACTGCAGCAGGTATAAATGCAACAAAAAGTTTTAAATAAAAATCAAAAGTCTGAAAGAACCTCTTCCAATACAAAATGATAACAGATAAAATTGCTCCAAACTGGATATTTACAGTGAAAAGTTTAACGAAACTGTCGGGTTCGATACCAAGCAGCTTTTGAATTATTATCATATGACCTGTTGAAGAAACAGGGAGAAATTCTGTTATTCCTTCGACAATAGCGATAATAATGGCGTGAATTATGTCCATAATTGAGATAATCTTTTATCCGAAAAATCAATCTTTAAAGTTGATTCAGTATCGGACAGCTTTATTCTTTAGGCTTTTTCATTATTGCCCAGATCTCAAAAATAAAACCTGCCAGAACGACAATAGGAGCTAATGTTATTCTTCTAAAGCTAAAGATGTTATCACTGAATTTCTGAGGATCAGGCGATCTCCCGCCCAGCATAAGCAGAAAACCGATAACTATTATAACGAATCCAATGGCCAGTAATTTGTAATTTTCGCTGCCCAGAGCGAAATTCAGTTTTTCTTTATTCTCATCTTTTGTGCTCATAATAAATCAATAATAAAGTTTGTCTTCAGAAATGCTCAGATATCTGTTAACCGAAAAATATGTAGAAATAATATTGATAATGACACCTGTAATGATTATTGCAACTCCTAGCAGTATAAGAAGATATGTGCTTTCAAAGCTAAACAGAAGCAAAAACTCTCTTTCAACAAGATAAAGCAAACCCATCACCAGGCTCATAGCTATAAGTGCCGCAAGCAGCCCATGTATTGCACTTTGAATCAGGAAGGGCTTTCGTATAAACCCCTGTGTGGCTCCAACCAGCTGCATGGTACGTATCAGAAACCGTTTGGAATATATCGATAACCTTATTGTATTATTTATTATTGTCAAGGCTATCAGAAAGAGAAAGGTACTGATAATCAACAGAAACAAACTGATTTTTTTGACATTTTCATTAATCAGGAAAAGAAGCGATTCCTGAACGTAAACCTCTTTCACGAAAGGGTATTCACGTACATACTTCTCAATTTTTGATACACTGTCGGGATTTGTATAATCAGCATACAGATAGACGTCTATTGTGGGTGGAAGAGGATTATCTCCAAGAAAATTTACGAAGTCTTCTCCAAGATCATTTTTCATTTTTATGGCAGCTGCATCCTTCGATACATATTCTGTAGACTTTACATATGCCTTTGCATCGAGGTCTTTCTGAAGCATCCTTATATCAGGTTCTTTCGCCTCATCATCAAGAAATATGTTGAACGATACACTTTCCCTTAGATAATCTGAAATCTCCTTTGCATTGATGAGCAAGAGACCTAAAACGCCAAGAAGAAAGAGAACAAGAGAAACACTGATAACGAGAGTAACATAAGAACTTCTCAATCGTGTCTTTGAATATCCTGATTCTTTATTCTTCACTCTTTAACTTTTAACTTAAATAACCCTACCATTCATTTCGTTGAAGCAAAGATGAAAATTCTTTAATCTAATATAGTAACCCAACCGAATGGATCAGCTTCTTCACCGCTCTGGATGGCTGTAAGCTTCTTATAAAGTTTCATTGTTGAAGGACCGGGCTCCCCGTTTTTACAATATTCATAGACTTTGTTTTTTTCGGGGTCAAAAATTTTGGCAATCGGGCTTATAACAGCAGCTGTGCCACAGGCTCCAACTTCTGTAAATGATTCAAGTTCTTCTACAGGCACCTGTCTGCGTTCGGTTTTCATGCCCAAACCCTTAGCAATTTCTATAAGACTCATATTAGTTACAGAGTTCAGGATGGATTCTGATTTTGGTGTAACATATGTATTATCCTTTATTCCGAAGAAATTAGCGGGTCCGCATTCATCGATATATTTTTTCTCTTTGGCGTCAAGGAAAATTGTGCTTGAAAACCCGCCATCCCGCGCTGTAATTATTGCCCTCATGCTGGCTGCATAGTTTCCGCCCACCTTAAAGGTCCCTGTGCCAAGAGGCGCTGCCCTGTCCACATCCCTGCATATCAACATATTGACAGGTTTAATTCCTCCTTTGAAATAAGGACCGACAGGTGTAACAAATATCAGAAAGGTGTATTCTGAAGAAGGTTTAACGCCAACTTCCGCACCACTACCAAACAACAACGGCCTGATATATAGATTCGCACCTGAACCATAAGGTGGAATGTATTTCTTATTTAACTGAATGACTTTATACAAAGCTTCCCGAAACAGGTCAAAAGGAACGGCTTCCATTTTTATTCCATCAGCTGATGCAGCCATTCTTTTCGCATTTTCTTCCCAACGGAATACTCTTATCTTTCCGTCCTTTCCCATATAGGCTTTCAGACCTTCAAAAGCCTCCTGCCCATAGTGAAGAGCGGTTGCAGCAATATGAATATCGATATACTCTGATGTGGAAACATCAAGGCTGCCCCATTTACCATCTTTAAATATGCAACGCACATTGTAGTCTGTCTTTATATATCCAAATGGCAGATTTGCCCAATCAAAATTTTCCATGAATTATGGCAGTTAAATAAGTTTGTAAAAGTACATCTTTAAAATATATTTAAAGCACTTTTCATCAGGAATTTGGATTAATCTGTATTCACCAGTAGGCCTGCTATCTGATCTTCTTTGGATACTCCTCTGAGAAGCCTGGCAGTTTTGGTGATAAACTCATGTTCTTCCAATTGTTTTCGCTGATATCCGATCCAATCTTTACCTGAAGAAAGTTTACCATATTCTGACATCTCTCTGAATAGTTTATCGGTGAGTTTCATATAGTCAACTCTACCCAGGTAATCATATCTTGCATCGTGCAGGATGTAATCTGCCTGAGTTTCTTTAATCCCTATGAAACAGTTCTTTATTATCTTTTTTGTAGCCTCAACATTTTTCTGATCAAAACCATACCTGGGCAGGATCTCTTCAACCAGCCGTGAAGATGCCTCCATCGGTTTTTCATAATCCGAGATATAGCCTGTAAGCAGAAAAATAGCTGCAAGCTTCAGATTAACGAATTCCTCATCAGGAATATTTTCTGCCCTTGAAAGAATCTCGACATGGTTGCATATATTTTTCACCATCGAAGAATTGTTGAAATAAAGGTTGGGCGATGCTTCATCAACAAACATCTTTATAACCATTTCTTCAATATCCTGCAGTTTAATCATCTGCATCTTTACGACAAATTTTCTGTTCGGAGCACCCTTCTCATCTCTTAACTCAGGAACGATCCCATTGACAAAGTACATCTCGAGTTCCCCCTTATACTTAACAGGCATTTTGCCACGGTACTCACATGTAAAGAACTCCTTTACAAATTCATACGTTGTACCCGAGATATTAATTTTTCCTGCTTCCCCCGAAGATTCCATCCTGCTTGCTGTATTTACAGTATCACCCCATATGTCGTATGAAAGCTTTTTCTGTCCAACAACACCGGCAACTACTGTGCCTGTATGAATGCCGATCCTTATATCCCAGAACTTCATCCCCTCCAGTTCGGAGGTCTCTTTGAGATTTTTCATGTATGATTTCATCTCAAGAGCAGCAAGAATAACCTCTACAGGGTTAGTTCTGTTCTTCTCAGGGATGCCACCGGCACACATATACGCATCCCCGATGGTCTTTATTTTTTCAATACCAAATTTTTCTACAACAGAGTCAAAATAGAAGAAAAACTTATCCAGCTCATCGATCAGCACCTCGGGGTTCATTTCCTCTGCTATCTTGGTGAAACCCTGGATATCGGAAAATAAAACCGTAACAAAATTATATTTGATTTTTGTTGCTTTCCCTTTTTCCATTATCTCGCTCGCAGTAGTTCTGGGCAGAACATTTGCCAGCAGTGCTTCAGTCTTTTCTTTCTCCACAATCAGATCTTCTGTCCTTTTATTTATGATCTGTTCAAGCATATATAACTGTCTTGCAAATCGTAATCTGAAGAAATCGAATAGAAACCAGATTGTCAATAATAAAAGAACCAGACAGATAACTATAGCAACTATCGAAAAATACCAAACAGGTAGGATTTTCAACGACATAAGCGGCGTTTCACCTCCGCTTTGTCCCTTTTCAATGTATCGGATCTTAAAAATATATTTCCCTTCCGGAAGATTAGTATATTCCTTAAAATCCACACGATACCAGTTACTCCAGTCTGTATCGAATCCCTGTAGAAAAAACTGATAATCTACACTATCGGCTGGTTGTAATTCAATTCTGATATTATTAAAACGGTAACCTAATGTTAAACCCGGGAGAACTTCAGAATGGTTTGGATCTGAATTTCCTGGCAGATACAAGACTGAATCGTTATTAATTAAAATCTGCTTTATGGAGGGCGTAAATTCTGATTCAACCTGTGAAACAGATGCCCGGGTAATAAGCCCGGCTAAAAACAAAATAACCCCAAAAACAATACGTAACCTTACAAAATAAGACATAAACAATTATCTTGCTTTTTATTATTCCAAATGTAATACTTAAAAGAATCAGGTCAAAAGGAAAGCGCATTTTTGAGTACTTTTATGATTTAAAATCATTACATTATGACACTGGTTTTTGCATCCAATAATGAACACAAGATAATTGAGATAAAAAGCCTTTTAGGCAATAGCTTTAAACTTCTGAGTCTCGGAGATATTAATATAAGTGCCGATATTCCTGAAGAAGAACCAACGATAGAAGGTAATGCACTGGCAAAAGCCAGATATGTTTTTAATGCTGCCGGATTGA
>JBBRSO010000198.1:0-4929 GCA_038245405.1 Bacteroidales bacterium
AAAAAGATTATTGCTTAGATCTTTGGCCTATTTTGTAGGTTCTATGATGATCGCAGTTATCTACTGGGCTCTCTTCTCATCATTTTTTGAATCTCCAAAGGAAAAAGCCCTTAAGCGCGAGGTTGAACAGATGACTGTTCAGTATAACCTCATACACCGGGAGATGTCAAATGTGGAAAATGTACTGGAAGACCTGCAAAAAACGGATGATAATCTCTACAGAACTATTTTTGAAACTGAACCTATTCCCGCGGAAAGGAGAGACGGCGGTATAGGAGGTGTTAGCCGTTATGAAGCGCTTGAAGGATATAATAATTCAAATCTTGTTATAGAGACAGCCGGTAGACTGGATAAGATCAGGAAAAAAATGTATGTTCAGTCAAAGTCGTTTGATCAGCTTATTTTGCTGGCAAAGGATAAAGGTGAAATGCTCAAATCATTGCCAGCGATTATTCCGGTTTCAAATAAGGATCTTACCAGAACAGCTTCCGGCTTTGGCTGGAGGATCCATCCTATCTATAAGATAAGCAAGTTCCATTATGGAATGGATTTCACTGCACCTCTGGGGACAGAAGTTTACTCTACTGGTAATGGTACAGTGTCCGATGTGGTGACATCACTGAGAGGACCTGGCAAACACATAATTATTGATCATGGTTTTGGATATAAAACAATCTATGCGCACCTGAACAGTTTTAATGTAAGAGTAGGACAGAAGGTGCAAAGAGGCGACATAATCGGGTTCGTTGGGAATTCGGGAACCTCAGTAGCCAATCATCTCCACTATGAGATACAACTGAATGGTAAGAATGTTGACCCTGTTAACTATTATTTCGAAGACCTCAATGCTGAGCAGTATGAAAAGATGGTTGAAATTGCTTCAAAAACCGGTCAGTCTTTTGATTAGAAATATTATTTAATGCATCTTATGAAGAGACCGGTAATATTTTTTCTATCGTTTTTCTTATTTAATTGTTTTGCAGGTTATTCCAATTCTACATTTTTAAACTATCCTTCGATGCAGGAGGATACAATAAAAAAGGTTACTGAAAAAGCCATCGATACATTAATTGTTACGACACCACGAAAAATTGTAATCACTGGTGTGGGTGATATTATGCTCGGATCATCTTTCCCTTCTGTTAAATTTCTCCCGCCTCACGATAATCCATATCTTCTCCTTGAAAGCGTTACTGACACGCTTGCATCATCAGATATTACATTCGGAAATCTTGAAGGTTCATTTCTTAATAACGGAGACCCGACAAAGAAATGCAGGGATACTTCGTTGTGCTATTTATTCAGAATGCCTGAAAGGTATATTTCGGCTCTTACAGCTACCGGGTTCGATATCTTAAGCCTGGCAAATAATCATTTCGGAGATTTTGGACTGCCTGCCAGGATACGGACGAAAGAGATACTCGATTCAGTCGGAATTGTTTATGGGGGGCTTATTGAACATCCGTGGTCGATATTTAAAAAAGACTCAATAATTTATGGTTTCTGTGCATTTGCTCCCAATGCTGGAACTATGAATATCAATGAGCTGAAAGAAGCCGGGGAAATAGTGAAAATGCTTGCTGACACCTGCAATATTGTGATTGTATATTTTCATGGCGGTGCAGAAGGAGCTGAATTTCAACATGTCCCCAAGATACATGAGATGTTTCATGGAGAAGATCGTGGCGATGTATATAACTTTGCTCATACAATGATCGACAACGGAGCCGATGTTATATTTGGGAGCGGTCCGCATGTTACACGCGGGATTGAAGTATATAAGGAACGTTTTATAAGCTATAGCCTGGGTAACTTCTGTACCTATGGTCGTTTTAACCTGGCAGGTCCAAACGGAATTGCTCCTATCGTAAAGATTAGTGTTGATACAGAGGGAAGATTTTTATCGGGAAGGATAATCCCAATCCGCCAGCCATGGCCAGGCGGGGTGATGATCGACAGCAACCGGATGGTAATCAAAAAAATCATTGAACTCAACTCCATCGATTTCCCTGAAAATGTGGTAACAGTCTCTGAAAATGGTCAAATCACATATAAGTAGAAGCTATGCCGTATAAAGAAAAAAAGGTCGAAAAACTATATTATTCAATTGGGGAAGTGGCTGAAATGCTTGTAGTGCCTGTCTCTACGATCAGGTTCTGGGAAAATGAATTCGATATTCTTAAACCCATGAAGAACAAAAAGGGTAACAGGTTATTTACTCAGGCAGATATTAAAAACCTGAGAATCCTTCATCATCTGGTAAAGGATGAGGGAATGACTCTTTCAGGCGCTAAAAAGAAACTTAATGAAAAGTGGGATGAAACAGATAACAAGTTTGAGATCAACGAATCTCTGCAGAAGATAAAAACATTACTTCTCGATTTAAGAGATAATATTTGACCTCATCCCCCTGCCCCCTTCTCCCAGGAGAGAAGGGGGTAAGAGCATAGACTCTTAAGTCCCTCTCCCCTGGGAGAGGGATTTAGGGAGAGGGAAAAAAGAGTATACAGAGAGCTACAGCGAAAAAACATTATGATACTAAAAGACCTTACTTCATATCTCGATTCAGCAGTTCCGTTATCATTTCAGGAAGATTATGATAATTGCGGGTTGATGGTTGGCACCCCTGAAAGAGAGATCTCTGCCGCAATGCTAACCCTCGATGTTACTGAAGAAGTAGTAGCTGAAGCCCTTAGAAACAAATGCGATATTATTATCTCACATCACCCTCTGATATTTCACAAACTGAAACGGATAACCGGAAAATCATACACCGAAAGAATTATATATGATGCAGTTAAAAACGATTTAGCTATTTATTCAGCCCATACAAACCTTGATATTATTGAAGGTGGGGTAAGCAGGAAGATGGCAGAAAAACTTGGACTGGAGAGCATCACCGTATTGCTGCCTTCAGAACATCTGTTGTTAAAACTCGTTACATATATTCCGGAAGCATATTTTGAAAAGGTGCGAAACAGATTATTTGAGGCGGGAGCCGGGGTGATTGGCAATTATGATAAATGCGGTTTTTCTGTTCAGGGCACGGGAAGCTTCAGAGGCAATGATGATGCCACTCCATTTACAGGAGAGAAAGACAAACTCCATTTTGAAAATGAAATCAGATTTGAAACTATTCTGTTTTCACATATGAAAGATAAGGTGATTAGTGCTCTGATTGAATCGCACCCATATGAGGAGGTCGCCTATGATCTCTATGCCCTGGAAAATCAAAATATAAACATAGGACTGGGTTGCGTGGGACGGCTGAAGAAAGGTATGTCTGAAGAAGATTTTTTGAAAAAAGTCTCATCAGTATTTGGTGCAGAGGGAATCAGATACTCAAAATCTTCCGGTAAACAGGTGGAAAAAGTTGCTCTTTGCGGCGGATCAGGAGCATCATTTCTTAAAAATGCAATTTCAGCTGGTGCAGATGCATATCTTACTGCCGATGTAAAGTATCATGACTTTTTTAATACAGAAAATAAGATATTACTTGTTGATATTGGTCATTTTGAAAGTGAAAAATTCTCTGTAGAAATATTAAAAGACCTAATTATTAAAAAATTCCCTAAATTTGCAGTCCGGTTTTCAGAAACAAATACGAATCCCATAAATTATTTTTAAAGATGGAAAAAACAAAATCACATGAATCTGAAATTTCAGTTGAAGAAAGATTAAGAGCATTGTATGGTTTACAATTAGTTGATTCAGAAATAGATAAGATTAAGACTCTAAGAGGTGAATTACCACTTGAGGTACAAGACCTGGAGGATGAAATAGCAGGGCTTGAGACAAGATTAGGAAATCTGAAGGATGAAGTAGAGAACCTCGAAAAATCGGTTCTTAAGAAGAATAATGAGATTTCAGACGCTGAAGTCCTGATCAAAAAATACGAGGAGCAACAAAAAAATGTAAGAAATAACAGGGAATTTGATTCTCTTTCAAAAGAGATTGAATATCAAAACCTGGAGATTGAGCTATTCAACAAAAAGATCAAAGAATTCAATTTTCTTATTGAGGAAAAGAATTTGGTAATAGCAGATTCTGAAGCTACACTGGCTGACAGAAAAACTGATCTTGAGAATAAAAAATCTGAACTTGATGAGATCATCTCAGATACCCAGAAGGAAGAGGAAGGTCTTTACAAGAAATCTGAAAAAGTTGAAGCTATTATTGAAGAAAGGCTTCTTACAGCCTATAAACGTATCAGATCAAACGCAAGAAACGGTCTGGCTGTTGTGCCTGTGCAAAGAGATGCATGCGGAGGTTGTTTTAACCAGATTCCTCCTCAGAGACAGCTTGATATAAAATCGAGAAAGAAAATTATCGTTTGCGAATATTGCGGACGTATTCTTGTCGATGATGAAATTATAAAAGAAGGTCACTTGTAATAGTGATTTAAAATATCGAAGAAAGCTGACCCTGACAAGTCGGCTTTTTTTATAATGAAATCCAGTAACCGCAGAGGGCACAGAGATTTTACGCAGAGGACGCAGAGGATCCAGAGAAAAGAGTTACTACAGCTTTCTGACAACCTCCACCACAAAAAGTCATAACTTTACATTGAATTTCAATTTTTTGTAAATGACCGGGAAGGATTTTAAAAAATTGGTAGCAGAGGGAATTCCCTCTGAATTGCCATCACAAAGGGAATATGATGAAAAATTAAATCATGCTCCGAAACGAAAAGATATTCTCGACAATTTTGAGAAGCGACTGGCTAGAAAGAATGCACTCCGGTATTTTCCTGTAAAATTTCATATAGTACTTGCAAAGGAATTTGCAGCCGAGCTGAAGTCATTCGGTAGGATTTATATGCACAGATTCAGACCTGATTATGAGATAAGAGCCAGGAATATTAAAGAATTTCCTTCTGAAAGTCAGGGTGCAGCTGCAATTATGCTGATGATTTCCAATAATCTGGAT
>JBBRSO010000199.1:0-4921 GCA_038245405.1 Bacteroidales bacterium
AATTGTTTATTCATAATCTTGGCCATTCATCAGCTGCATATATCGGCTATTTATTTCATCCGGATTTAAACTTTATGTATGAAGTGCTTGCAATTCATGAAGTCTATGACAGGGTAAAGGCAATTATGAGGCAATCGGCAGTCTGTGAGCATTCATTTTCTTCTGGAATAAACTCAAAATGATTATTGCTTTTTGTTTCATGCAGGTATATTTAAAAATCTAATTATCAGATAATTTATTTTCTATTCAAAGAAGAATTTTCACCATCCTGCTATTTTTTTTATTGCAGGAATTAATTCCACGGTCATTTTTTCATGCTCTGCAACATTTGGATGGCAGTCGCTCCCATTCATCTCGAATGGAGAGAAAGCAAAATAGAAAACTGAATTATCCTTTTTGCCATACCTCTCAACAATTGATTTTATTATAGTCTGCTGTCTTATCCATTCATTGCCCTCACCGGAAGGACCTGCTATACAAAGGATTTTTGTAGCAGGATAATTTTTACGGATCCTTGATAAAAAATCAATATATGCACCAACAAATTGAACTGAGTCAAACCGGCGCGACATATCGTTGCTTCCAAGTACTATAGCAACTACATCAGGTTGGAATTTACGGTAATCCCACAGTGCCCTGCTTCCAGTAACGAGAGTATCATAATACACCGTCATGGAGAATCCTTTGCTCCCTCCATACCCCTGGTAAATTCCGATACCGGAGCGGCAAATTGTAACGTATTCGGCTTTTAATGAACGGGAAGCGATTGCTCCAAATGTCAGGTAATTATTCTCAGTTTCATATTTGAAGTGTTCCTCCCTGCTTTTCCCTTCGTTTCCATAACCACACGTATAAGAGTCGCCAATAAATTCTATTTTCCTCTCTTCAATTTCGGGTCTGGTTGTTTTTCCTCCTTTATCAATATAGAACCCTGAAAAGGTAGTATTACCTCCGCTCCATTCTGTACGACGAATTATTTCAAGAGTATGTTTGCCATTTTTAAGGTTCTTTCCAAGTTGGTAATAATTATCCTTTCTGTCTGATTTTAAAACGTATAAGCTATCATCCAGAAGAACAGTAAACCAGTTTCTTAAGCTGTCATCTTTCATGGCAATATCAACGGATGTCCCTGAAAAAACAGTTCGTATTGTACAGCCTGAATACATAAAAACCGGATTTTTGCTGTCAGTAAAATCAAACCTTCCCATATATGCAATATTCCTGGTGTCAGCTGCTATAAACTTTCTTCCCTCCTGTTGACCATAAACAGTTATTGAGGAATAAATTAGCACAGCTATTATCTGGAAAACTTTCTTCATGATTTTAATATATAATTTACATTTTTATACACTACAAAGGTTTTATGATATTTTAACTTTATTTTGAAACGATTTGCATCGATCCAGCAGTTAATCCATCTGATTTTGCTATCAGAGTAATATCCCCTTTATTTTTTGTCGATTGAACAATTACCTGACATTTACCCTGAAATGCCTTCATTTCCTCAACTCTGAATGACAACTCAGTCTGACTTGCATTACTTATCGCAAGTATTTTTCCCTCTCCTTTTATTTCAAATGAAAGCAGGTTTTCGGCAGTTTTTACTATTAATCCTTTTTTGTCAGTAATATCGATGTCAAAAACTGCAATATCCTTTCCGTCAGCAGTTACTGAAGCATCTTTTGATGTAATCCGGACTTTGGCCGGATCACCAAAAGTTTCAAGCTGAAAGATGCTGGCAATTTTTCCTTTATTTCTCCCAACTATCCTGAGTACTCCAGGCTGATAAGTCACGTCCCATTTCAGTATATAATCGGGAAAGTCTTTAATTTGTTTTTTTCCAAGTGACTTCCCATTCAGGAAAAGTTCAGCTTCTTCACAATTGGTATAACAATTTACCTTTTGCAACGATTTCTCAGGCCAGTTCCACACCGACTTAACAGCAGGCATGTTCCACATATCCCAAAAAAACTTCCCATGATTATCAGGATCACCCACAGCCAGGTAAACCATTGGTTTTTCTGACCATAAGCTTTGCCTGAAGTAGTATTCAGGCTTAGGGTTAAGGTTGATATCAATAAGGCCGGTTATCCATCCATGTATTGGAAAACGACCAGCTTCGCCCAGGTAATCAATTCCGAGCCATAAAAACTGTCCTATAGTATAATTATTATCTTTTACAGCAAGCCAATTGCCTAATGTATAGTAGGTTTCTGTACCTAAAATAACACGATTGGGATGATCATTGTGATAAGTTTCATAATATTTATCGGGATTTTTCATTTCGATGTAGTTGAAACCTGTTATATCAACCAGATCAGAAAAATTGTCATTCAGCTTCTTTCGAACATTTCCTTCAAGAGCTATTGTATTTGGTCTGGTTGGATCCTCCTCATGACTTATCCTGATGAGATTTTTGAGTTTGTTTGTTGCATCTTCGGTTTGCAGATACGCCTCTGGTATCTCATTACCCAGACTCCAAATAAATACGCTGGGATGATTCCGGTCTCTTCGGATAAAATTCCGTAAATCAGTTTCAGCCCATTGGTTAAAATATTTATGGTAACCATATTCTACCTTCCCGCGCGGACTTTCGCTATTTGTATTTTCGAAGTTTTCTGACCATTCATCAAAGGCATCACTGGTAACCAATAATCCAAGGCTATCACATACATCAAGAAATTCTGGTGAATTTGCACAATGATTCCTGATTGCATTGCAACCCATATCTTTCAATACCTGTAGTTTACGTATCCATATCTTCTTTGGAACAACCCTTCCAAGGGGGCCGGCATCCTGGTGAATACATACCCCTTTTACTTTTACAGGTACATCATTTATCGCAAACCCCCTGGTAGCATCAAAGGTCATTTTTCTGATCCCGAAAGAAGTGATGCAATCATCGGAAATAGTTGAGTCAGCCTTTAATACAGAGTATGCTTTGTAAAGCCGGGGAGAAGATAGTGACCACAAATCAGGGTTTTTGATTTTTATTTCCTGCTTTACTTCAATTTTTGAAAAATCGGGAATTACAATTTCGGTTGTAGTTTCTCCAACAAAGTTGTTCTTATCATCAAAAATTCTGGTAGTGAGTTGACAATTTTTTTTAACAAACTTATTTTTGGATAAATCTGTTTCCAGAAAAAACCATTTTGTTTCGCGATAAGGGCCAACACTGATTTTTGAAGATATGTTTATCGTGGCTGATCCGACATTCACTTCAGGAGTGGTTATTGTTGTTCCCCATTGCTCAAAATGCAATGGATCGGTAATTGTAAGCCACACATGTCTGTAAATACCGGAACCTGCATACCACCGGCTCGATGGCTGGCTTGAATTATCAACCCTGACCGCAATTGTATTATCGCCTGCGCGAACAAACTCTGAAATGTCATAATAGAAAGAGTTAAAACCATTAGGATAACGCCCTATAAAATGGTCATTCACCCATACATCACTATTCATATAAACACCATCAAACTGAATGAAAACCCTCTTGTTTCTTATCGTCTGTGGCAGGTTAATCGTTTTTCTGTACCAACCAACCCCGGTAGGCAAATATGCAACTGATCCACCGCCAGGATTGTTTCTGTTGAATTCTCCTTCAATACTCCAGTCGTGAGGTAAATTGAGACTGCGCCAGGCGCTGTCATCAAAATTTATCTTCTGCGCGTTCAGGATATCGCCCTGATAGAACTTCCAGTCTGCATCAATATTATTTTTAACTCTGTACTTTAGTTCAACCTGAGCGTTAAGTAACAAAGAGTTAAATATCAGTAATATAAACAGCCTTTTCATCATATTAATTTAATGTTTGTACATTATATCAGTCGCGAAAATCTATAATTTCCCTAAGGGTTCAAATGCACCGAACCAGGGTGAAGGCTCATATTTCCAATTAACTCCAGCAGCTTTTACATCAGGAATATTCTCCGGGACAAAATCAAATTTCAGTTCATTTCTGTACAGAGGTGCGCCAACCTGATTGTTTGGCGGCAGGTATTCGTAAACCATAACATTGAACTGGCCCATCCTGCTCGGACGGTTTTTCGGACATTCGAATAAATTCTCAGCTGCAACAAAATTTCGTTCTTTCAAGGCCTGTACTACTTCATCAGTGGTGAAAGTAAAACCCATTTCATAATCCCATCCTTTATCGCAGATATTGCGGTAAATATAGACATCACGGAAATTTTTTGATAAGATATCAAAACTACCGACGCCACCACTAAAAACCTGGGGAGAACCACAATGATAAAAAGTATTATTATAGATGTGAATATCGCTGCGTAACAGATTATTCCCCCACATGCCAAAAAGAACTCCCGCTCCTGTCATATTGTAAACCAGGTTATGGTGGAACCTCACGTTTCGAAGCTCAGAACCTCTCCCTTCAACACTGACAGCAAAACCCCAAAAGCAATTGAATGTAGTATTAGAATGAAATTCAATATCTTCCAGAAGACCAAACCAGGCATCTGCATAATATGCCTGACGTGGAAGGTCGTTCACGGTATTATGATGTATTACTCCATATTTACTTACCTCCTTACAATCAATACCTTCTTTATAACAATCATGAATATGATTATACGCGACTTCAAAGAACTGAGCTCCGCAGATCGAAAGAGCTTCATGTGGCGCTTCACCTCCTTTTCTCTGTCCGGGTCCGTAGTACCTGTCATTGTTGTCATTGGCTCTGGTAATCTCACACTTTAACACACGCACCGAATCACAATACCATAGTCCAATACCTGAGTTATGAGACTGATCCGATTTGCATCCGATCAACTCGATCTTTTTGCATTCAGGACCCCTGACAATAAATCCTGCAGCATCTGAATTCCTGACAGTAATGTTTTCAAAACGGAGATAATTTACCTTTTCAATCTGAAAGAGACCCTGTGTGAGTGAACTGAAT
>JBBRSO010000200.1:0-4920 GCA_038245405.1 Bacteroidales bacterium
CTTCGGCGGAAGCGATAC
Source organism: Bacteroidales bacterium (assembly GCA_038245405.1). Classification (GTDB taxonomy): domain Bacteria; phylum Bacteroidota; class Bacteroidia; order Bacteroidales; family VadinHA17; genus LD21. The sequence goes on from JBBRSO010000200.1 coordinate 19, forward strand.
TTCAGGTGTAGGATCTGCCATGATCTCCGTAATTATCACATCTCCGGTTTCTGTCCATGCCGTGGTAAAGTCATATTTGATATTAGGCGAACAATTTCCCTGCAGATCGCATAATCTATTTATAACCAAAGTATTTTGTGAACGGTTTAAAAATTCATTTTTAAAATCAACCAGGTAATTCAGATCGTTTAATTTCAAAACAGCAATTGCTATGTTACCATTGCTAAGTGAAATATTCTGAAATGCCATTATACCTGATGCTGGTTCTTCATTCATACTTAAAATGACCGATTTTCTTCCTGAAGAAACACATCCGGTGATAACAGGAGAGGATGTATCTTCAGAGAATGCTCCTTCTATATCGATATCATCGAGCCAGAGAAGCCTGTCGCGGGTTGATGAGTACTTATAATAAGCACCGAACCACCCGATTCCAAACAATTCATTGTCGGTGCCCGAAGCGATGCCAGCAAGATTCCCTTTATTTTCGCTGACGCTCATCGTCCATAAACCATATGGTGTCCGTTCCACGAGAATTTTCATTGTTTTGGCTGTTCCTATATCATTCTGCCAGTTAATCGGGCATTTCACAACCGTTGTTATTTTGCTCCCGTTTACTTTCCAGAGGCGCAATGTGTCATCGGAACCGGTCAGATTCACACCAATAGCATAACCTTTCGCATTGTCTTCAGGAGACATCGCGGGAGGACCGGTGTTCGACATCAGGAATACCGACCAGTTATTAAGGGATGATGGTTCATAACCGTATCTCACAAGGAATGACCATCGGGTTGTTCCGGCATCAGGATGCAGATTCTTCAGACTGATACCAATCTGGTCTGTTCCGGCATCCGGATTGTCGTAAATATGGTGCAATGAGAACACTCCTGAAAGACTTGATGTGGTATCTGCCTTCCAGTGTCCTTCAAAACTCTCAACCCAATTCAATAAGTTTTGAGTTTCGAAGTTATCGACAATCTGGCCAAATGCTGTATATGGCATTAGCAAAGCCAGCAAAATAACTTTTTTCATGCAGCGGGACGGTTTGAAAAAAAAAGTTAATTTTGACAGTTTTATATATAGTAAATTTATACAATAACTTAATCGATTCCAAAAAAATTATTATGAAAACTGCAGTAGTAGGAGCCACAGGAATGGTAGGAAGAACAATGATGAAAGTACTGGAAGAGAGAAAATTTCCGATATCTGAACTTTTACCGGCTGCATCCGAAAAATCTGTTGGCAAGGAGATTATGTTCAGAGGAAAACCGGTTAAGGTGGTAAGTGTTATGGATGCTGTAAATGCAAAACCTGAATTTGCGATTTTTTCAGCTGGAGCATCGATATCAAAGGAATGGGCTCCTGTTTTTGCAAAGAATGGAACAGTTGTTATAGATAATTCATCCTACTGGCGAATGGACAAGAGCGTTCCTCTTGTAGTTCCCGAAATAAACAGTCATATCATAAAAAAAGGCGACAGGATTATTGCAAACCCAAACTGTTCCACAATACAGATGGTGATGGCTTTGGCCCCGCTTCACAGAAAATATAAAATCAAGAGGCTCGTAATATCAACATACCAGTCGGTTACAGGTACCGGAGTTAAAGCTGTTGCCCAGATGGAAAATGAGAGAGCCGGGATAAAAGGCGAAATGGTTTACGCCCATCCGATAGACAAGAACTGCTTTCCACATGGCGGAAGTTTTCAGGCTGACGGCTATACAACTGAAGAACAGAAGCTGATTGACGAAACACGTAAAATACTTGAAGACCAGTCGATACAGGTTACAGCTACCGTAGTAAGGATACCGGTTGTAGGCGGCCATTCCGAGGCTGTGAATATTGAATTCTCAAACGATTTCAAAATCGAGGATGTCATAAAGTTGCTGAATGATTTCCCGGGTGTGATAGTTTATGATAATCCTGCCGAAAATAAATATCCGATGCCTATACATGCACATAATAAAGATGAAGTATTTGTAGGAAGAATAAGAAGGGATCTTTCGAAGGACAAGTGTCTGAATCTCTGGATCGTTTCCGATAATATCAGAAAAGGTGCCGCAACCAATGCAGTGCAGATTGCAGAGTACATGGCGGCGAATAAGCTTTATTAGGATCAATCTTACACCTCTGTCAGATAGAGGAAATCATTGTAAGGATATCTTTTAATATGCAACTTCTTCACCTCATCATAGAGAAGCTTACGGAGCTCTTCTGTATTCTCTTTTGTACTTGCCGAGATGAAGACAGTAGGATGATTTGCATCGCTCGACATCCATGTCCTTTTCAGGTCATCCATTGAAAAATTATCCTTTGTTACAGGTGTAAGATCATACTGGTCCTTTTCTGTATATGAGAAAGCATCAATTTTATTGAATACTATTATCAACGGTTTATCCGAAACGCCCAGGTCTTTCAATGTACTATTTACCACCTTAATCTGTTCCTCGAAAGCCGGATGGGAAATGTCTACCACATGAACAAGCAGATCAGATTCCCTCACCTCATCGAGGGTTGATTTAAATGATTCCACCAGATCGGTGGGCAGCTTGCGTATGAAGCCCACAGTATCAGAAAGGAGAAATGGCAGATTTCCTATTACAACTTTCCTGACTGTTGTGTCGAGCGTAGCAAAGAGTTTGTTTTCAGCAAATACATCAGATTTACTCAGAAGATTCATGATGGTGGATTTCCCCACATTTGTATATCCCACGAGTGCCACCCTGATTGTTTTTCCCCTGCTCTTACGCTGGGTTGCCATTTGAGTATCAATTTTCTTAAGCTGGTCTTTCAATAGTGAGATCCTGTCGCGGATGACTCTCCGATCGGTTTCGATTTCAGTTTCACCGGGACCTCTGAGACCAATACCGCCTCTCTGACGTTCGAGATGAGTCCACATACCGGTAAGCCGTGGCAGAAGGTATTTATATTGAGCCAGTTCCACCTGGGTACGGGCATGCGAGGTTCGTGCCCGTTTTGCAAAAATATCGAGGATTAGGTTTGTCCTGTCAAGGATCCTGCAGCCAAGGGCTTCTTCGATATTCCTTATCTGGCTTGGAGTCAGCTCATCGTCGAATATTGCCAGATCGATATTATTCTCACCGACAAATGTACTGATTTCCTGAATTTTACCAGAGCCAACAAATGTATGAGAATTTGAAACACCAAGTTTCTGTGTGAACCGTTTTACCGGCTCCGCACCTGCTGTTTCAGTGAGAAATGCCAATTCATCAAGGTAATCATCAACTTCCCGTTCATCCTGATCGTTATAAATGATCCCGATAAGAATTGCTCTTTCAAGTGATTTTTTTGTTTCAATCATTCTCTCTTCTTAATAACTCGACATCAACAACATTCCCGATAGAGTTATGTTCCCAAAAAAAATATTAATCCATTTTAGATTTAACCCCGCAGAAGAAACGCTGTTTGAGGTAAGGTTTACATTATAAATCTTCTGTTATTCTGAATTGCTCCCCTAATTGCATTTTTAAGTGATTCGGAGCAGCGGATAATCATCTCAATATCAGTTGGGAAAGGCACAATCGACGTTTTTGTTCTCGCAAGCTGTTTGGCATTCAGAGCCTGAACATCGCCAAGTGCACGGGAAGAAACATTCTCAAAATTTGACTGTGCACCAATAGGATCTTTTTTCAGGATCTTATTTGGATTCATTTCCACAACTTCAATGTCACCGTCAATATGGCATGCTTTTGTCTGTATTGTCTCAACAAGAGCACACTGTACGGTTTTATATTTTTTTTGTTTTATATCATTCCCCAGTGAGTCTCTCAAAACGTTGCCCTTCTTGTCGAGAACATATGAAAACCCATCTTCAATTTCTCTTTTGATAACAGAGTCCTGCTGTAAAGACTGATCGGGGCTTACTGCAATATTTTTTATATTCACATTTACATAATAATCGTAATCTTTATTACCGTTGAGATTTACTGTATGATATTCGACCCATTCTGAGTTTAATCTCGGTAAATCGAGATCAAGAAGATCGTCTTCAAACTCTTTTGGGAATTTTATGATTGAGCTATTCCGTATTGAAACAAATACTCTGCTCATTCCCATCAGTCTTGCATCCTGTATTTTACTATCAATCCCCTCATAATCACCAACATATTCTTTTGCTCTGAGGAATTCTGCAAAGGCCTGCCTGTATGAATCTTTCAGGTTGCTTTTCATCAGCTCAGTACCATGACCATAATAGAAATCTGCTGCTTTACGTTTGGCATTTACCATTTCCGGCATATAGTCGATATAAGGATAATCAATGGAGCGTCCGTTTTTACTCAGAGGTGTTACTGTTTTTACAAGAGCCTGTCTGTCGTTGAGAGCTCTGTAAACAATATATATCTCGTCCCAGTTATTTGGTTTCCCTTCCATTTTCAGAAATCTTACACGTTCGTTATCCTGATCATTTGAAACTCTGACAGCCTGATCCAGTATATCAATCTGCTTCACATCGGTTGGGTCCTTTCGCAGGTTCTTAACAGCTTTCTGTATAGCTGCATCATAGTTTCCTTTCTGAAGTTGCTTCTTAGAAGAACCACAACCTGCGAGGAGAATAGTAAGAATAAAGAAAAAGGGTACAATTCTTTTCATATAAATAATATTTAAGATAGAGGTGTCTAAAGATAAGAAAAACATTGAAAATGCAAATATTTATAACCTTCTCTGTTTCTGATATTTATGTTTATAACATAAAACTCAGAGGGATTGCATATCGAACACGCACCGGTTGTCCTCGTTGTAGACCAGGGGTCCATTTTGGAGATTCTGATATAGCTTTGACAGCTTCTTCGTCAAGTAAAGGGTTGACTCCTTTCACAATGGTGACATTACTGACACTGCCGTCCTTTTCAACAATAAAAGTAAGATTTACGGTTCCTCTTA
>JBBRSO010000201.1:0-4845 GCA_038245405.1 Bacteroidales bacterium
CGAATACTTCCGTTATAGCGCTTAAAATCATCATGTTTTGAAGGTTTGATAATACCTGATTGATCCAGGTATCCAAATCCTATATTATAGTCTGTTTTACCACTTTTCCCATTAACTGATAAGTTATGAGTCTGTGTCGGAGCCCATTCTCTTATCATATAATTATAAGGATCATACATTCTTAATCCGATCTTGCGGTTATTGGCGTCGACATACCAGTCACGACCAAACAACATAGGATCATTAGGTTTAACAATACCGCTATAATTCTGCTGCCAAAGTTGTGCCTTTTCATAGCCTTCGCGGGTAACATACCAGAATGCTCCGGCTACGGTGCCACCAACTCTTTCAAAAGCACTTAAAGTATACTCCATTCCATCAATTCCGGCCATCTCCATTTTTTTTGAAATATTCTGGAACGATATATTGTTGGAATAGGAGACATTTACACTCTCTGTTTTAGCACCTTTCTTGCTTGTTATAAGTATAACCCCGAAAGCTGCTTTTGCACCGTAAATTGATGAGGAGGCTGCATCTTTAAGAATAGATACCGACTCAATATCATCAGGATTTAAGATTTGAAGGGAAGGGATCTCGACATTGTCCAACAGAATTAGTGGAGATGATCCTCCCTGTAGTGAACCGATCTGACCGCGGATCTTCATTAGCGGGTCTGAGCCGATCTCACCACTCGGAATGACTACCGATAAACCTGCCATGGTACCCTGAAGTCCACGTCCAACATCGGCAATTGGCCTTGCTTCCAAAACTTTTGTATCAACGGTTGATACTGAACCCGTCAGGTTTGCTTTCTTTTGAACGCCATACCCGACAACGACTACCTCATCCATAAGTGTAACATCTGACTCGAGGAAAATTTTATAAGATCCACCGGGCTTTACACTGATCATCTGCTTCTGGTATCCGATAAATGTCACCAATAACTGATTTGCACCAGTTGGCAGAATTAAGGAGAATTTTCCAGCCAAATCTGTAATTGCCCCTGTAGAGGATCCGGGAACCGAGACATTGGCACCGATAACGGGTACGTTTGTAGCCTTGTCAATGACTTCACCCGTAATGCTTTGCCCGTACGCTGAGCTGTAGAGCCAGCATAAGAGAGCAAAAAGGAATGATACTTTTTTAATTTTCATAGTTAAAGGTTTATTAAGATTAATGTAAATCAACTATATAAAGTGTACTACTTCTCTTTCATTGAATTAATTCCTAACAGCCAACAATTCGGCATCCGATCCTGTATTGGTAAGATCACCCGTGATTATTGTAAAATCGAAATCTGTTTTGTTGATTTCGCCAACAATCTTCTGAAGTGACGAATCGCTTGCATAACCAGGACTTACATGCAAATCAGTCAGGAAGGCAAAAGAAACCGATTGCTGTCCCAAAAGCAACTCCACTTCTGTTACTGTCAACAAAATTGCAAAAATTATAAACTTCATAAAGTCAGATAATGTTGTAATACATCATACAATAAAGTTGTAATACATCTTACAAATTTATTAATTGAAATGAGTTTTTTTAACTATTTTTATAAAAATTTTATAAGCTTTTTTAAAATAAATTTTAACTATATGAGAATAAGATCATTGCCTCTGGTTTCATTACTAATTTCAGTAATTTTGTTATTGCCTTTCTGTAACATGGAAGGACAAAATGTTCAAACGGGACTGGAAAACCTTATAAAAAATAACTTCGACATCCTGAAGGGTAAAAAAGTAGGACTGATCACAAACCCGACCGGGGTTGACAGAAATTTACAATCCGGTATTGACATTCTGTTTCATGCCAAGGGTGTTAACCTCGTTGCTCTCTTCAGTCCTGAGCACGGCGTAAGAGGTGAATTTACAGCAGGTGAAACTGTTGGATCTATTGTTGACCAGGCAACCGGATTACCGGTTTATAGTTTGTACGGAAAGACAAGAAAACCGACCAGTGAGATGTTAAAAGGAATAGATATCCTGGTATATGATGTTCAGGATATAGGCTCCCGTTCTTACACATATATAAGTACCTTAGGGCTGTCAATGGAAGCAGCAGCAGAAAATAATATCAGGTTTGTTGTTCTTGACAGGCCAAATCCGTTAGGTGGAGAAAGAATGGAGGGAGTTGTAACCAAGCCTGGATTCATATCATTTGTAAGCCAGTATCCTATCCCATATATACATGGAATGACAGTAGGGGAACTTGCAACATTTCTGAATATGGAAGGACTTCTTAAGAATGGAATTAAATGCAAGCTTGAAGTGATAAAAATGAATGGCTGGAAAAGAAATATGAGTTTTTCGGAAACAGGACTGCCATGGGTCCCTTCATCGCCTCACATCCCTGAACCACAATCACCTCTCTTCTACCCTGCCACCGGTATCATAGGTGAGTTGTATGTCGTAAGTATTGGTGTCGGATATACTCTCCCCTTTCAGCTATTTGCTTCTGAGTGGTTCAACGCTGATTCGCTGTCACAGAGTTTAAACTCTCTGCACCTGAGCGGTATTATCTTCAGACCAATCCACTATAAGCCATACTATAGTGTCTCAAAGGATAAAATAGTTCACGGAGTGCAGATACATTTTACGGGTGAAAAAATAGCTTCATTGTCATTGATTCAATTCTATATGTTACAGGAAGCTCATAAATTATGGCCAGGCAAGAACGTATTTGAGTTATGTGAAAGATCGCGGCTCGATATGTTTGATAAAGTATGCGGAACGGATAAAGTCAGAATTGAGTTTTCAAAGACTTTTTCTGTTGACTCTATTAAAGGCTTATGGACTAATGACCTTCCTGATTTCAGAAAAAAGGCTGAGAAGTATTTTCTTTATTAGTTACTAAGCACCTTCCATGCTTTTTTCAAGTTCGCGTGCATGCTTCAGGAACTCATCAATTGCCATCTCTTTATGGTAAATCATTCCATGTGTTGTACGGATTTTAGGGCTTTCGTTTTCATAAAAGAAATCTTTTCCGAGAATCAGTTGAACACGTTTATACTGGTCCACCCAAATCTTTTGAGAAAGGTCGCTGAAAGGACCATCATATTCATAGCTTGGAAAAGAGGCATCAACCTGGCTGATATAACAGTTTTTGAACGACCAGTTAAGCACAGCCATTGAATTCAGCGATACCGGGGTAAATACATTCGCCTCTGAGGGATGAAATTTATACCATACATTCCTGTAGCCTATTATTCTGAGAGATGAAAGATCCTTTTCCTTATTCCACTGTCGCAATGCTTCAGCTATTGCCTGCAGCACTTTATAGTGCGTATCAGGTCCGGAACCCTCAGGGTCGAAGGCAAGACTTATAACAGTTGGCTGTACAAGTTTCAGCATGTTGAGAATTGGCTCTACATCGCGTTTTCTCTGCGGCTGCGGAGTAAAGAGGTCGCCTGTATAGAAACCAAGACGCAGATGTTCAATATCCTTTACCTTAACTCCATAATGTGCCCATACCAGTTCTTCTTCGAATTCGCGTAACATCCCTTTTAACTTCTGAATATCTGGCGGGTCTTTCTCCCCGCTATAGCTCAAATCCAATCGTTCAATATTCTTTTGAATCTGGTCTGTAAGATCTTTTCTTGATTTTAGGTCATAGATCCCAACCATTACCCTTGTTATACGATGGCAGATACCCCTGAGTTTTCCCTTTTCATCCCTTGCTGCTATCTTGTCAAGATAATGACTTACATCCTTATCGAATTTATATTTATATCCTTTCTCGAAGAAATCGGGATAATCAAGCATGCCTATTTTATCCTGCAGGATCAGATTTAATGTTTCCTGTAACAACTTCTTCACCATACTGCTTGATACAGAGGTAAACCCTGAAGTAAGGATTGAGAAATGAAATTTATTGGAGATAATCCTAAGCTGAGGTATAATACATGGAAAGATGCCGAGCATTATGTCATCATGATGCGGACCGGTGTGCAGGAATGTCTGATTGTTATCTTTTCTCAGACCAATCTCTATCTTTCTTTTCGTCGACCCGATCACTTCCTTCACGCTGTTGAGGCTCATATCGGGAATGAGAGAGCAATATTTGTCATTTTTCAGATCATCAATGTCCAGTTTATGAGCATATTTATCAATCCTCTGACATAAATCAAAAACTGCTCTTTCAGTTTTCTCGAAGCACCAGTCTCCCTCCCTGTAATATTTTTCAACACTGTCGTTCAATTGGAATGCAGCTCCTTCTGTAAGATAAAAACGCGCATTTTTCTGCCGGTTTAGAACTGTTGCTGGATATAAATTATCAGGTGCATTTTCAAGTGCATTTTTTACAACTGTGGCCTTGGCTTCTCCTGCAGCAAAAATAATTGACACACCTTCAGGATTATATGTCAAAGTTCCGAGTCCGATTGTAATTACCTTTCTGTTTCTTGATATTTCAATTCCGCCCAGGTCGCCTGCAGCAGCTGCCTGTGTTTCAAAATTCGTGGCAGTGAGCCTGGCAGATGAATTATGATCCGAACCTCTTGTATTGAAGGCTATATGACCATCGGGCCCCATACCACCAAGGAAGAATCCTATTCCTCCAAGTTCACGGATACGGTTTTCATAGTTTGTACACCAGTTATCAATACAGAACACTGAGGCCTGTTGCAGTTTTTCAAGTGAAGTAAGCGCTTCCCTGTTTCTTAAGGTGAGATCGATATGGCTATCAGGAAAAACTTCAGAATAATGTTTGCCTTTTGCAAGCGTTATTTCATCAGAATTGATAAGTAAAGCCCGGCCAGGATCTAGATCGAATCCTTTTATATAGTAATTTTTAACATAGTCATAGAAACTATTATGTTGTTTTGGATCAATAGGATAGAATTCATCTATC
>JBBRSO010000202.1:0-4810 GCA_038245405.1 Bacteroidales bacterium
CTTTGAAAGGAGGGGAAATTTAACCGATTGTAATTCTGTACTTTACATCTTAAGTTGACGGCTATGGGGATGGGAGTGAGTTTGTAAGGCTAAAAAAATTCCCGCTCAATAAGATTTGTATAAAAGGTATTTAAAAAAAGAAGAGAAAATTTATCCTCACTCATATATTGATTATCTGATAGATACCGCTCTTAGCTTGACGGCTATGCCCCAAATCCGCCTAATAGGGGGACTTGAGGACAGCCAGTATGGGAAGAGTCTGGGGGGTTGCTTAAAATAAATTGAGTTGTTGGGTAATTCATCTGTTAGGCGATGCACTTCGTAGTTATTTAATAGTTTTTCTCATTTGTCAGCTTTACAGGATTTTCTTTTTTGCCGTAATAGTTTTTTTTTGTAATATTGGTAAATGAGAATAGAATGAAATCTATAGCTCAATTCATTCATTTTGACATATATAATAAAACTTGGAATTCAATAAATCAAATTAAAACGATACCAATATGAAATTTGTAGTATCCAGCTCGGAACTTCTCGGACATCTGCAGGCTATAAACAGGGTTATAAGTTCAAAGAATACACTTCCGATACTTGATAATTTTCTTTTTAATCTTTCAGGGAATGATCTTGAAATAACAGCATCAGATCTCGAGTCAACGCTTGTTACAAAGATGAAGCTTGAGAACACCGATGGCGATGGGACTATAGCCTTACCCGCAAGGATACTACTCGACACATTAAAGGAATTTTCAGTCCAGCCTCTTGCTTTCGATATAAACATGGAGACAATGGCTGTTGTTATAAGCTCTGAAAATGGTAAATTCAATGTTGTTGGACAGAACGGAATCGATTTCCCGGCCCTACCGGCAATTAAGAAAGACAAAAAATTTACATTCGCAATAAATGCCGATATACTGCTGGCAGGAATTTCCAGGACACTTTTTGCAACTGCTGATGATGAGTTGCGCCCTGTTATGGGAGGAATTTTTGTTGAAGCTTCTACTGATAAAATTACTTTTGTTGCATCTGATGCCCACAAACTGGTAAGATACTCAAGGACTGATGCTCATGCCGACGACAATTCATCATTTATTCTGCCTAAAAAGCCTGCTTCGTTACTGAAAAATATCCTTCCGAAAGAAGAAGGACAGGTAACTGTTGACTTTGATGACAAAAACGCATTCTTCACCCTCAGCAACTACAAGGTGGTTTGCAGGCTGGTTGAAGGAAACTACCCTAATTATAATTCTGTTATTCCAAAGAACAACCCGCGGAAGATCACTATTGACAGGGTAGAATTTTTTAATACATTGAAAAGGGTTTCAGTTTTCTCTAACCAGGCGAGCAATCTTGTTAAGCTTCAGCTTAAAGGAAATCAGGTAATGGTTTCTGCTCAGGATCTTGACTTCTCAATATCAGCGTACGAAAGAATTAAATGCCAGTATGAGGGCGATGAAATAGAGATCGGTTTTAAATCGGTATTCCTTCTTGAAATACTATCGAATATTGGTTCACAGGATGTGTTGATTGAACTTGCCGATCCTACAAGGGCTGGACTATTTCTTCCAATACTATCCGATAATGAATCGGAGGACCTTCTGATGCTTCTTATGCCAATGATGATAAATGCCTGACCTTGAACCTGAATCTTAAACGTCCCATCGCCTTTCTTGATCTTGAAACAACAGGTATTAATGTTTCAAATGACAGGATAGTTGAATTTTCAATTCTCAAAATCCATCCAAATGGTAAGGAAGAATGGCTAAGCTCGAGGATAAACCCTGAGATCCCTATTCCTGCCAAGACTACGGCAATACATGGAATTAAAGATGAGGATGTTGTTAATTGCCCCACATTCAGGGAGGTTGCAAAAAACCTTGCAAACTATCTGGAAGGTTGCGATCTGGCCGGGTATAATGCGATCAAATTTGATATTCCTGTGCTTGCAGAGGAATTCTTGCGCGCAAATATTGACTTTAATTTTACAAAGAGAAGATATGTTGATGTACAGGTGATATTTCATAAGAAGGAACAGCGGACACTAACTGCAGCTTATCTGTTTTACTGTAAAAAGGAGTTGCAAGGCGCTCATGGCTCAAAAGCTGATACCGCTGCAACATATGAAATTCTTAAATCACAGCTCGACAGGTATCAGGATTTAGAAAATGATATCGAAAAACTCGCAGATTTTAGTTGCTTCAATAGCAGTGTTGATTTCGCCGGAAGAATAATCCTGGATGAAAAAGGAGTTGAGATTTTTAATTTTGGGAAACATAAAGGCAAGCCGGTTGAAGCAGTTTTTAAAGATGAGCCTGCGTATTATTCATGGATGATGAACGGCGAATTTCCTCTCTACACCAAAAAAATCCTTACCGAAATCAAGCTCAGATCTTTCGGAAAAACAATAGGATAATGAAGATCATCTGTATTGGGCTGAACTACAGAAAGCATGCCGTTGAGATGGGATGGCCAATTCCCTCGGTACCTGTAGTTTTTCTAAAGCCTGATTCCGCCATTCTGAAAAACAATAAGCCATTTTTCCTGCCTGGGTTTTCTGCTAATATTCATTATGAAGTAGAGGTAGTTATTAAAATAAGCAAGCTGGGAAAAGGGATTTCAGCAAAATTTGCTCACCGGTATTTCGATGAGATAACCCTCGGTATTGACATTACAGCACGCGATCTTCAGAATAGTCTTGCGGCAAATGGTATGCCTTGGGAAATCTCAAAATGTTTTGACGGAGCGGCACCCCTTGGGAATTTCATACCTGTATCTGAAATAAAGGACCTCACAAATCTTGATTTCAGGCTGGAGATAAATAATACCATCAGGCAGACAGGCAATACATCTGATATGATATTCGGATTCAATAAAATAGTGGAATATGTATCAGAATTCTTTACACTTAAAACGGGTGATCTGATATTTACAGGCACTCCTCCCGGTGTCGGACAGCTTCACCGTAACGATAATCTGGTAGCTTATCTTGGCGACATTCCGCTCCTCGATTTCAGGATTAAATAAGAATTAAAAAGAAACATCAGTCACGGTTCCCATTCTTACAACTTCAAAACTTTTTCCCGTGATTGTTTTTAACTCACCCAGCTCTTCATCATCCCATCTTGAATCGTGGGCTCCAGATAAATACCAGTTGGATCCATTATCTGCTACAAACATACCATATTTTTTAAGTGCTTTCAGAATGACCTGATTATGAGGGGAGAAGCCAGAAATATCAAAACCGGCTTTTAATCTCACACGCATACCCATTGGAGGGTAGTTAATATTTCTGCTGTTGCTGGCTCCATGCGTTGCAGGGTGTACAAATGAATTTCTTGTCTTCTGAACAGTAAAACGCAAAGCATGATTGATAACCCCCTTTTCAATAACTTCCTCATACCTTACCAGGCCGGGAAAGATTGGTAAACCCGCTGCATCTGCTGAAGTCCAGAAATCAGGTCGAAGAGCATTTGAAGTAAGATCAAAAACAGCACCCGATCCGGCATTCCATGATTTATTCTGATTTTTTACAGCATTAAACAGCTCGTATAGTTTCCGGTGAACTGTATCAACAACGAGTACGTGCCTGTCTGAACCACTCTCGATCAGGGCATCAGGTGGAATTGGGTATGGCCCGGGATCACTCTCAGTATTATACTTGAAAGTAATTGGTACTAAAGCCTGATTTCCGCCTACCAGGTTAAATGGGATCCCGATGGCTGCATTCTCCCAAAACGTACCGAAATCGGGATGAAGATGCACTTCATTTCCTATCCCCGCTATGAGATTGGCAGAATTCGGATCGATTTCTGCTTTAGAAATATCTGTATTCCATGGATTATCATCTGGGAATATCTGCAGCTTACCAAGAGAACCGCCTTCAGCCGGCAGTGTAACCTGATTATCGGTTTCTTTTTTGCATGCTGAGACTGTAAAACATAGTATAAGGATTCCTGACAGAATATATTTCATATACCTAATTGTATGCATATGATAATAACGTCAGATTTATGTTTTTATTCTTTTTAGTTCATCCATTGCACTTTGCTTATGACGTTCCCCTGCCAGCTTATGTACTACGAGTATAATATGTATGTAATCAATAGCTTTCTGAATTGTCTTGGACCGTTTTCTGTGAATATGCCCGGTTTCAGGATCGGCATTAAGGAATGATGGCCCTTTAAACCTGAATGAGAGAAAGGGAAACATAATTCCAAATGCGTTTCTGTATGCCTGAAATCTTGTGGATCCTCCAACACCTGCCGAGTTATCACCCTCATCATTCATCTCATCATGAAGGATAATTCCGATTAAGCCTTCTCTCTGATAATCAAGAAGCTTCAGATAAAGGTCAGAATGGGGTGAGATCATACTTGCACCTAAAACCAGGTGAAATGGTTTTCTGTAATGTCCATTCTTTGAATTTTCATTTGCCAGGTAACATGCTGTCTGGGAGGCTACTACACTGCCAGAGCTGGACGAGATAAGAATAAGCTGTGTCTCCGGAGAATCCGCATTACTGAAAATTTGCTGCAGGGCAGTAGTAAATATTTTTTTATTTATTGAACTGATAACTGGTTTTTGAGAGTTGTTTAAGGCCCAGAAGACATTCCTTGCCGTTGATTTGAAATATATTCCCTTTATAAAGTCAAAATCATCACCAAGTATTTTTTTCATCAACCTTATAAAAGAACCAGTAAAAATATTGAAACTGTCATCACGTGTTTCTCCTCCAGCAAAAAACCAGACTTTGTACCTGGTAATCATATGATCAACTTTAAATAACCACTAATTATGCCCGGGCAAATATAAC
>JBBRSO010000203.1:0-4741 GCA_038245405.1 Bacteroidales bacterium
GCCTGGGGGTAACCGTGGGTGATCTGAATCAGGACGGATGGATGGATATTTACGTTTCGAACGATTTTTTCGAACGTGACTATATTTATATTAATAATCACGATGGGACATTTAAAGAGACATTATCCAGCATGACCAGGTCAATTTCAGCGGCCTCAATGGGGGCAGATATTGCAGATATAAATAATGATCACTACCCTGAAGTATTCGCAACCGACATGCTGCCTGAGCATAATGACCGGTTAAAAACAAAAACTACTTTCGACAACTGGGCGAATTACAAATCGAATGTTGAAAATGGCTATTCATACCAATTCACAAGAAATGTTTTGCAGTTGAATAACGGCGATGGTACTTTCAGCGAGATAGGAAGATTGGCCGGAATCAATGCAACCGACTGGTCGTGGGGCGCCCTGATAACTGATCTAGATAACGATGGGCTCAAGGATATATTTGTGGCTAATGGGATATATAAAGACCTAACCGATCAGGATTATATACAATATTTCTCGAACCGTGATATGGTAATGTCAATTATTTCCGGAAACAATGTTGATTACAGAAAACTTATTGACGCTATCCCCTCGGTAAAAATCTCAAGTTATGCTTTTAAAAATATGGGAGATTACCAGTTCAAAAATGAAGCAGATAATTGGGGCCTTGGCACACCCGGATTCTCCAATGGAGCCGCTTATGGCGATCTTGATAATGACGGGGATCTGGATCTTGTGGTAAATAATGTAAATATGCCAATGTTCATTTATCGCAATGAAACAAGACAGAAATTAACAGGAAACCACTTTCTTAAATTAATACTTAAAGGAGAAGGAGCCAACACTGAAGCTATTGGAGCCAGAATAACAGTTAAAAGTAAAGGCAAATTATTCTATCTGGAACAGATGCCTATGCGCGGGTACTTGTCAACTGTCGATTTCCGACCCAATATAGGGCTCGGTGAAATAGCAGATATTGATTCTTTAATTGTAGAATGGCCTGATGACCGTACTACTATTCTTACAAATATAAAAGCAGATCAGATACTGTCGTTGGATCAGAAAGATGCTCAGAAATTGTCATTTCATTCAGTTGATTCTACCAACTCTGAAAATGATTATTTTGAAGACATTACAAATGAAAATCGGTTTGATTTCATTCATCGGGAGGATGATTTTGATGATTTCGAACGCGAAAAACTTGTCTATCACATGATATCTTCCGAAGGACCCCGAATGTGCAAAGGTGATATTAATGGAGACGGACTTGAAGATTTGTATGTCTGCGGAGCAAAAGGACAAGCCGGAGCTTTAATGGTACAAAAAAGTGATGGGACATTCATGTCTGTTGAGAAGAAACTTTTCGAAGAGGATAAAATATCAGAAGAAGTTGACTGTGCCATGTTCGATGCAGACGGAGATAAGGATCTTGATCTTTATGTTGCCTGCGGGAGCAATGAATTTCCTGAAAGCTCATCGGCACTGAGCGACAGACTGTATATAAATGACGGCAAAGGCCATTTTGTCAAATCCAACCAGGTTCTACCGACAGGAAAATATGAAAGTACATCATGTGTAATAGCAGAAGATTATGACAACGATGGTATAATTGAATTGTTCGTAGGGTTAAGGCTTAAACCATTTTTATACGGAGTACCGGCAAGCGGTTACATACTCGAGAATGACGGTAAGGGTAATTTTACAGATGTTACAGCAAAGGTCGCACCCGATTTGCAAAACATTGGCATGATACGCGATATGTTATGGGAAGATGTTGATAACGATGGTGATAAAGATATGATCATAGCCGGCGAATGGATGCCTTTAAAAGTATTAATAAACAATAAGGGTACTTTTAAAGAAAAGAAAAACGTCTTTGGATCTGAAAAAACCTCAGGCTGGTGGAATTGTCTTGCCGCTGCTGATTTCGATGGTGATGGGGACATAGATTTCATTGCCGGAAACCATGGATTAAATTCGAGGTTTAAAGCCAGTGAGAAAAAACCTGTTGATATGTATGTGAGCGATTTTGATCTCAATGGTACAGTGGAACAAATAATATGTACATATGATGGTGAGAAGTCATATCCTCTGGCTTTAAAACATGATTTAACAAGACAGTTACCGGAGTTAGTGAAGAAATACCCAAAATATGAAATGTATAAAAACCAGCAGATTACGGATATATTTACTCCCGAACAACTAAAAAACTCTGTTCACGTTGATGCCTGTCTTCTCGAAACTTCACTGTTTATAAATGATGGAGCCGGCAATTTTAGCAGAAAACATCTGCCTTCAGAAGTACAGTTTTCTCCTGTTTTTGCCGCATATGCAGCTGACTTTAATGGTGATGGTAAAATCGATATATTACTTGGAGGCAATCTTTTCAATGTAAAACCTGAGGTGGGTCGGTATGATGCCAGTTACGGTTCTTTCCTTCTAGGTGACGGAAAAGGCGGTTTTACTAATGTGCCTACTAAAAAATCGGGATTTCATCTTGATGGAGAAATCAGGGATATTATGGAAGTAAAAACCACAAGAGGTAACATCGTGGTAATCGCCCGCAGCAATGATCCTTTAAAAGTCTTCAAAAAATCAGGTAAGTGAAAACTATCTATGAAGAATTCAGTTTTAATCCTGCTTATACTCATTTTGTTTTCATCGTGCAGCCATGAGGATAAAAAGGAAAATACCTTCTTTACGAAGCTGTCGCCCACCGTCACCCATATTGATTTCGTTAATCGATTAATTGAAACTGAAGAATTTAACATCATTGAATATCTATACTTTAATAATGGTGCAGGTGTTGCTGCAGGTGATATCAATAATGATGGCCTGGTAGATTTATACTTCACCTCAAATCAAAAAAACAATAGACTCTTTCTGAATAAAGGAAACATGTCTTTCGAAGACATTACTGAGACGGCAGGAGTAGCAGGCACAGGTGACTGGAAAACAGGGGCTACAATGGCCGATGTCAACGGCGATGGTTTACTAGATATCTATTTATGTCAGTTGGGAGAATATAAAAGCATTCATGGCAGGAATCAGTTATTCATAAATCAGGGTAACCTTACCTTTAAAGATGAATCAAAAGAGTATGGACTTGACTTCAGGGGCTATTCAACCCAGGCTGCTTTTTTCGACTATGATATGGATGGAGATCTCGATATGTATCTTCTCAACCATTCAGTACATACAAAACGCAGTTACGGTCTTGCCACCCTGCGTCTGGAAAAAGATTCACTTGCAGGTGACAGGTTATTCAGAAATGATCAGAACAGTAAAAACCACAGTTTCACAGATGTTACAAAGGAAGCAGGTATTTACAACAGTCAGATTGGTTATGGTCTTGGAGTCAATATCTGTGATTTAAACAATGATGGCTTCCCTGACATATTTGTTTCAAATGATTTTCACGAGAACGATTATATATATATCAATAATGGCAATGGCACTTTCTCTGAAAAGCTGACTGAATATTTCGCGCATACCAGCCGTTCATCTATGGGAAACGATGTCGGAGATATTAATAATGATGGCCTTCTTGATGTTATGGTTCTTGATATGCTGCCCGACAAGGAAAATATCAGAAAGCAATCAGGCGGTGAAGATGATTATGAACTCTACGAAAAAAAGCTCGAAATGGGCTATTATTATCAGTATGTTCGGAATACACTTCAGCTTAACCTGGGAGGTGGACTATTCAGTGAAATCGGGCGTTTGGCGGGAGTCTTTTCAACTGACTGGAGCTGGTCTCCACTTATATGTGATTTAGATAATGATGGACTAAAAGATCTGTTTATTACTAACGGAATTTTCAGAAGGGCAAATGATCTCGACTACATTAAGTTCCTGACGGGTGGAAATCGATTCGCTCCAACAAAGGATAACAGCAAACTTTCAGATAAAGACCTGTACGAAAAAATGCCTCTTTATCCGAATGTCAATTACATCTATAAAAATAACGGGGATCTAACTTTTACAAATTTGGCAGATGCCTGGGGTATAAATAAGCCATCATATTCCAACGGCTCAGCATATGCTGATCTGGACAACGATGGTGACCTCGACCTTATTGTAAATAATATAAATGAGAATGCTTCAGTATACAGGAATAATGCTGATAGTAAATCACATAATCACTATTTATCTTTGACATTTAAGGGAACCGGACTTAACAAACGCGGAATCGGGGCCCGGGCAACTGTGTTTATAAAAGGGCAAATACAGGTTGCCGAACAATTTCCAACCAGAGGTTTCTTATCTTCTGTTTCCGATGTTTTACACTTTGGTGTGGGAACATCAAAAATGGTAGACTCGCTTATTGTTCGCTGGCCCGACATGTCAACGGAAGTGATCAGGGATATTCCATCAGATACACTATTAACGATAGAATTCAAAAATGCAGTAAAATCAAAAACGTCTAAAACCAATAATAAAGTAGATAACAGTCTATTCCTTCGCAAAGAAATACCAGGACTGGAATTCAGACATAAAGAAGATAAATATGTAGATTTCAGACGCGAACCTCTCATCCCGCACTCACTTACTGCTGAGGGGCCGGCTTTGGCTAAAGCTGATATTAATAATGATGGTTTGGATGATGTATTTGTCGGAGGGGCCAAAGGGCAGGCAGCGAAAATGTTTGTTCAGGGAAAAACCGGATCATTCAGCGAAGTATCTGTCCCGCAATTTCTCCTGGAAACCAATACTGAAGATGTTGATGCAGTGTTTTTTGATGCTGA
>JBBRSO010000204.1:0-4731 GCA_038245405.1 Bacteroidales bacterium
AGTCCGACAATATAAAATAGCAGCAGGCTGATCACCAGTGTAGCAGGGATGCTGAATCCTATTATTAGTGGTGATTTTGCGTCTTTAAGGAAGAAGAACATGATGAAGAAAGCCAGAAGGCCACCTGCCAGAAGGCTTTGTTTTAAATTTGAGAGTGAATAATCCAGGAGTCTGGTCTGATCCTGTGATACCTCAAATTCCATCTGCGGGTAATCCTTCGAGAAAGTGGTTATCATGTCGTTCATCCTGGATTTCAGACCCGACATTTTCGCTTTTGATTCTTTGATTATTGCAAGTGAGATAGCTCTCTGATCGTTAGAGTAATAAAGGCCTCTTGGCTGTTCCTGTCTTACGCCTATCTCTGCAAAGTCTTTCAGCTGGAGAAGCCGTCCACCCGCTTTAATATAGATATTCCTTACATCCTCTGTCTCTTTGAGATATGAACTGAATTCAAGGTTATACAGATATTTCCCGTTCTTGACGAGAATCGATCCGATATTGATGTTATTGAGTGTAACAGCATTTGAGATATCGTTTTCGGTTATACCCATACTCTCCATCTTCTGCTTATCAGGAAGAATAAATATTTCTCTTTTTACCTGTCCTGTAATATCTGCCATCGCCACCTCAGGAAGTTGTTCAATACGTTTTTTAACGACTGTCTCGGCAAACTCGCTCATCTCCGAAAATTTCTCATCACCTGCCCGCGGGTCGGTGAGTGTGATATTAAGCAGAAAGACAGGAATGTCGGTTGAACTGGCTTTGATAACCCTTGGTCTTTCAAGATCATGAGGCAGTGAGTTCATTGCACCGTCAATCTTTTCATTGACTTCCATGAAGGCAAGGTTTATGTCATTCCCGAACTGAAACTTAAGCCTTATCAGAGCACTGCCATTACGTGCCTCCGACTCGATATTATCAAGACCAGGTACCTGCAGCAGGTTCCTCCTCAGAACACTCACAACCGAGTTCTCAAGTTCTCTTGAGCTCACATCAGCACGAGACACTGAAACAGTTATCTCAGGAATAGCAATGTCGGGCATCAACGAAACCGGCAGCCTTCCGGAAGCCACTATGCCCAACATAATTACTGCCAGGAAAGTCATGATGACAGCTACGGGCCTCCCAATCAGAAATTTAACCATTATATTATTTTTTTATAAATGTATTTTTAAGGAGTAAAAACAGTTCTACTCCGTGCTTTTCTCCGTGTTTTTCTCCGCGCTACTCCGTGGTTAAATTTTTCAGTTCTTCCATTCTCCCATTCTCCCTTTCTCCCTTTCTCCCCTTCTTCATCATCATCGGTTGATAAACAAACAGTCCAATAAAACTAAACACCAGCCCCCCAATAGTACCTGCAGCCAACGCAAACCAGAACCTCTCATCCTTACCAGCCAGCAGGAACGGAATCAGCCCTATGATGGTTGAGAGTTTTGTGAGGAAGATTGGTATTATCTTCCCGTTAAAAGCCTTCACATACAAGACTCTTTCGGAAAGAAGTGGCTTACTTCTGCGGAGGATATTGTAATCGTTCAGGATATACAGAGTAGCATTCACAACAATGCCGCAGAGCAGGATCATCGCAGCAAAGACGCCTTCATCGGGTACAATATCGAATATATGGAATGTCAGAAAAACCCCGATAAATGAAAATGGAATCAGGCTGATAACAGTCAATGGCTGACGGAGCGACTCAAGGAGAATAGCACAGATAAAATAGATTATCAATACCACAAGGAAGATGAGATAGTAGTTATTGCTTTTGTCATTCCACGAAAAGAAATAATCAGATATTTTGGCGGTATATCCCAGGGGCAGCAATGAACTTGTCTCATCAACATTTCTCTCAACAATCAATCGCCCAAGCTCATTATTTCCGATGAAATCAAACGTAACAGTGATTATATACTGCTGATCCTCCCTTCCGATGACACTATTTGTGACCTCACGGTCGACAGTGGCAAAATCTTTCATTCGCACGAAGGAGCCTGAATGAGTTTCAAGCGGGGCATTTATGAATTTCCAGTAGTCATATTCATCTGCCTGAAGAGCTTTAATGGCAAGAGGCGCCATAGTCCCATTAACAAATACATTCCCGAATTGAAGAGTGCCGCGTGAATATTTACCCGCTTCTCTGAAGGCAAAGGCTACATCTGAATTATTTTCAGTGAGATAATATTTATTCATCTCAAGGATGTTTCTGTAGCGTTTCTTGTCTCCCATGTTTATAAAGTAACCACTTGGCGCTCCTCCTACAAGAAAAACCTCTTTTATTCTCTGTTTTCCACTTACGATGAGTCTTTCCTTAAGCGCCTGGGCATAGGAAGAAAGATCATCGTAGTTATAGCCCTTCATTAAAATAGAATAATTTCCCCGTATATTGTCACCATAAACCTGGTTGCTGAAAGCCTTTCCGACACCATACACTGACGCATGATAGCTTCCTATCCCGTTCATGTAATCCTCGATCTTTGTCTTCAGAATAAAGGGGAATATCGTAAAATCATTCTCAGGTTTGAAAGTAATGGTAACCGAGGCATCATCAGTACTATAAATACTTGTAGTAAACATGTCGATCTCTTTGAAACCTGCAAGCATATTTTCCAGGCCCATGCAGGTAGTATTCATATCCTCTATTGTCAGGCCCTCCTCGCTAAGCCCGATCTCAACTGAAAGCATTGTCCTTTGTGCCTCGTCGGAACCACGATAATAATAGAACCTGTTTCCTTTCAGCTTCTCGTTGAATAGTCTGAAGCTGCCTCCAAGTACTTTGTTGATGACGGGCTTTATGTCCTGTAAATATTTTTGATTCCCAAGAGTCTTGTTATAGAGTTTCTGGTATTTTGTCAGGTTCTCTTCCTTAAATTGATAATTGCTTACTTGAGGAAGTTTGTCAGGAAGATAGAAGAAAGGAAGACCGAAAATAAGTATTGCAACAATGATGAAAATAATCCTGTGCCTGATTATAAAATCTATGCTTTTAAGATAAAACCTTGAGAACCGTACAATCCGTCTCTTCCTTTTAATTATCAGGGCATTGAACTGAGGAAGAAGCTTTATTTTAGTGAGTAGCGCCGGGATAAACAAAAGAGCAACCACAAGCGATACCGAGAGATTTATTATAACCACAGCTGCAAAATCCGACAGAGTGATCTTTGATGTTTCATCAAGGAAGAATATTACAACAAGAGCGCCGATCGTTGTGAGAGTGGCGGCCAGAAGCGATAGTCCTACCTTTTTGTTTTTGTGATACCGCATATGATCGGTCATCACAATGGTATTGTTGATGATAAGTCCGAATGAAACCGTTATCCCGGCCAGTGAATAGAGATGTATCTCAAGTTTGAAGATGTAATAGAAGATGAATGCGATAAAGATGTTGGCGATGAGACTGATGGTTATTATCAGAAGATATTTGAATTCGCGGCTGATAAGAAGTACAAAAGCAAGTAGCAAAATCACGGAAAGGATTGCCCTGAAAATGTTTTTGGAGATCTCTTGTTTTATGTAGATTGTATTATCGAGTGAAGTCCTGATGCTGTAACCCGGAGGCAGTTCTTTTTTTATTTTCTCAATCTCTTTTTTGACTGCATCGGCCACCTTGATTGTATTTACGTTCTTCCCGGCACTCACGGTGAGGTTAACAGTGTTAAGACCGTTTATGCGATAGTAGCTCGATGCCTTCTGTTCTATCAGCTTTATTGATGCCATGTCGGTAAGGTGAAGGATCCTTCCTGCTACTTTCGCTACAGGTATATCCTCCCAGTGAAAATCGCCGGAGGTATGTCCTGTGAGTGTAAGGTAAGTTCTCTTATCCGATCCTTCCGATGTTTTTTCATCAGCTCCACCCAGCTCACGCTCGAGCAGATAGGTATTTACAGCCAGAGCAATAACTGATGAACTCAGACCGGTTGCTGAAAGCTTCCGCTGGTCGTAGGTTATCTCCCATTCCTGCGGTGCGGCTCCATAGGTATTTACGTTATAGACACCTTCAACGAGGGCAATCCGGGGCTTTATCTGTTCTTCAGCCAGGGTGTACACATATGAAATACTTGCATTGCCGTTTACCTGAAAACTGAGAATTGTTGATCCCGACTGATTGGATGGCATATTCATGCTTATCAGAGGGTATGACACCCTTTCGGGCAATCTTTTTCTCGATTCCCTTATCAGCGATGCCAGTTCGAACCGTTTTTCCCGCAGGTCAACATCTTTATCAAATTCAACAGTTATTAAACCCGATTCATTGTTTGTTGTGGATGAGATTTTCTTAACCCCGGTTACAGTGGAGAATATCCCCTCCAATACTGTAGTGACCTCCTGTTCAACTACCCTGGCAGGTGCCTCGGGCCAGTTCCAGGTTACGGAAAGAGAAGGAAGATAACGTGTAGGGTTAAGCTGCAGTGATAACAAGGGGATCATTGCAGCGCCAACAATGATCAGCATCACAAAAAGGATATTGACAGTGAAGGTTGAAAGGAAAGAGCTGTATTGATGTTCATCGTTCATCGTTCAGGATCTATAGTTTCTCCCTGTGCCCTGTGACATCATTGTTCCCGCACTACTGTTTCATGTGCAAGATTGATGTTACCACTGGTGATCACCAGGTCGCCCGGTTCGAGTCCATCTTTAATAGAAAGCGTGGAGCTGTTCTCAAATTCAACGGTAACATATTTCCATATTGCCAGTGAATCCTGACGCACGAAGATCACATCCTTGCCCTGGCGTATA
>JBBRSO010000205.1:0-4710 GCA_038245405.1 Bacteroidales bacterium
GCTTCGATTTTATGCTGGCCGGCAACAGCCAGAAAACTTTAGTCTACCCTGTTGGTATGAAACAGGAACCAAACTGGGCAGGGTCAAATATGGTGACCCGCACACATCGCTCGATCTTGCATTCATAGCGGAAGGTTATAAGGCTGAAGAGATGGGTAAATTCAGGGCTGATGTAAAAAAAATGGCAGATGTGCTTTTTGCAGAATATCCTTATAGTGACTATAAAAATAAAATAAATATCTGGGCTGTTGAAGCAATATCACAGGATTCAGGAACTGATATCCCTGGTGAAAACATTTTTGTAAATACCGCTCTAAATTCAAGTTTTTACACATTCGGGACAGACAGATACTTAACCACACAGGATATAAAATCGGTAAATGATTACGCTGCAGTTGCACCACACGATTATATAATTGTACTCATAAACAGTAAGAAATATGGCGGAGGCGGTGTGTATAATTATTATTCCGGAACTACCGCAGATCATGAGCTTTCACCCAAAGTTTTTGTTCATGAATTCGGTCATGGGTTCGCCGGGTTAGCAGATGAATATTATTCTTCTTCAGTTTCCTATGATGAATTCTATCCACTTAATGTTGAGCCCTGGGAGCCTAACATCACAACATTGGTGAATTTTGATTCAAAATGGAAAAAGCTGATTACAAAAGGAACACCTACTCCTACTCCGGCAGATGAGAAATACAGTAAGGTTATAGGTTTATTTGAAGGTGGAGGATATTCCGCAAAAGGAATCTACAGACCTGAGTTGGATTGCCGGATGAAAAGTAACAATTCAAAAGGATATTGTTCAGTGTGTAGCGAAGCTGTTAAAGAGACGATTGAATACTATATTAAGTAGCTTAAACCTCTGCTCCTTGGGGAATTTAGAGTTTAAAGAGCATTCCGGGCTTCGTGGTTAATTTTCAACCTTGGAGTTGAGTCCTTTGGCGTTAAGCGACCTGCTCATGGCATTAAGTACTGCCGGGATTCCTAATTTAACATCGCAGCTGCCATTAAAATGAACGATCATGGCACATTGTTCCGCCTGAACCGAATCATGACCACACACCTCAACTAAAGATTTGATGACATGTTCGAAAGTGTTGATGTCATCATTATACAGGATGAGCGTCCCTGATTCACGACCGCTGTTTAACTTGTCATCCTTATGTAATGTCTTTTCTTTCATTTAAGATCATCAAACAGTTTTTTCGCAGATTCAACCGGTATTTCCTTTTTCCCCAACCAGGCTACCACCTGTGACTCCTTGTATCCGTTTCTTTTTAACAGATCAGCATACTCCGCTGCCGTAGCAAAAGTAATGAATTTCCCGATTAAATAAGAAATTTTACCATCTATCCTTTGAATGACATCGAGACCTCTTTCACCGGCCAGCCTTTTTATCGGATCCACAACATCTTCTGTAACAGGACTTGAAGTCCTCATTACCTCAACCCTGAATAGTAGTGTTGGTGTAATAGTATCCGCTCTAACCTCCGATACAGACTCGATTGAAGCAAAAGGTTTTGCGCTCCACTCCTTTTCAAGTTGGGTGGCTCTGTCGGTAGAAACTTTTTTATTATCAACGAGAGCAACAACGAATGCATCCTTAAAACCTTTACTCCTGGTAATTGAAAGAGCTTTGGCAGCATCAGAATGTTTTCGGAACATTCCTACATAGTAAACTATTTTACTGGTAGCAGGAATTTTAAAACCAAATACCGGCACAATGCCTTTGAAATATGCGGGCACCGCCGGGTTACTAAAAACTCCGATTTGTATTCTATAGATAAGGCCGGCAGGTACTTCAGGATCAATAGATATTTTCGCCTTTGAGTCAGTTACCGGTGAATCAAGTACTTCAAAATATGAAAAAATGTCGACCTGAGGCTTTGTCGATCTGACAGGAGGCTTTGAAACCTCCTGTTTAACTGGAGGCTTTAAGGCGGTTGAAGCATGTGTTGTATCTTTTAATGCCGGTAAAATTGTTTCTTTTGTTTCTATTGGTGAATTGCCCTGTGACCCCATCATAATCTGAGCTTCCTTGTACTTCTGATCGGCATTTGCCTGTAAAGCTGAAACTATTTTTTCGTTATCAACGATTTTGAGCTTTAATGAAAGCTTCTCTGAACCAATCAAAGGTACCAGGTCTTTTTTCTGCTTATTGACTATTGAAGATACTGAGTCGGCTTTAAATTGAAGCTCAACTGCCTGACTTAAGATCTTTTCATAGCTTACAGGAAGATTGTCGTTTGCAGTTTTTGTATTTGTATTTACAGGTTTGGAGAATAGATTTACAGGTTTAACTTCTTCGCGTTTAGTTTCAAGCGGTACCACAACTACAGGCTCCTTATTAATTTCACTCACCAGCATTGCTTCGGTTTCCGGAATTTTCCCATTTTGCATTTCACATTCCTTAAGATATTCCGGAACTCCTGTTTCTTTTGCAGTCTTTTTTCCGACTTGTTTAGTATAGGCTTTGAAAGCTTCAGTGGCTTCAGGAAATCTTCCCGACATCTGTTGGGCACGTCCAAGGTAAAACAGACCATCTGATGGCAATGTTTTAATATTTCCTCCTCCTTCCAAAGCCTCCTGCAATAGTTTAATTGCCTCTTCCGGCTGTTTGCTGAGTTTCACCAGACAAACTCCTGAATAATACTTATAAAGAGGATCTTTCGTGTAGGTTACAAGAAGTTCGCTGAATTGATTGTATGCTTTTTCATAGTTACCCTGCGAAAATGCCTCAAAGGAGGACTGCCGTGTAGGTTTAGGTGAAACATCCTGAGAAAACAGATGATTTACTGGTAATTGGACTACCACGAAGAGGCAAAACAGAATAATATGTTTTTTCAATCTCATAACTTATTTCAATTAAGCATACACTTGATTCTCAGTGTATTTTATTGTTATTAAATTTCAATAATGAAATGGTTTATGTTAATAACAAATGTTCAATATTTTGCAAAATAACAATTCAAACTTCGTAAATTTACCCATAATAACAAAATAAACTAATCATGGTACAATTAAAAGAAGGAATGAAAGCCCCGGGTTTTGAAGGTATCGATCAGAATGGCAATTCAGTAAAGCTAAGCGATTTTACAGGAAAAAAGGTAGTATTATATTTCTACCCAAAGGATGACACCCCTGGTTGCACTGCAGAAGCCTGCAATTTAAGGGATAACTGGGATTCTTTTCTGAAAAAAGGATTTACAGTGATCGGTGTTAGTCCCGACTCGGAGAAGTCGCATAAAGGTTTTGCAGAAAAATATACACTTCCTTTTCCTATTATCGCTGATACCTCAAAAAAAATATTGAATGACTATGGAGTGTGGGGCGAGAAAAAAATGTATGGTAAAAGTTTTATGGGAGTCGTAAGAACAACATTTATCATCGACGGAAAAGGCATTATTGAAAAAATAATCGCTAAAGTAGATACTGCCGGACATACAGAGCAGATTTTCGATTTGTACAAACAATAAAACTATTTATATGAGCATAGAAAGAAAAGAAATTAATAAAGACAAGCTCAAGGCACTGGAAGTCACCCTTGGGAAAATTGAAAAAGATTTCGGAAAGGGCACTATAATGAAGTTAGGTGATCACGCAATAGATAATATACAGGTCATTTCAACAGGTTCTATCGGTCTCGATGCAGCCCTGGGTATTGGCGGAATACCACGCGGAAGGGTAATTGAGATCTATGGTCCGGAGGCCTCCGGAAAAACAACACTGGCAATCCATTGCATAGCTGAAGCTCAGAAGAATGGAGGTATTGCTGCAATAATTGATGCGGAACACACTTTTGATCGTAACTACGCTGAAAAACTGGGAGTAGATGTTGAAAATCTGCTTATTTCACAACCCGATAATGGTGAACAGGCTCTCGAAATTACCGACAACCTGATCAGGTCGGGTGCTCTCGATATAGTTGTTATTGACTCTGTGGCAGCCCTCACCCCAAAAGCTGAAATTGAGGGTGAAATGGGTGAATCAAAAATGGGTCTGCAGGCACGTCTGATGTCGCAGGCACTCAGAAAACTCACCGCCAATATTAATAAGACAAATACCTCTTGTGTATTCATTAACCAGCTCAGGGACAAAATCGGTGTCATGTTCGGTAATCCTGAGACTACAACCGGCGGAAATGCACTCAAATTTTATGCATCAGTGAGATTAGACATACGCAGATCGAGCCAGCTTAAAGATGGAGAGGATATTATTGGCAGCCGCACAAGAGTTAAAATCGTAAAAAATAAACTTGCCCCTCCATTTAAAAAAGCTGATTTCGATATTCTTTACGGAGAAGGTATTTCACAACTCGGAGAGATCGTCGACCTGGGTGTTGACTTTGAAATTATTAAAAAGAGCGGCTCATGGTTCAGCTATGGGGATACAAAACTCGGGCAGGGACGTGATGCTGTAAAACAGATCCTTAAAGACAACCCTGAACTCTATGATGAGCTAAAGAATAAAGTATATGAAGCGCTTAAAAAATAAATAAAAGACTCTATTACTACAAAGCAAATTATGAAAAAATATCTTTTGCCATTGATTCTGTACGCACTGATCTTCGGATCGTGCCAGCAGAAGACCGTTGCGCCCAAAGAAGCCGTGAAACAATTTGACAACCAGCTTACCTCCGAAGAAAAAGCAGGTGGCGTTATGACTCCAGAAATAATGTGGAA
This sequence comes from Bacteroidales bacterium, assembly GCA_038245405.1. Taxonomy (GTDB): domain Bacteria; phylum Bacteroidota; class Bacteroidia; order Bacteroidales; family VadinHA17; genus LD21. The sequence continues at coordinate 4,692 of JBBRSO010000205.1, forward strand.
ATTCGGAAGACTGGGATCA
>JBBRSO010000206.1:0-4657 GCA_038245405.1 Bacteroidales bacterium
AGAATCTTCTAAATGAAATTTTGTACATGAATACTTCAGTCTTCGGACTTCCAACTTTATTTACTAATTTTGCTTCCACATAAATATGTCACATTCCATGCCACGAGTATTTAAAGCAACCGAAATAGAAAAAGAAGACAAGGAGGTAAAACGCGATTATCTCGACCGCCATATGCCGCATGTCTTCTGTGCCGATACAGTCAAAAGGGGTGAGAAATTTGAAGTTAAAGTTAAGCTTGGAGAAGACTATCCTCATCCTGATGAGCACGACCATTTCATTAGTGTCATTCAGCTCTGGAACAGGGAAACGCTTCTTGCTGAAGCACGTTATACTGCTGGCGTATTTGGCAATCTGCCTTCTCATGTGGAGATCGACTTCTATATTGTTGCACCGGAAGTATCTATGAACCTCTCTGCAATGTCGGTATGCACAAAACATGGACTATGGCAGAGTGAAGACAAACCTGTTAAAGTAATATAACTGATAAGTTGCCCACTTTTGAATTGCTTTATCTCATTTATGAAGCAGGATTATTATCTTTGCTGCCCGATTAAATAATATAAAATGCCTAAGGAAGAAAAGAAAAAAAGTAACTGGCGCGATAAATACAGATTTTCTGTAATCAACGACCATACCTTAGAAGAAGTCTGGAGAATAATACTCACCCGGTACAATGCTTTCCTGTTAATCACATTTTTATTTGTTTTTATAGTTTGGGGTACAAGTACACTAATATCATTCACAAATCTGAGGCAATTCATACCAGGCTATCCCGATGTTAAGATGCGACGAAACATACTTCTGAGTGCGATCCGTCTCGATTCCCTCGACCGTGAGCTCAAGCTCAGAGATAAATATTTCAATAATATAAATGCTGTAATTTCCGGTGGACAGCCACTTGAACTCTCATCGAGCCCTGATACCACAAAAAACTATAAAGAAATAGCTTTCAACACTTCCCCCGATGACTCTGCTTTAAGAACAAGGGTTGAAAAAGAAGAGAAGTATAATCTAAGCGGGGGGGTGTCTTCTGCTGAGATGGTATCCGGTCTTTCGAATCTTCATTTCTTTGCTCCGGTAAAAGGAATTGTCTCCGGAAAGTATGATGCAGGTACGAAACATTTTGGCACTGACATAGTTACAAAACCCAAAGCACTGGTTTCATCCATACTCGAAGGTACAGTAATCTTTACCGGATGGACAACGGAAACAGGATTCGTAATTGGAATACAACATCCGAATAATATTGTTTCTGTCTACAAGCATAATTCAGGGCTACTAAAGGAAACCGGAGATCTTGTTCGTGCAGGGGATGCAATTTCGGTGGTAGGAGATTCTGGCGAACGATATACGTCAGGACCACACCTTCACATAGAAATCTGGTACAAGGGAAATTCTCTTGATCCTGAAAAACATATTTCATTTTAATAACCTGATTACATGCTATGCCAGAAAAAATTGCATTGTTGGGGTCAACTGGGTCAATTGGGACTCAGGCACTTGACATCATTTCTAAATATCCCGAAAAATTCATTGTTGAGGTTCTTGTTGCCGGTAATAATATAGATCTGCTTACTGAACAGGCTTTTAGATTTCAGCCCGATGCAGTTGTAATAGCAAACACCACTCTTTACCCGGAATTAAAGGAACGTCTTAAGTTCACAAACATAAAAGTATATGCCGGTGATGAGGCGGTAGAGCAGGTAGTCTCATCTTCAGAAGTTGATGTTGTGATAGCTTCTATTGTAGGATATTCCGGAGTAAGACCTACTGTTGCGGCTATAAAAGCCGGGAAGAAGGTAGCGCTGGCAAATAAGGAGACACTCGTAGTGGCTGGAGAGCTTATCGGCAGGATGGTTAAAGAATCGGGGAGTATTATTATACCTGTCGACTCTGAACATTCAGCTATATTTCAATGTCTTGTAGGGGAGGCTGGTAATCCTGTAGAAAAAATTACACTCACAGCCTCAGGAGGACCGTTTTTGAATTTCACTGAAGAGATGTTGAAAAATGTAAAACCCTGCGATGCTCTGAAACATCCAAACTGGAATATGGGATGCAAGGTCACTATTGACTCTGCTTCACTAATGAATAAGGGACTGGAAGTGATTGAAGCAAAATGGCTTTTCGACCTCGCTCCAAATCAGATCTCCGTTATTGTACATCCTCAATCGATAATTCATTCCCTGGTTCATTTTGCCGACGGTTCAGTAAAAGCCCAATTGGGGATCCCCGATATGAGAGTCCCGATCTTATATTCTCTTACCTATCCCGACCGTGTTCATTCCGATCTCCCGCGGCTTGATCTTGGTAAATGCCAAAGTCTGACGTTCTTTGATCCGGACACCAAAAAATTCCGTAACCTTGCACTTGCTTTTGAGGCGCTTAACAAGGGAGGTAATATGCCATGCGTTCTGAACGCAGCAAATGAGATAGCTGTAAAAGCATTTCTTGATCAAAAAATTGGATTCACACAAATGCCTGACGTAGTTGAATATACATTGGAACATTCCGAGTTTTCAGCAACTCCCGACCTTGAACTCCTTGAAGCAACAGATACCAATGCGAGGGAAATGGCGCTGAGTTTTATAAATAAACTTCAATAAGAAAAATGACAATCCTGATTAAAATCCTGCAGTTTGTATTGAGTCTCTCAATTCTTGTAATAATACATGAATTCGGTCATTTTACATTTGCTAAAATTTTCAAAACAAGAGTCGAAAAATTTTACCTCTTCTTTGATCCGTGGTTTGCTCTTTTCAAATTCAAAAGAGGTGAAACGGAATACGGAGTAGGATGGCTGCCTCTGGGCGGATATGTAAAGATCTCAGGAATGATTGATGAATCGATGGACAAGGAACAGATGAAGCTTCCACCGCAGCCATGGGAATTCAGATCAAAGTCATCAGGTCAGCGTCTGCTGATAATGACAGGAGGAGTACTTTTTAATTTTATCCTGGCAATGTTACTTTATATACTTGTACTGTTTGCATGGGGCGAGACTTATCTCCCTACGGCAAATGTAAAGTATGGTATAGTTACCGATTCAGTAGGATATGCCATGGGCCTAAAAGACGGTGATAAAATTATTACCGTAGACAATCAGCATATCGAAAATTTCATGGAGATCACCTCAAACATAGCACTCAACAATCTGAAAACCATTCAGGTAGAGCGTGATGGTTCGATTGTAAATATTGATATCCCTAAAGAGTACATTCCCAAAATGCTGAAAGGAAAAGGGCAGATTGAACCCCGAATGCCTTTTGGACCATTCGTCGTTGTAGCATATGGGAAAGAATCTCCGGGCAAAGATGCCGGTGTTCAAATTGGCGATGAAATGATCGGGCTCGACAATATAAGATTTACCTACTTCGATGAGTTTCAGAAATATGTTACGGAAAACAAGAACCATAATGTGACGCTTAATCTAATCCGTAAGGGTGATAGCGTAAATGTAACTTTAAAGCCAACCGCTGCCGGATTACTGGGCTTAAACAGAACAATATCCCTTGCTCAGATCTTTGATCTTAAGACCTTGAAGTATGGGTTTTTTCAATCTATTCCGGCCGGTATAAATAAGGGGTTCAAGACAATTGGCAACTATCTGAAACAGTTCAGGCTGATATTCTCACGCCATAATAAAGGCTATGAATCTCTTGGGGGATTTATCACAATCGGCAGCATATTTCCGGGCGTATGGGATTGGCAGGCATTCTGGAATCTGACAGCATTTCTTTCAATTATCCTCGCAATAATGAATATCCTGCCTATACCAGCTCTCGATGGTGGACATGTATTGTTTCTAATTTTTGAAGTAATTACGGGAAAGAAACCAAGCGACAAGTTTCTTGAATATGCCCAGATAGGAGGGATGATTCTCTTGCTTGGACTACTGCTTTATGCGAATGGGAATGACGTTCTGCGATTGCTGAGAAAATAGTTTTGTTCCTTCGTTTGCATATGAATAAAGTATTTATAACTTTGTACAAATTCTAATATTAAATGAGATGGGAAAAATAGGTTTGACAGAAATATTACTGGTACTAGCTGTAGTTGTACTGTTATTTGGTGGTCGTAAGATTCCTGAACTTATGAAGGGGATTGGTCAGGGAATGAAAGAATTTAAGAAAGCATCAAAATTTGATCCTGCCGATGAAGATAAGCAGGTGGCACATAAAGACTAAATCTGACTTCATCATAATTTAAAAAAACCCGTGTGAGAATGCGGGTTTTTTTGGTTCCTATATCATACCAGTTCGTATTTCTGATTCCTTCTACCCGGAATGAATCCTGCTTCTTTTATTATCGATTGCATCTCCTCAGCATTAAACCGGTTATTTGATCCGGCTGCACTCACCACATTTTCTTCGATCATCACCGACCCAAGGTCATTAGCGCCGGCATGTAGGGAAAGCATACCGATCTCTTTTCCCACCGTCAGTATTGATGCCTGTAAATTGATTATGTTATTTAGTATAATCCGGCTTATTGCAATTATCTTTATGTAATCACGACCATTGTAACCGCTTCTCACCCCCTGTTTTCTTAAAACGGTTCCCTCATCCTGAAATGCCCATGGGATGAAAGTGACAAAACCTGAATGGCCTTCAGGCTTTTTCGACTGAAGATCACGAAGCCTGATCAGATGCCCAA
>JBBRSO010000207.1:0-4646 GCA_038245405.1 Bacteroidales bacterium
AGTAATGCGGTATATTTTTCAAGTATGGACGGAGAATCATGGGCAAAAGATTTTAGTGTTGATTCCAAAAAAAAGACTTTATAACTTGTAAGGTATCCGGAAAATATGGGAGTAACCGGATCTGAACTTCCTGATCAATATGCAGTATCTTTTGGACCTTTTCAGGGAGGCTGGGTTGATGCTGCTCATCGATACAGGGCATGGGCACTCCAACAGAAATGGACACAAAAAGGCCCAATTTCACAACGACCCGATTTCCCCCAATCTGCCATAAATATTGGTTTTTGGATCCGTGATACATGGGTATGGGATCTTCCGCCGGATGCAGATAAAAACACGGGAAATCCTACTACCTGGAAACGTGATATTCGTGATCCTCATGAAATGGATATGCCATTTCTGAATGCGATGAAAAGAATGAATGTCCCAATTGCCTTTCAGTGGTATGGATGGAATCAGCACCTTTTTGATAATAATTATCCTCACTTTCTTCCCGCGATTCCGGGGTTTAAAGAACGTGTAAAAGAACTTGTTGACTCAGGTGCGCTAATTGTTCCTTATATAAACGGTCTGAGCGCTGATAGTAAGATAGCTGATTGGGATAAGTACGATCCTTACGCAATTAAAGATGAAGAAGGGGGACTCAGACAAAAATTTTACTGGGACGGTGCAGGAAGGCTTACCCCGATGTGTCCCAGTCAGGTACCATGGCGTCATACCATTTCTAATCTCATAGATAAAATGGTGTCTCAATATGGAATCAATGGAATCTATGTAGATGAAGTTTCCGACAATTCACATGAACTTTGTTTCAATAAAGATCACTTACATCCTTTGGGCGGCGGTCATTACTGGGCCGACGGCTACCGCGATTATTACCAGGATATTCTGAATGTTGCTCACCAAAATAGTCGGGATGTTATAGTAACCTCTGAAGGTGCAGATGAAATATTCTTTGACTTGGTTAATGCAAATTTATATACTGCAAAACCATCTGAACAAGAAATACCTTTACAGCAGGTGGTATATTCCGGTTATACTCTCTTTTATGGAAGTGTTTGCGATTTAAAAAAAAGTAATCAGCTTTTTAATTATGCTGTTGGCCAGGGATTTATTGACGGCAGGCAAATTGGATGGATGGATTTTGATTTGTTCCGTCGCCCTGAATATTCCGCTAAAGTCGATTTCCTGCGTCAGTGTGCAAGATTAAGAATGGTCACACAAAAATTTCTTACCTATGGCAGGTTATGGAAACCTTTAAACCCAACGAATTCCGTTCCGGATTTTGAAGAAGAATTTAGTGACGGTGGTTTACATAAAGGCAAAGTACCTTCAGTAGAAGCCCGTTTATGGCAATCTGAAGATGGAAACCTTGCCGTATTCATTGCTAATTATACAGATCATGAAATTCCTTTTTCTTATACTATTGATCCAACTCAATTCGGTCTTGCTGCCAGTCATTATACTCTCTCAATGATCACTCCTGAAAAGGCGATTTCGTTGGGAAAAACTGGAAACAAAATAAAACGCACTGAGTCAATGGAGCCCAATACGGTAAAGGTTATTGAAATTTCTGCAGTAAAATGAAAATAATATTCCTTGTTAATGTGATAAGGTAGGAAAGACTAGATAAAAAGAAGATGAAATGCTAATTAATAGTTTTGCGCTTTACTAGTTATTAGCATTATTAAAAGTGTGAAAGCTAAATATTCTCTATATCATGAAATCAAAGTTTGCAACAAATTTATTTTGGGCTTTAATGGTATTCTTGACTCAAACCGGTTTTTCTCTCAAAAAAGAACAAATTACAATAATAGACCCCAAAGGAAATCAGGTAATTGAATACGCAGTCAGTGAATTATCTAAAATACTGAGTAGCAATTTCAATGTAAATGTATCTTCCCAATACAATTCAGACGGCTGGAATATTGTATTGACAGCAGATTCCAGCATGCAGCCTTTTTCATTTTCAGTGAAACAACCTAAAGATAATAGATACAGGCTCGTATATCTTTCTGGTCATGATGAAACGTGTGTTCTACATTCTGTTTACACAATGCTTGAAATTATGGGTTATACATTTGACCTAACAGGTATCCGTAAACCACTTCAAGAACCCTCTATAAATTGTTTGGAAGGTTATTCCAAAACCATCTATCCAAAAGTTGAACGGAGAGGAATACGTCAGCATATTAATTTTCTAATGGATATATCCTCATATCCTCTGGATGAGGCGAAAGAATACATACGCAATCTGGCAAGATTACGAATGAATTATATTACTTTTCACAGTTATCCAGGGCAGTGGGTTTCCTATAAATATAAGGATGTTGAGCACCTGGCAGGTAATTTTTTTTACGGAGAACAAGACCTGGTTCCAACAGACTCCTCGCTTAAAAAGCTCATCCGAAATGATAGCATTTATTGTATCCCTTCCATTGAACCGTTCTGGAATAATATGCAAAAACGGAGTCAGATGGCTATACAATGGCTAAATGCCGTGATGGCAGAAGCTAAAAAAGTGGGTTTACAGGTTAATTTTTCTTATGAATTACGTGAACCCGGATTAGATTATGCACAAACTGCTTTTAATGCTATACTTAATGAATATCCTTTAATTGATGGTATAGAGTTTATCACGGAAGAAGATGCCCCTAATTATATTGCCCAGGTTGAAAATGACATAAAATGCGCCGAAACGATAAAGAAACATCTTAACGGAAGAAGGATTCAATTTACTACAGGTATCTATAATACAACTGAGAGCGAACTAAAAAAGGGGTTCGAAATACTGCGGAATACTCCTGAAGATATTAGCCTGTCTGTTTTACCGGCACATGGAGCTAGAATGGTTGTCAAAAACTTGTCAGAAATACCGTTGACTTCTGATGATATCAACCGGACGATGATCTATAGTTGGATACAATTCGATGGCCTTATGTATATGCAGCAAAATCCGGTTGAAGGTATCCGTAGATTATTAGACGAAACCCTGACGATAACTGGTGGTAAGCCAATATATGGAATTTGCTGGAATCACTGGCAGAATTATGAAAACAGAACAGCAGCAAGATACGCATCGGAGGCTATGATTGAAGGTCCGATCGTTAAAGAATCCTTTTATGATTCCTTTGCAAAACGTTTGGGAATAGTAGATTCTTCAATGTATTCAATAGCTATGAATAAACTTGATGAAGCAGATAATTTTTGCAGGGACAGTTTATTTAATATAGGTTTCTGTCCTAACAAATACTGGTTAACAAATTCCGGATTATCTCTTTACGGGAGATACAAAAAAGAAACGCTTCTTTCGGCAATCGGCCGTTATAATACAACTGAAAACGATCTGCGTGACTGTATTGCAAAAACAAAAAACAAGTCAGCAAAAAGAGATCTTCAATTTCTTGTGAACCGTATAAATTGCTCAGTCTTACATTTGAAAGCATTTGTGGTTATGACTGATCTGCAGCCCTTATTTAAAGGTAATCCTAATCCGTTGCTTTCAAAAAAGGATCATAAACTTGTGGTAAAGAAATGTTCGGAAGCCATTACATTCGAGAAAGATTATTTAGACATGTTTTCAAAATTCATGTTGGATCGGGGATGTGAAGGCTCCCTGGTGAGTTATCTCCACGGGCCGGTTCAATCTTTAAAAAACATTAAAGCTAAATATGGATATGGTAATGACAGTATTCCGGTGATCGGCAAATCAATTGATGCACCCCCAGTGCCGGGTCAATAGGATTGTAGAAAATAAATTTAAAACTATTGTTAGATATTATTATTGGGACTTCCTGTAAATGAAAAGTGAGGCTTTTCTTTCAAGTAGTGCTTTCCTGCGAGGAGACTTTCTGGTCTGATTCTTTTTAAAATAATTATAAATTTCAAAACTCAAATGAAGAAATCAAAACATCCTAAAATCATTTTCTTGTTTTTGATTCTTTTTTTATTCTACTTTGCGGGAATTGCCCAACAGAAAATAAAGAATTTCGTTCAGAATATAACTACTAATTCTGTTACAAAAATAAAAGATATTTATGTCATTAAAAAAGATATTACGGTTGCTAAACCCGTAAGCCCGTTATTATATGGAAGTATGATAGAGCTTGGGTTTGGACGGAGTGAAAATCCGTGGGCTGAAATGTTTTACAACCGCGACTTTGAAGAAGATGAAACTATATCCGGCGCTGGCTGGCTGGAATATGATCGGCCCAAACCGGAACTGGAAGACTGGTGGCATTCAGGGTATGAAGAGAATAAATGGTATCTGAATAAGGATGCCGAAGACCGTAAGTCATCTTATTCGAAAGTCCGGGATGGTTATTGGCCTGCTGCCCATGGTAAAACATTTATTTCTCTGGTCAATAAGTCCAATAGTGATAATATTTATTTTGCGCAGGACAGTATGTACATCCGGAAAAATATAGGTTATCATTTTTCGGGATTGTTTAGTAATGGAGACTATTTCTCTGCTGATAAATATAGTAAGCGATCAGTTGAGGTAACTATAGGATTTTATCCTGCCGGTGATTTTTCTCATCCGCTGGTTGAGAAAACAATTTCAATAAACACCATTCAATTCAATTCTTTTGAAACAGACTTGCCTGCCATTAACTACCAGGGATTTGCAACATTCGCTATCAAAC
>JBBRSO010000208.1:0-4613 GCA_038245405.1 Bacteroidales bacterium
CAACATAACCGGAAAATTACAGATTGAAATTGGAGATTATCTGATTGATGAAGTGAGGGACAAGTACCACATCAATCTTTCATTTGGAGACATGGATGAGATCTCAAACAAATGCATTGATGTTGCTAAAATCCGTTACAGGTAATGAAATCTGCAATTCAATTCGGTTCAAAGCAAATAAATTTTCATCTGGAATATTCCAATCGAAAAACTTTAGGGATAACTGTAAAACCGGATCTGTCTGTTCTGGTAAAGGCCCCTGTAGATACATCGCTGGAAAAGGTCGAAGAGAAACTTAGAAAGAAAGCGTCATGGATAATCAGGCAACAAAGTTTCTTCCTTACCTTCCATCCAAAGACACCGGCAAAAAAATTTGTGGGAGGAGAAACGCATTTGTATCTGGGCAGACAATATCGTTTAAAAGTTATAAGTGAAAAGTTAAAAACTAAAAATGAAGAAGTAAGATTGAAGGGTAGATTTCTGGAAGTGTATACTGAGGATAAAGGTAAAGTCAAATTATTGGTTGAAGAATGGTACCTGTCCAGGGCAAAAGACATACTATCTCAGATTGCAAAACTACTGTTCGAAGAATTCGTAATGAAACATAACTTCTCATTTTTCATTTTTCATTTTTCACTCCGAAATATGCCAACCCGTTGGGGAAGCTGCACCCCCAACGGAAAAATTATTCTGAATCCCGAACTGATTAAAGCTCCCAAAGGGTGCATAGAATATGTAATCATTCATGAACTTTGCCATCTGGTTCATCACGATCATACTCAGAGATTTATTGACTTACAAACGAAAGAAATGAAGGACTGGGGAAAATGGAAAATGAAGTTGGAGAAACTACTTGCTTGAAATGCCCAATATCGATACCACCGGACCGTTGAAATAAAAGAGGCTGTCTCAGTATGATTCCTATTTGGATTCGAGACAGCCTCCTAATACATAAAATGCTTTATGCCAAGATTTTTGTAGTCAGATTTGTAATACTGGTCTGAATTGCATCAAAGGGTTTACCGTCTTTGGTACTGTCCTGTTCAACAAACATATATTTCATACCAGCAATCTTTTTTGCGGCGAGGATCTCTTTGAAGTTAATAACTCCTGATCCAACCGGTGCGAAATCGCTGCTGTTGGTTTTGAAAAACGGAGGTTCATTAGTATACATATCTTTCATATGGAAAAGCTGAAATCTACCTGGGTATTTCTTAAAAAGCTCTACAGGTTTCTGTCCGGCTTTAATCGCCCAGAAAAGATCAAGTTCCATAGTTATTAGATTCTTATCCATTTCAGTGAGAAAAATATCAAAATATGGAACCTTCCCTTCCACGGCATCAAACTCAAAATTATGATTATGATAGCCAAACTGAACACCATTTTCCTTCATTATACCTGCTGCCATATTCCATTCCGCGACTAATTTCTGATAACCCGCAACTGTTTTGCGGTCCTCCTCTGCAACAAATGGCTGAATACAATATTTTGCACCCAGTTTGGCATGGTCCTCTGCCATCTTTTTTCCCTGGTCTGCTGTGACATCTTTTGGAACACCTGCATGACTGCTGATAATTTCCATACCAAGATCTCTGACCATCTTATTTAACTCATCAGGTGAGTGCCCATAGAATTTACCCTCCTTGATATTATAACTTGCCAGCTCCAGATATTTATATCCGATATCTGAAACTTTTTGTAATGTTCCGGGAACATCCTTTTGCATGGCATCGCGGACTGTGTAAAGCTGCAATCCTACACCGAAAGTCTTTGGATCAACACCTACTGAACCACGGACATTAGATGTAAGTGCATTCAGGTCATTCTTAGAAATAACAAGGGCTCCTAATGCGCCGGTAACGGACATTTTAAGAAAATCTCTTCTTGATTGTTGTGTCTTCATGGCAATCTCAATAAATATTTAATAATGTACTTTAAAACAAATAATAATAAGACAATCCAAAATGAAATAAGTTGAAAACCTGTGTTCTTAGTGTGTTCTTTTTGTACTCTTTTGTTTAACTGTATCTTTGCACTGCTAATTTATTTTTATCAATATTGAACAAAATCATCCAAACGTCCGACGGGTCGCATACTATCTACGTTCCTGAATTAGAAGAGCACTATCATTCAATACATGGTGCTGTTCAGGAATCAGAATTTATTTTCATAAATAATGGGTTTGAAGCATGTGATGCAGACCCTGTTTCGATTTTGGAAATTGGATTCGGAACCGGACTGAATGTTCTTCTTACTGCAGTAAGATGTCTCACCGGCATAAGGGAAGTAAACTTTACATCAATTGAAAAATATCCTCTTGATGAGGTCACAGTCAGATCACTTAATCATTTTGAATATGCTGGAGAAAGAGGAAAAGAGATTTTTTACCTTATTCACTCTTCGCCATGGAATATCAAAACCAGAATACTTAATAATTTCAATCTCACAAAAACAGAGTCAGATTTTACACAGGAAAAACCGGATGGAAAGTTTGATTTGATATATTTCGATGCTTTTGGTCCTGATAAGCAGCCAGAGATGTGGACAAGCGAGATATTCAACCTTATTTCAGATATTACTAACAAAAATGGAATTTTTGTAACTTATTCAGCAAAAGGGACTGTAAAAAGGAACCTAAGGGCCAGTGGATTCGAAGTGACACTGTTGCCCGGTCCGCCGGGGAAGAGGCAGATGATCAGAGCTGTAAAAATTTAAAATTTATTTTTCGATGGTTTTACTTCCCCTAAAGTATTATCTTAGCGGAAATTTTAAATTTAAAAAAAGTTAGGTATGAAAATTAAAGGACTAATTGTAATGACTGGCGTAATAGCTTTAATGCTTGGCTCTTGTGGAAAGAGTGCTCTAAAAAGTTCAAATCTCAAGACTAATCAGGATTCACTTTCCTATGCATTTGGTATTGTAAATTATAATGCTTTGAAGCAAGATAGTCTTTTGCTCGATCCAATGGTAGTTGCGAAAGCTATGATGGACGGAAAAGAGGGAACCCCTTTGATGGCAGATGTAGCCGCGCGTTCATTCATTATGAAGTATATCAGTACACGTGAAACTGCAAAAGCAGCTGTAAAAGCTGAAGAAGATAAAGTTGTATATAAGGATTATGCTGAAAAGAATGAAGCATTTCTTGCATCAAATAAGTCAAAAGCTGGTGTAACCACAACTGCAAGCGGCTTACAGTATGAAGTCATTAAAATGGGAACAGGTCCAAAACCAACAGCTCAGAGCACAGTTAAAGTAAACTATACTGGAACACTTATTGACGGAACCGAATTTGACTCAACAGCCAAGCATAATAATGAACCTGCAACTTTCCCTGTTTCAGGCGTTATTCCTGGTTGGACAGAAGCATTAGAACTTATGCCTGTTGGTTCCAAATTCAAACTTGTAATTCCATCTTCTATAGCTTACGGAGCTACCGGAGCAGGACAAGACATCAAACCTTATTCAACACTTATTTTTGATGTTGAACTTCTTGAAATCGTAAAATAATATGACCACTGCAGAAATACAAACTCCAAAGGGTACAATGATGGTCAGTTTTTTTGAAGCTGATGCACCGGGAACTGTGGAGAACTTCATCACCCTTGCAAAAAAAGGATACTATGACGGGTTGGCTTTTCACAGAGTAATTCCTGATTTTGTTATCCAGGGAGGATGTCCTCTTTCAAAAGACATGAGCGACCCAAGGGTGGGAACAGGCGGACCTGGTTACACTATAAAATGCGAATTAAACGGAGGAAACCAGTACCACGACAAGGGAGTTCTTTCAATGGCTCATGCAGGAAGAAACACCGGCGGTTCGCAGTTTTTTATCTGCCACAGTCGTACCAATACAAAACATCTTGACAGACAACATACCTGTTTCGGAAAAGTATTTGAAGGATTGGATGTTATCGATAAAATCCGTCAGGGCGATAAAATTGAAAAGATATTAATACACGAAGAATAAAATTGAAATGGCATTCGAAATCACTGGTAAAGTTATAGACATCTCACCTGTAAACCAGGTAAGTGATAAATTTAAAAAACGCGAGTTTGTCATAGAGAAAAAAGAGACTGGCGGTGCAGCTGTGTTTATTGATTATGTCAAGTTCCAGCTTATACAGGATAAATGTGACCTCATCAATGATTCATATCTGAATGAAGATGTTAAGATTTGGTTCAACCTCAAAGGCAACAAATGGGAACGAGACGGTAAGATTAATTATTTCACCAATCTCGATGCCTGGAAGATTGAGAAAACTTCATCTGCACAGAGAGAACAGAATGTTGCTCCCAGAACTACTCTGGAGGATATTCCACCTGAAAATGATGAATTGAGCGATTTGCCATTCTGAGATATAAAGAGACTGAAAACATTCAGTCTCTTTTCATTTTTAAGCGATTTTTTACCGATCTGATTATTAAGACTGCAGATTTGCAATCTGAAGCACATTTAATTATTTTTGTGAAGAGATCTAAACAAAAGAAGAATGTCAGAATGATAACAAAACCATTTGTCTCATTGTATAAGACATTACCGGGAAAAAAATTTAATTCGAAATGATAACCTTATTCCAATTGATATGAAATTTAAATATGCCATTGTATTTTCG
>JBBRSO010000209.1:0-4601 GCA_038245405.1 Bacteroidales bacterium
ATCGCCCGGAAAGCACTGGAAAACAGTAAACTGATTCTCTTACCTTCATTAACCGATTGTATGGATTTCAGTAATATTTATGCCCCCGAACATCTGATAATAAATACCATTGACCCGAATCAGCTTTCACATAACGTCAGAAATGCAGGTTCTGTCTTTTTGGGAAGCTTCAGCTGTGAGAGTGCCGGAGATTATGCATCAGGAACCAATCACACCCTGCCAACAAATGGTTATGCAAAGAATTACAGCGGTGTTTCTGTTGAAAGTTTTCTCAGGAAAATAAGCTTCCAGGAAATAAACGCTGAAGGAATTAAAAATCTCGGCAAAACCATAGAAGTGATGGCTGAAGCCGAATCGCTGCTCGGTCACAAGAATGCAGTAAGCGTCAGACTTAAAAGCCTGGAAAATGATTGATCTTAATAAATTAGTGCGTAAAAATGTGTTGAATCTTACTCCCTACTCCTCTGCCAGGGATGAATTTTCAGGTACCACGGGGATCTTCCTCGATGCTAATGAAAATCCATATGGAATATTGAACAGGTACCCCGATCCCTATCAGCGGAAGTTGAAGAGCAGAATATCAGATGTAAAAGGAATAGGTGAAGAAAAAATCTTCCTGGGCAACGGAAGTGATGAAATTATAGATCTCAGCTTGCGTATATTCTGCAACCCGGGTGTAGATAAAATCCTCACCTTCACTCCTACTTATGGAATGTATGAAGTGTCGGCAGCAATAAACGATCTTACCGTAATCAGGATTCCGCTTAATGATGATTTCCAGATCGACGTTAAGAAAGTCCGGAAATACTTTCCCGATTTAAATTTGAAAATCATATTTATCTGTTCCCCTAATAACCCTACTTCCAATTCCATGAACCCGGTGGACGTAGAAAAGATTTTATCTGAATTCAACGGCATACTGATCATCGATGAGGCATATATCGACTTCTCAGAAAAACCATCCTTTTTACAGTTGCTCAACCGGTATCCTAATCTTATTGTGATGCAGACCTTCAGTAAGGCATTCGGACTTGCGGCAGCTAGGGTTGGAATGGCATTTTCCGGGGAAGCCATCATCAGGCTTTTTAATAAGATGAAACCTCCGTATAATATAAGTACAATAAATCAGCAGGCAGCTCTAAAAAAGCTTGAGAGACTGGAGGAATACAAAAAACAGGTTTCCAGCATAATAAATGAAAGGAAAAGACTCGTCTCCCTTCTGGAAAAATTAAAAATTGTGGAGAGGGTTTTCCCGTCTGATGCAAACTTCATCCTGATAAAAGTTAAAGATGCAAATAGAACATACAACACGCTGGTTCACAATAATATAATTGTCAGAAACAGGAATAGCATAATTGATAACTGTCTGCGGATTACCGTGGGTAAAAAATCAGAAAACAATAAAATGATCAATGCTCTTAAAGCTTTAACAACATGAAAAAAGTACTTTTTATCGACCGCGATGGAACAATCATCAGGGAACCTGAAGATGAACAGATCGATTCATTAGAAAAGATCATATTTCTGCCCGGTGCAATCACAGCTTTATCTGCAATAGCACGGGAGACAGATTTCGAATTAGTAATGGTGACAAACCAGGATGGACTCGGTACTGATTCCTATCCTGAAGATACCTTCTGGCCTGTCCAGAACAAAATACTTGAAATACTTAAAGGAGAAGGAGTGGTATTTTCAGAAATATTTATCGATAAAACTGTTCCTTCACAGAATGCTCCTACCAGAAAACCAGGAACAGCCATGCTTGTCAACTACCTTTCACAAGGAATTGATATGTCTTCTTCTTATGTGATAGGTGACCGACTTACTGATGTACAACTTGCTAAAAATCTAGGATGTAATGCTATATTCATCGGTGATAAAAACCTTACTGACGCCGCTCTTTCTACACGGGATTGGGGCTCCATTTATAAATTTCTGAAACAGTTCCCACGTACTTCAAGAGTAGTAAGGAAAACATCAGAGACTGATATATTAATAGAACTTAACCTCGACGGATCGGGAAAAAGCAGTATTGATACGGGCATTGGTTTTTTTGATCATATGCTTGAGCAGATTTCACGACATGGCAACCTCGATCTTGAAATCAAAGTAAAAGGTGATCTTCATATTGATGAGCATCACACTGTTGAGGATGTTGCGCTGGCTCTGGGTGATGCCTTTCTCAAGGCCCTTGGAAAGAAAAAAAGTATCGAGAGATACAGTTTTGTACTGCCCATGGATGATTGTCTGACGCAGATAGCACTGGATTTTGGCGGAAGGCCATGGCTTGTATGGGATGTAAAATTTTCGCGGGAAAAGATTGGTGAAATGCCAACTGAACTCTTCTTCCATTTCTTTAAATCATTCAGCGATACAGCAAAATGTAATATTAACATAATTGCTGAAGGTGATAATGAACATCATAAGATTGAAGCTATTTTTAAAGCATTCGCCAGGGCAATAAAGAACGCCGTAAAACAAACAGAAAACTTTAACCTGCCGTCAACAAAAGGAAGCTTATGATAGCAATTTTGAAATATAATGCAGGAAATATCAAATCTGTGCAAAACGCCCTCAGTCGTTTGGGTTATGAGAGCATCATAACTGACATTCCATCAGAACTGATAAAAGCTGAAAAAGTAATATTCCCCGGTGTTGGAGAAGCCAGCTCAGCAATGCTTTATTTAAATGAAAAAGGCCTCGACAAAACAATCCGTTCACTTAGACAACCAGTACTAGGAATATGCCTTGGACTTCAGCTTATGTGCAGATTCTCGGAAGAAGCCAATACTAAATGCCTTGGGATATTTGATGCTGATGTAAAATTATTTCCTCCTGTTAATAAGATCCCCCACATGGGCTGGAACAACTGCATGACCCTCAAAGGAGAGCTTTTTAATGGATTAACTGTGTATGATGATCTCTATTTTGTACATTCTTACTATGCTGAAATCTCGCCAAATACTTCAGCAACATGCGACTATATTGTGCCATTCAGCGCTGCGATGCAAAAGGATAATTTTTTTGCAACACAATTTCATCCTGAGAAATCAGCCGGCAAAGGTGAATTACTATTGAAAAATTTCCTGAAACTATGAGAATAATAGTAGCGCTCGACATCATTGGCGGTAAGTGCGTCAGACTCACAAGAGGTGATTATAGTACAAAGAAAATATATAATGAAGATCCTCTCGATCTGGCATTAAGACTCGAGGACCATGGGATTACTTATCTCCATCTTGTTGATCTTGATGGAGCTAAAAATAAAAAAATAGAAAATATCAAAGTCCTTGAAAAGATTGCCTGGAAAACAAAGCTGAAAATTGATTTTGGCGGTGGTTTAAGGACATATGATGATATTATCACGGTCTTTAACGCGGGAGCCCGTCAGGTAACTGCCGGAAGCATTGCCTTGAATAATCCGGTTCTTTTTCTTGAATGGCTTAAAAAGCTCGGCCAGGAAAAGGTAATTCTTGGTGCTGACTGTTTCGACCGGAAGATATCCACTGGAGGTTGGCTCGAAACTTCTGATAAAGAGATCATTGAATTTATCTCAGAGTATAAGCAGAAGGGAGTCAAGTATACCATTTGCACCGATATTAAAAAAGACGGAATGTTGCAGGGACCATCACTACTCCTTTATAAAGAAATACTTGAAAAGGTGAAAATAAATCTGATAGCGAGCGGGGGAATTTCATCTTTAAAGGACATTGATAATGTGCGTCTTGCAGGTTGCGAAGGTGTGATTGTTGGCAAAGCGATTTA
This sequence comes from Bacteroidales bacterium, assembly GCA_038245405.1. GTDB lineage: Bacteria > Bacteroidota > Bacteroidia > Bacteroidales > VadinHA17 > LD21. The sequence continues at coordinate 3,766 of JBBRSO010000209.1, forward strand.
TGAAGGGAAAATTATATTAAAAGAATTAAGCAAATTATGTTAAAACGACGCATAATTCCATGTCTTGATATCAAAGATGGAAGAACAGTTAAAGGTATCAATTTTGTAAATCTGGTAGATGCGGGTGATCCTGTTGAGTTAGCGAAAATGTATATACAACAGGGTGCTGACGAGCTTGTTTTCCTGGATATTACAGCGACAATTGAAAACAGAAAGGCTCTTGCAGGATTAGTGGAGAGAATAGCTGCTGAAATAAATATTCCTTTCACTGTAGGAGGAGGTATTGAAACTGTAAATGATGTTTCGGTGCTTATCAAAGCTGGCGCAGATAAAGTGACGATTAACTCAGCTGCCGTTCGCAGGCCTGAACTAATAACCGAGATTGCCAGTCAGTTTGGAAATCAATGCGTCGTTGTAGCAATAGATACTAAATTCACTGATGATGAATGGATAGTTTTTGTCGATGGCGGAAGAACAGCTACGGAGCTTAAGACCATTGATTGGGCAAGGAAGGCAGAGGAGCTTGGCGCCGGAGAGATAATGCTGACGTCAATGAATAATGATGGAACCAAAACGGGGTTCTCAATAGAGATTACGAGCGAAGTAAGTTCAGCCGTTAATATTCCTGTTATAGCTTCGGGTGGAGCAGGAACCATGCAAAACTTCAGGGACGTATTCTTTAATAGCAACTGCAGTGCAGCTCTGGCTGCTAGTATTTTTCATTTCGGGGAAATAGATATAAGGGATTTGAAAGAGTATCTGAAATCTGAGAATATTGCGATAAGATGACAGCTAATGCAATCCCTCTCATCAACCCCCCTTCCCCCCATTTGGGG
>JBBRSO010000210.1:0-4587 GCA_038245405.1 Bacteroidales bacterium
GAGACTGTAAACATTCAGTCTCTTTTCATTTTTAAGCAATTCTTCACCAATCTGATTATTAAAACTGCAGATTTGCAATCTGAAGCACATTTAATTATTTTTGTGAAGAGATCTAATCAAAAGAAGAATGGCAGAATGATAACAAAACCATTTGTCTCATTGTATAAGACATTACCGGGAAAAAAATTTAATTCGAAATGATAACCTTATTCCAATTGATATGAAATTTAAATATGCCATTGTATTTTCGGCTGTGATGCTGTGTCTGCCATCTAAATCACAGATTTTACCTATAGAGGTTCCTGCAAACCAGCATCAGACTCTCCTTCCCTACAACAGGATTGTACAATCGGCCGGTATGCAAATCTACTTCGGGGATAAATCGCTTGAAAACCATGCTCTCGATGTGGCACTCTCACCTGACAAGCAATGGCTTGCTGTAGAAGAAAGATATAGTATCGTTTTTATAAGCACCACCGATAAGCAACTTAAATTTACTCTTGATCTTGATACTCATGGTGACCTTGCAGGTGGAATGAATACTTATTCAGGCATTGTATGGCATGCAGGAAACAATGGACCGGAGGTCTTCTGGAGTACCATCGGGAAAGGCAATCGATCGTATGTTGCATCAGCATCATGGGATGGAAATAAAGCCGTCTTTGGAAGATTGATTGAATATAAGACACTGCCACCGGCACGTTACGCACTCCCAAATGAGATTCTTATAAGGAAAGAGGGATCGAAAGAATATCTGTATGTTGTTCTGAATGGAAATAATAAAGTCATTAAACAGGATTTTATCACAGGAGATACAATATGGGTTGCTGATCCCGGAGTTGCTCCTTATGGAATTGCATCCGCCGCTGGCAAGTTGTATATAACAAACTGGGCAGGAAGAACACCGGAGGCTGACGATAAAGAAGTTGCCGGAGTTCCATGGGGTCTGGCAAGAGTTGATAATAAAAACTCCGGAGGCGCCACCAGGGAAGGTAGCGTTGCAGTTATCGACATCAAATCAGGCAAAATCCTTAAAGAGGTAATTGTAGGCCTTCACCCGAATGATATAATTAGTGATAGGACAGGAAAATTTATCTATGTGAGTAATTCCAACAGCGATAATGTCTCGGTTATAAATACTTCAACAGATGAAATCACTGAAACAATTAGCGTAAGATTACAACCTGAGATTAATCCGTATTTTGGAGATTCTCCAAATGGTCTGGCCATATCTCCCAATGGGAAAACTCTTTATGTAGCTAACGGAATGGACAATGCACTGGCAGTAATTAAGCTTGGAAAAAACGCAAGGATCAAAGGTACTGATCTTAATAGCCGTGTTACCGGGTTTATACCTACAGGCGCTTACCCTTCAGCAATATGTGCCAACAATCCCGGATACCTGTATGTAACTAATATTGAAGCGGCAGGGGCAAAAGTTCCATCGGTAAAAAAAGAAACGACTAATCTGGTATATAACTCGCACAACATGCTCGCCTCAATATCAATAATAAGGACCCCGGGCACAAAAATACTAGAGTCATATACCGACACCGTTATTGCAATCAATAATCTTTCAAGGGCTCTGACAGCCAGGGAAAAACCAAGGGATGGTATTGCACCAAAGACAGTCCCAGACAGAATCGGGGAACCTTCCTTGTTTAAACATGTTGTTTATATTATAAAAGAAAACAGAACATATGATCAGATCCTTGGCGATATGAAACAGGGCAACGGAGATCCTGGCCTGTGCATTTACGGCTCTGAAATCACACCAAATACTCACAAACTCGCAGAAGATTTTTTACTTCTTGATAATTTTCATGTCTCGGGTAAATGTTCAGCAGAAGGACATCAATGGACAGACGCCTCAATCGTTACAGATTATATAGAGAAAAATATGCGGGCATGGTTCAGAAGTTATCCTCATGTTCAGACCGATGCACTTGTATATGCACCAACAGGGTTTATATGGGATAATGCTATGAAATCGGGCAGGTCAGTAAGGATTTATGGAGAAGCATCATTCCCGGTATTTAAAAAACCTGTTCGCTGGATTGACGTCTACAATAAATACATCAGCGGCGAACAGGTTGAATTTAAAAATGAAACCACAGTTGAACCGGTAAGAAAAATCCTCTGTCAGACTTATCCTTCATTTGGGAACCATGAATTCCCAGATGCTATGAGAGCAGATGCTCTGATAAAAGAATTAAATGATTTTGAAGCCGCTCCAGGCGATCAGCTACCCGAATTAATGATTGTTGCCTTACCAAATGATCATACGGCGGGGATAAGACCAGGACAACCATCACCGCGTGCTATGGTTGCCGACAACGATCTTGCCCTTGGCAGGATAGTTGAAGCTTTTTCAAAGAGCAGATTCTGGCAAAACACTGTAATCTTTGTTGTTGAAGACGATTCCCAGAGTGGCTGGGACCATGTTTCAGCATATCGGACCGTCAGCTTGGTTATCAGTCCATACTCGAGATTAAAAAGTGTAAATCACATTTATTATACGCAGCCTTCAATGGTACGGACAATCGAACAAATCCTCGGAATGCCTCCGATGAATATCCAGGATGCGATTGCCAACACAATGAAAGAATGCTTTGGTGCCACACCCGACTTAACGCCTTATATAGCACTACCAAATAAAATTCCAATAGACGAGATGACCGCCCCGATGTCATCTATGAGCGGGAAGATGCTCCATTATGCGAAAATGAGCATGCTTCCCGAATTTGACAAAATGGATGCAGGGAATGATGATCTTCTCAACAGGATCCTCTGGTTTGCGGCAAAGGGTAATGAACCCTATCCGGCTAAATTTGCAGGGATAGGAAACAAAGATGAAGACGACGATTAAAGCTAACCCCAGCCCTGCAGGGCGGGGAAACAAAAAACGCCATATGAATCCACTTCTTCAGGAATGGAAAACTCCCTTCGGAGCACCTCCATTCGACATAATAAAGACTGAACATTTTATTCCGGCAGTACAGGAAGCTATCAGACTGGCAACGGCTGAAATAGATCAGATTACAAAGAATCCAGAGGCACCGGATTTTGAAAATACTATTGCTGCTCTCGACAGGGCAGGTGAAAATCTTGGGAAAATTTCTTCACTCCTTTTTAACCTTAACAGTGCGGAAACAAATAAAGAGTTACAGAATGTTACCCAGGAAGTATCACCACTTCTTACCCGCTTCTCAAATGATATTACACTTAACGAACAATTATTCGAAAAGATAAAAGTAGTCTATGGCTCAAGAGAGATCTCCGGGCTAACGAAGGAACAGGAACTGCTCACCGAAAGGAAACACCGGAATTTTATTCTCGGTGGTGCAGCACTGAAGGAAGAAGATAAAGACAGGTTCAGAGACATATCGGAAAAACTGGCAAAGCTATCTCTCACATTTGAAGAAAATGTCCTGGCAGAAACAAACGCCTTCGAAATGCATGTTGCTGATAAGGAAGATCTTGCCGGACTTCCTGAGAGTTCAGTAGAGATGGCAGCCATCGAAGCTGCAAACCGGAAAATGGATGGCTGGATCTTTACTCTTCACTTTCCAAGCTACATACCATTCATGCAATACTCCGAACGACGTGATCTGAGAAAGAAAATGTTTATTGCTTATGGGTCGAGGTCATTCAGGAAAAATGAATATGACAATAGTCAGAATGTATTAAAAATCGTAAATCTTCGTCTCGAGATAGCCAAATTGCTGGACTTCAGAAATTTTGCCGATATGATTTTAGGCGATCGTATGGCTGATACCCCTGATAAGGTACTTCAATTTCAGGAAGAGCTTTTTCAAGCATCAAAACCCGCTGCACTCCGTGATTTCAATAATCTGAAAAGTTATGCAGAGAATCTTGGACACAACGGTTCACCCGAGAGATATGACTGGGCATTCTACTCTGAGAAACTTAAAAAAAAGCTTTATGATATTGATGATGAAATATTAAAACCATATTTCAGCCTCGGAAAAGTTGAATCTGCTGTTCTTGGACTCGCCACAACTCTGTATGGAATACGATTTATCCCAAACAACAAAATTCCTGTCTACTCGTCGGAAGTAAAGACATTTGAAGTTTATGATGATGATGACAAATTTCTGGCTCTCCTTTACCTTGATTATCATCCCAGACCTGGGAAAAACGGGGGTGCATGGATGACAAGCTTCAGAGATCAGAAGTTTGACGATGGCAAAGATGTACGGCCGTTTATATCGATCGTCGCCAATTTCACCCGCCCATCAGAAAAAAGACCATCTCTTCTATCATTCAATGAATTGACTACACTGCTTCATGAATTCGGGCATTCACTGCATGGCATGCTTACCCGCTGTACTTACGAAGGTTTGTCGGGGACAAACGTTGCACGCGATTTTGTTGAATTGCCTTCGCAGTTTATGGAAAACTTTGCTTTCGAGAAAGAATGGCTCGATACGTGGGCTATACACTATATTACAGGAAAAAAAATTCCCGGGAAAATTATTCATAAAATCAAAGACGCATCGACATTTAATGAGGGACATGCTTGCTTCAGACAGCTAAGTTTTGGCTTTCTTGATATGGCATGGC
>JBBRSO010000211.1:0-4531 GCA_038245405.1 Bacteroidales bacterium
ACCTTGTTATAGCACCTTATGCATCGATGATGGCATTGATGGTATCTCCCGGAAAGGCATGTGAAAACCTGCAATTGATCTCCTCGGAGGGATTTGAAGGTGAGTTCGGCTTTTATGAAGCGATCGATTACACTGCCAGCCGCCTACTGAGGGGTAAGGACAAAATGGTCATCCCTTCTTTTATGGTACATCACCAGGGTATGGGTCTACTGTCATTGGCCTATTTGTTACTCAATAAACCTATGCAACAAAGATTTATGACGGAACTTCGTTTCCAGGCAACCGTATTGTTGCTTCAGGAGCGAATACCACGGGTCACCTTGTTTTATGCGCATACCGCTGACATTATAGAAACACATTCAACCGCTGCAGATATAGAGGTTCGAAGTATCACAACAGCTAACACGAGAATTCCAGAAATTCAACTTTTGAGTAATGGCAAATATCAGGTGATGATTACAAATTCCGGGGGCGGATACAGTCGTTGGAAAGATATAGCAATTACGCGTTGGAGAGAAGATGCCACATTGGATAATCGGGGCATATTTTGTTATATTAAGGACACAAAAAGTGGCAATTTTTGGTCGAATACTTATCAGCCAACATTGCACCCCCCTAAAAATTACGGCGTAATATTTTCACAGGGACATGTCGAATTTCGCAGGAACGATTTCGGAATTGACACAAAAACAGAAATAGTGATTTCTCCCGAGGAGGATACAGAAATGAGGAGGATCAGGATAGCAAACAGAACTCAGTCAACCAGAATTTTGGAGATTACTAGTTATGCCGAAATAGTTATGGCAAGTCAGGCTTCGGATGAATCACATCCTGCATTTAGTAATTTATTTGTCCAGACAGAAATTAGGCCGGAAGACAAAGCTGTTATTTGTACAAGACGACCGCGCGCTGAGGAAGAAAAACCACCATGGATGTTTCACATGATGGATGTCCATGGTTCTACCATTGAAGAAGTATCCTATGAAACAGATCGAATGCAGTTTATTGGGAGAGGAAAAACGCTGGTAAATCCCCAAGCAATGGATGTTGAATTACTTTCGGGTAAACAGGGAGCGGTGCTTGATCCAATCATGTCTATCCGTTACCGTATTCGGATAAATCCCGGTCATTCTGCGACCATTGACTTAATTTATGGAATAAGCGAAACGAAAGAAGCATGTGAAGCACTGATGCTAAAATATAAGGATCAGCATTTGAAAAAGCGCGCTTTTGAGCTCTCCTGGACACATAGTCAGGTATTACTACGTCAAATTAATGCAACAGAAGCTGATGCACAACTGTACAATCGTCTGGCAGCATCCGTAATTTTCAATAATCCGGTTTTACGCGCTGAAGCTTCGGTGATCAGTAATAATTTCAGAGGACAATCCGGACTATGGAGTCATTCTGTTTCCGGCGACCTTCCTGTTTTGTTACTTCACATCTACGAACCTGAAAGCCTGGAACTGGTGAAACAAATGGTACGGGCACATGCTTACTGGCGATTGAAAGGGCTGGCGGTTGATCTCGTTATATGGAACGAAGATCACGGTTCTTACCGGCAACTTTTACAGGAACAGATCCTGGGGCTGATCGATACAGAGGGAGGCAGCAAACCTGTATTTGGCAAGCCTGGTAATATTTTTGTGAAATCGGCAGATCAGCTGTCATCTGAAGACCGGTTACTTTTTGAAAGTGTGGCCCGCGCAATCATCTATGATAACAAAGGCACCTTGTCGGAACAGGTAAACAATAAATATAAAGACAAAATATTGCCCCCGTTACTGGAACTAAGGCCAACTAAAGCTCGGGAGATTCAAAATATCTTATCGATACCCGATCATCTTTTATCCTTTATCGGAGTCGAATTCTTTAACGGAATTGGAGGATTTACACCCGATGGCAAAGAGTATAAAATCATGACGGATACAAAGGAAACGACCCCGGCCCCCTGGGCAAATGTGATCGCCAATCCTAATTTTGGTACCGTAATTTCAGAAAGCGGATCAGCCTACACCTGGGCCATCAATGCACATGAATACCGCATTACGCCATGGAGTAATGATCCGGTAAGTGATATAGGTGGAGAAGCTTTTTATTTGCGCAATGAAGAGACTGGTCATTTCTGGTCTCCCTCACCCTTCCCAGCAAAAGGTGCTACACCTTATGTTATAACTCATGGCTTCGGTTACTCTGTTTTTGAGCACAGCGAACTAGGGATCTCTTCCGAGATGACTGTATTTGTAGATAAATTATTGCCCGTTAAATTTATTGTACTAAAAATAAAGAACCAGTCGGGACAGGAATACAAGTTTTCTGCTACGGGCTTCCTTGAAATTATCCTGGGTGATGTGCGCTCTAAAACAAATATGCATATTCTTTCAGAGATAGATACTGACAGCGGGGCGTTACTCTTCAGAAACAGATACAATTCTGCGTTTGTGGATCGTGTTACTTTTTTTAAAGTGGATGGAGCCGATCTGAGTTTCACAGCGGATCGTTCGGAATTTATTGGAAGGAACAGGAACCTGGAGAATCCTCAGTCGCTTTATCGTAAAAGACTATCAGGCAGGTATGGCGCCGGTATGGATCCCTGTGCCGCATTACAGGTGAAATTTGATTTACATGACGGGGGGGAGAAAGAAATTATATTTCAGGTAGGGAATGAAGAAAATACACAGGCAGCACTTGCTTTGATTCACAAATATTCAGATAATGAGTTTGTTATGCAATCATTGCAGGAGGTAAAGAAATATTGGAAAGAGGTTTTGAGTATCGTACAGGTAACCACTCCCGATAGTTCCCTTAATATTCTTGCGAATGGCTGGCTTACCTACCAGACGATGGCCTGCAGGATATTTGCCCGGAGCGGGTTCTACCAGTCCGGAGGTGCATTTGGTTTCAGGGATCAGCTTCAGGATGTACTGGCATTATTACAAACACAACCCGGCCTGGCGCGTGAACAAATTTTGTTAAGCGCCTCCAGGCAGTTTGCAGAAGGTGATGTTCAGCACTGGTGGCATCCCCCGGAAGGAAGAGGTGTTCGTACAAGATGCTCTGACGATTTGCTTTGGCTTCCTTTCGTGGTATCACGGTATATGGAGGCAACAGGCGATGTGCACATCCTGGCAGTATCAGTCGGATTTCTGGAGGGCCGCCTGTTGCACCCGGTGGAAGATTCGCTTTATGACCTTCCGGTTAGTGGAAACCTGAATGGCACATTGTATGAACATTGTGTCAGGGCAATAAATCATAGCCTGCAATACGGCAAACATGGATTACCCCTTATCGGTTCAGGTGATTGGAATGACGGGATGGACAGGGTAGGAAATAAAGGGACTGGGGAAAGTGTTTGGCTGGCCTTTTTTCAATATGATGTACTTGCTCGTTTTACTGAAATTGCCATTGGGTATAACGACTCACTATTAGCAGAGACTTGTAAAAAAGCAGCTACTGAGCTACAATCCAGTATCGAGACTTCCGGCTGGGATGGTCAATGGTACCTGCGTGCCTATTTTGACGATGGTACTCCTCTAGGTTCGAAGGTAAATGATGAATGCCGTATTGATGCCATTGCACAAAGCTGGTCTGTATTATCCGGTGCAGCCACTCACGACAGACAGGTTATAGCTATGGCTTCCATGGATAAATACCTCGTAAAAAGAGATATGAAACTGATACAACTTCTTGATCCTCCATTTGATGCAAATGGACGCAACCCGGGATACATTAAGGGATATGTACCTGGAGTGCGGGAAAATGGCGGACAGTACTCTCATGCTGCTATCTGGGCATTAATGGCCTTTGCAGCTTTAGGGAACCGTGAAAAAGTCTGGGAATTGTTTAGCTTGATCCAGCCCGTGAGCCATTCCTCTGATGCCACATCAATGCAGGTTTACAAAGTTGAACCATATGTGATGGCCGCAGATATATATGCCAACGAGTCTCACCGGGGAAGAGGTGGATGGACCTGGTATACAGGATCCTCCGGCTGGATGTACCAGTTTATAATTGGCTCATTGTTAGGTATGGAGTTACTGAATGATCATTTAAAATTCAAACCATGTTTCCCTTTGGAGTGGCCTTCTGTTTTCATTGTTTATCATTACAGAAAGGCAACTTACAACATCACCGTTTTCCAGTCAAATAATGATTCACACTCATGGTGGAGAATTGACGATGAGCAAGGCAAAGGGGATACCCTGTCATTGACAGATGATGAGAAGGTGCATGTAGTTGAAATACATATTCAGATTATTATGCAAAAAAAGGATCAACAATATTAGATCATTAGGAGGTACGCTTTTCAATCGCCAGAAGGTATAATTGACTTAAAACATGTAAGATTTTTCCAATATTGTGTAACAATGAATGTACTAAACATTCTCATCTTTGATACTAAAGTAATAATCATATTTGAAGTAATAAAGTCTGAATTCAAGCTGGGATCAGGTTGCTGATAAAAAACAAAACAGAGGAAATCATAAAAATGTCTGCAAGTAGTAAGCTCGAAGGTAAGGAAGATTTAAAT
>JBBRSO010000212.1:0-4510 GCA_038245405.1 Bacteroidales bacterium
GTTCTTGCCTTCCATTGCACCAGCAATTCCACTTGCTTCAGTCACATCAGTAAATACACCATTGCCAGTGTTTTTATATAGAGCTCCATAATCAAGATCAGCTACAAGAAGATCAATAAATCCGTCACCATCAATGTCGCCAATTGATCCGTGCATAGAACCGGTCCCTTTACCATGGCTATTTGCTGCAACGCCGCTTCTTATGGCAACTTCATTATATATACCATTGTCATATCTGAAGAGAAAATTGAGTTGGTGGTCATTTGCCTGGAAGATGTCGGTATTATTATCATTATCATAATCAAATATTGTCAACCCCATACATTTGGAATCGGGATAATACAGGTTATTTTTAAGAGTTACATCGGTGAATTTCCCGTTACCCTGTTGTTCATACAACATCGATGCTTGCCCTTTATATTCAGTTGGACTAGGCATCAGATCAGGAGTTCCCGGTGAAAAATATGCCGGGTCAAATGCCAGGAAATTTCCTACCATTACATCGGGTCTTCCATCGTGATTATAGTCCCAGAAAGACGCCCCGATACTCCATTTTGTGAACCCGTTTAATAAGTCCGGACCTGCAAGACCAAGTGAATTAGTGATATCCTTAAATGTACCATCCCCGTTGTTATGATAAAAAACATTCGGTCCATAATTCAAAACGTACAGATCTTTATATCCATCATTATCAAGATCAAATGCTGCTGCTGCCATGCTCCATTGGTGATCACCTACTCCGGCAGTCTTTGAAACTTCGGTAAAGGTGCCGTTGCCGTTGTTCTTATACAGTTCGTTATGAGCATTCTTGTAGATTTTTCCGTCGGGATCTGATATGCCCTCTAGGTAAGTCCCGTTCATGAGATAGATATCCATGAAGCCATCATTATTATAATCAAACACTGTAATTCCCGATCCGCTGCTCTCAATTATATTCTTATAGGAATTATCACCATAATTATATTTGAAGGTTATGCCTGCTTTTTGAGTGATATCCTTAAAAGTGACAGAGGATTTCTGGGCAGACATGTTGTCTGGAAAAATAAACAGCAAACAAAAAACGAACAATGTCAGGGGGTTCAATGTATTAATGGATTTCTTTAAGTGCATTTCTGAATTTATCTATGGTGACAACTCTTGTATTAAATTCCTGATTATATTTTTGAAGTTCAGCATCATTCGGATATGAATCAGCTGCAGATGGAGGATAGCTTTTCATCCCATGGAATGGAAGCGGGAGCACCGTGTTTCCCATGGCGGTATTAAGATCTCCATCCTTTACCCAGCCGACGCTATGAATAAGGAAGTCTCTCTTCCATCCTTTTTTCAATTCCGGTAATTGTTTGGTAGCAAATTCAATTGATATTTCATCGCCTGCATTTGAAATAATGTATTTGTTGTCAGATTCTGTTAATAATGGAAGTACATCTCCGTATCTGGTATAATTACCTGTAAGATCACGCCATTTTGGATTCTTATCCACTTTTGAATAATCAAACCAGTGGGGGCCATAGCGCCCGCCTTTTCTGAAACTGTATGAAAATCCCCTGTAGTGCAGATCAGCAGATACCGGATTGAGAATAGATGAATTAGTTTGGATATTTGAAATGGTATTGGAAAAAAAGATATAATCCCAATAGATTTCCATATTTGTTCTGATCCTAATTTTATGATCTGAGGACAGAAATTTACCTGTCAGGTCTGCAATAACTGTTTTATCCTTTCCCATTGGAAATCCGAGATTCTCAATTACTGTTACCCATTCGCCGTACCTGTTTAAAACCTGGACAAATGGTCTGACAACATTGATGCTGGAGGATTGTGATAAAGCAACATTTATACTCGCATCGGTCGGGAAAATCCAGCCATTCAGGAAAACGAAAAGATTTCTTGTTTCTATTTTGCCGGGATCGATGATGAGATCATGTAGTTCAGTAATCCCCTGATACTTACCCGGGTTGAAATCGGATAAGTATTTATCGTCTTTTTCGGATATAAAAGGAAGGACATCATTCCCCTGAGAATCGATAGCTGAAACCGGTAAGTGTTTTTCAGCAACCTGGTATTCCTTATCACCAGGGAACGGGGGAGGAGAAAACTGTTCAGGAACAAAAATATCGGTTGAATCAGGGTGATCGATGGCAACAAGCTGGATCTTATCGAAGAACATTGTCTCCCATAATTCCGCGGTAAGCTGTATTGACAATAATCCGTTTTTTGGCTTGATCAATTCACCCGGCACTTTGATATAATCGTCAGATGCGTCTGCAAAACCATAGGCAGTGGTGCCTCCCATGATACCTAAAGGCATCCCGAGGGCACTTCGCCACATTACATCTTTCACAAATACATATTCACTGCCGTTCCATGTGAACAGGAACGGACATGAACCTTTAAGGGTCTGTGCTTCAATTAATGCCTGGTCAGTTCCCGGCGAAAAGATATTCTGAGGCACTCCGTTTGTCCATGTGATTCTTATTGTTTCTGCTTTTGACCTGTTACCAAGACCAAAGTGAATATTAGGATCACTCACAACCATCGACTGGTAAAGATCGCCTGAGCGCATTTCCACTTTCGCACCGATGCCAAAGTGGTTATTTTTTGCGCTACCTGCTCTAAGACCAAAAAGCTGCATCGTGACATAGTGGTTATTATTTCCTCCGTCATTCCGTAACAGGGTAATACCGCTGTTTATACCGGCCAGCAACACATCGATGTCGCCATCGTTATTGTAATCAAAAAGGGCAATCTGTCTGGCTGATTTTGGCTCTTCGGGAAGCAGCCTAGAAACGTCTTCGAATTTCCCTTTCCCATCATTATGATAGAGGAACAGACCTCTTCCACCCTTATCTACAGATTCCCCCACTGCAAGAATATCCTGAAAACCGTCATTGTCGAAATCAAAGAACTTCGCATCGTATACTTTTACATTCTTAAGTGAAGCGAACATTTCATCTGAGTGCATAGCTTTCTCAAAAGAGCCGTTACCCTTATTTCTAAATAATTCACTTGCACCGTTTGAAGAGGCAAAGAACAAGTCGGGAAAGCCGTCATTATTGTAATCGCCAACTGAAACAGACTCAATGCTCTTTGTGCTTTTCAAACCGCTTTCTTCCGTAATATCTTTGAAAAAGCCCTCACGCTGATTTGAATATAGAATTGAACCTGCGTTTTTACTTGTAACAATGAAATCAATATCACCATCATCTTCAAAATCACCAAATGCGGCATCAGTACTGTTATTCCCGTTATCTGCTATACCCATTTTTTCTGACTGTTCCTGAAACGTGCCATCACCGTTATTTCGAAACATAAGATTGGAATTTGATCTGGTTTCATATAGGTCGAGATCTCCATCATGATCCATGTCAAAAAATAAGGCCTTGTTTCCTCCTGTTTTACTGCCAATGAGCGAATGTGCTGTTACATTTTCAAATACGCCTTTTCCGGCATTTCTGTATAATAAATCGCCATTTTCCTTAATGACATATATGTCTAAAAATCCGTCGTTGTCGTAATCTGCGAAAGATACTGATGATTCCTTTCCTGAGTGTGTTAACCCGGCTGCAGATGATACATCTTTAAAGCGGCTCATCTCATTATTGAAGAGATAATGTTTATATGATGACGACGCCTGATCATAACTTCCGACATAAATATCGATGTCACCGTCACTGTCATAGTCACCGGTTTCCACATGTGTTGAATATCTGAATTCTGAATTTTCTCCTACGGCAGAAACAATATTTAACCCTGCCGATGCAGTAGCATCAGTAAATTTAATTACGTCGAGAATCGACTTGTTTCCTGTTGAAGCAGACGCCGGTTGCTGATCATAAGTAATAAGCGGAAAGCCAATGAGAGAGCCCCCCGGCCCCTTCAGATCCATTATGCCTGCCTGGTATGGCGACGTAACCTTCATGTAGTTATGGAAAATTGTGAACTGAATGAGTGCATTAGTCTGATCCTTTTTTTTGAGTAAATCAAGTGTTTTATTGTAATAGTCAATTGCTTCCTTAGGGAACTCAGGGAATTGTTTATGGATATTTTCAAGTTTCTCAAGCGCTCTGTCGGTTTCTCCATTCCTGATATAGATATCTGTGAGGTTGAGCAGCGGTACAATATTTCCGGGGGCTTTTTCGGAAAGCTGAAGGAGATATTTTTTTCTCTCCTCCTGAGCCTTGGCATCTGTTGATGCTGAATATAGCTCAGTGAGATCATACAATATTTTAATATGGCCGGGAGCAAACGTAAGTGCTTCTGTAAGTTCTTCTATGGCTTTCTCGCGTTCGTCATTCATCTGGTATACTGTCGCAAGCAATAATCTGATATCCGGATCCTTTGGATCTATCTTGATTGCTTCAAAAAGCTGCTTTTTCGCCTCCGGATATTTGCCCATCCTCAAATATGCCAGCCCCAGGTTTGCATATCCCAGTTTTTCTTTAGGAGCCATTTTGATGAATTTCAGAAATTCTTTTTCGGCTTCGTCCAGTTTAAACTCCTCAAGATA
>JBBRSO010000213.1:0-4483 GCA_038245405.1 Bacteroidales bacterium
AAAATCCGGAGCAGCACATGGTTTCCAGTTGCCTTTGCCAACAAAAGCCAGTTCTGTTTCGGCTTCGTTTATTAACTCATCGTTTTCGTTATACAATTTGTATGTAAACCAAATCCGCACCCCTTTAATTGCTTTCAGAGTTGTTTTAACCTTAAGAAGGGCATCATAATGCGTGGTTTTCAGAAAATGGAAATTCATCCTTATTACAGGAAGCATGAATCCGGCCTCTTCTACCGAAAAGTAAGATATGCCAATGCTGCGGAATAACTCCCAACGAGCTGTTTCGTAATACTTTACATAATTTGCATGATGTACAGTGCCCATCTGGTCTGTATCGGGGTACATAACCCTGAATGAATATTCGTGTTCTATCATTGTCTCACCTTTTATTATTCTTTTCACAAGGGCATGGAGCAGCCTTGTAATCACTCTTCATAATTTTCAGGCAGTCATCCTTGACAAAGTTACGTTTTAACTTTCGAAATTAAGAGTTCAAAAAGCCCGAACAGCTATTTTCCCATGCCGCTTAGATTTCTTTTCCAGCCAATTGGCAGGAAAAGAAATCTATCTTAACTTTGTAAGTAAGTTGTCTGAGGAAGGGGAGTATCAAAGTATTCTACAGGTGCGCCAACCGGAGAAGCGCGAAAGGATAATCAGAAGCTGGATTTTCTATGGTGTTGGGTACAAGGGCTAATTTAATTCAAAATACATGAAAACTAAAAAAAACCTTAGTGCACTTATTCTTAGCACAGTCAATGATAACAGGGCAATCCTTATCAGGCTGGTAGTTGGTTTGGTCTTCCTGTCAGAAGGTATTCAGAAGTATCTGTTTCCCGAGCTCGACGGTACGGGCCGTTTCGAAAAAATAGGGTTTGCCGACCCTGCTTTCTGGGCTTATTTTACCGGGGCATTTGAAATAATTTGTGGTTCGCTTGTTTTACTTGGATTATTCATCAGACTTGCAGCAATTCCCCTGTTTATTATTATGATGACTGCATTCGTTACAACCAAATGGCCTATCCTTACAGACAAAGGATTCTGGGCAATGGCTCATGAATACCGCACCGATTTTGCAATGACATTGTTACTGGTTTATCTCTTCATCTATGGTGCAGGAAAGTGGTCTTTAGATTCATCTTTTTTTAAAACTTAAATATGAATAATTCTGAATTCATTATCTAACTAAGCTTTAATTTCCTGTTTAAAATACTTCTTTTGAAAAAACAAAGCCACATTTACAAGGCTTATCAGAACCGGCACTTCAACCAGGGGACCAATAACAGCAGCAAATGCTTCGCCGGAGTCGATTCCGAACACTGCCACTGCTACTGCAATTGCAAGCTCAAAGTTATTACTCGCAGCTGTGAATGAGATAGTTGCTGTTTTTGAGTAGTCTGCGCCAATCTTTTTCCCCATAAAAAAGGAAACTAAAAACATTACAATAAAATATATCATCAACGGAATCGCAATACGCACTACATCAAGCGGAATCTTCACAATATATTCTCCTTTTAATGAGAACATTACGAAAATAGTAAAAAGAAGGGCAATCAGTGTTAAAGGACTTATTTTAGGTATAAACTTCTTCTCATACCACTCTTTTGATTTTACCCTGAGAAGCAGAAACCGGGTCAGCATTCCTGCCAGAAAAGGAATACCAAGGTATATGAATACGCTCTTTGCAATCTGGCCGATCGTAATATGTACGGCAAATGATTTAAGTCCGATCCAGGAAGGAACAAGAGTTATGAAGAAATAGGCATATACTGAGAAAAAAAGTACCTGAAATATAGAATTAAAAGCTACCAGTCCGGCAGCATATTGAGTATCACCTTTGGCAAGTTCATTCCAGACTATAACCATAGCGATACATCTTGCAAGTCCAATAAGGATGAGACCCGCCATATATTCTGGATAGTTATGCAGAAAAATAACAGCCAGTGCGAACATTAGTACCGGCCCAATGATCCAGTTTTGAACTAATGAGAGTGTGAGTATTTTTTTGTCGCGGAAGACATCCCCGAGCTCTTCATATTTTACTTTTGCCAGAGGAGGATACATCATAACAATCAGACCGATTGCAATAGGGATATTGGTAGTGCCGCTCTGAAACTTACTCCAGAAACCTGCAATCTGGGGAACCAGGAATCCTGATCCGACGCCAATGAACATTGCCAGAAAAATCCAGAGAGTCAGATAACGATCTAAAAATGATAGTCTTTTGGGGGCATCCATTATACTATTAAAATTAAATTCACAAGATTAAGAACATAATTACTGGTTATTTTGTTTTGCGATTTCACCGTATTTCTCTTTTACAATTAGCTTTAATTCTTCGGCTCATAATTGCGGTTTAATTTGTTCTGTGTATAGATTATAAAAACTATTTTTTATCTCATCCCTGATTCTCCTGAATTCAGACGTATGTGAAGGATCTTTAAAACCCAAATGCAAACGGTGTTTTACTTGCTTATGTCAATACCCGCCTCCTTCATAACCTTAACCGCTTTTTGATTAACCTGTAAGGCCGGTTTGGTTCCTGCCGAATGAACATCCAGATTCTTATCGGACGATTGCAAGAAACCCTGAGCCATCTGACTCCGGCAGCTATTACCTGTGCATAATATTAATATCTTCATTTTTTAGTACTTAGATTGTCTTAGGCTTACCTTCAATCTGATTTATTGTGACGCCAATTGTTATAATTCCAATTTACATTTTGTTTAAAAAACCATATTGAACAAATACCCTACAATCATTATTCCAAATCCTACTACTCCGATAAATGTAAATATTAAAGGTAGTTTCAGCACTTTGCGCAGGATAATCATTTCTGGTAGCGATAAGCCAATTACCGCCATCATAAATGCAAGCGATGTTCCGAGGGATGCTCCTTTTTCAATCAGTACCGATACAATTGGCACAATACCTGCAGCATTGGAATATAACGGGATCCCGATTAAGATAGATAATGGTACTGAATACCAGGCAGATTTTCCCATTAATGCTGCCATAAAATCTTCAGGCACATAGCCATGTGCTCCGGCACCGACTGCAATACCCAGTGCTACATAAATCCACACTTTACTTACAATATCCCTTACAGCATCATATCCAAGACTGATTCTGCTTCCAAATGGTATTGCTCCTTCCTCCTCACTATCATTTCCGAGGTGAGTTTCATATACCCATGGCTCAACCCATTTTTCAAGCTTCAGCAAACCGATTACCCAGCCAGCTACTATTGCAATAACTAATCCTGTAACAACATAGATAGCCGCCACCTTCCATCCGAACATGCCATATAAAAGGATTACCGCAACCTCATTTATCATTGGGGATGAAATAAGAAATGAAAATGTTACTCCCAGCGGGACACCGGATTCCACAAAACCAAGGAACAGTGGAATAGCCGAGCAGGAACAAAATGGAGTTACTATACCAAGTGCTGATGCGAGAACATTTGCAGTGAAGGTTTTCTTTCCTTCGAGAGCCTTGCGTGTACGCTCAGGAGTGAAATATGTCCTGATTATTCCTACCATGAAAACGATAAGGGTAAGCAGCATCATCACTTTTGGAAATTCAAAAACAAAGAACCGGATGGCTTCCGTGAGATGTGCTCCTTTTGTCATTCCAAATACTGAATCTGTTAGCCAGTCGGTAAATGGCTGAAGATTATGATAAATGAAATACCATAACGGGAGTAGTATAACCGGCAACAAAATATTTGTTTTTAAATTTTTCATAACAAAAAGCAATTGTATTTCGGAAAGAGACGAAATATTAGTTTAAATTTTTTTAAAAGTAAGATTTGAGTACAAAGCTGATTAAGAATAGTTTTCTCATGCTGATACTGTTATTTGGTTAGAAATTGTTTTATCTCATCAGCTGACGGAATGCGCCCTTTTGATACGACTTTCCCGTTTACAACCAGGGCCGGAGTTGTCATAATGTTGTACTTCATTATCTCTAAAATATCTTCTACCTTAGTTACATCTGCTTCGATTCCGTTATCCTTTACAACTTTCCGGGTAAGTTCTTCAAGAGATTTGCATTTTGAACAACCTGTACCCAATATTTTAATTTCCATCCTATTTAGTATTACTATTTTTTAATTAAAAACCCGCCAAGCAACTCTTTTGCTTCAGCCCAACCAGACTTATTTATACAATATTTGATATATGGAGGATTTATTTCACCCTGAATTAATCCGGCCGCTTTTAGTTCGCTAAGATGTTCCGAAAGTGTTGATCTGGCTATGGGAAGTTCTTCAGCCATATCACCGCTATAACAACATTTATCAGCGTTATTTAATAAGTATTCCATTATAAAAACCCGTACAGGATGCCCGAGTGCTTTGGAATATCTGGCAATCTTTGTCTGAGATTCCGTGAATATCTTTTCCTTTATCCCCATATCATTTAGTGTTTCGTCTAATACCGAAACAAAAGTATTATTTTTTTAATAATATGAAATAAAATTA